>JAZDMF010000170.1:0-5223 GCA_043801235.1 Bacteroidota bacterium | reverse complement strand
TAAAAGTCAGGAATAATATTATAATATTTCCGACTTTATTAAGAGAACCTCTAAAAACTCACTTTTATTGGCAGATGCAGGATACAGGATACAAGATAAAGCCCGATATTGCAGGCATCCTGTATCATGTATCTGTTCTATCTGAAACTCGGTTTTTTTTAGAGATGCCCTTAATAAAATGAATCCATCTGATTATACTTTTTAACAGAACACTATATCAGATTACAGGTACTACCTCCCGTAATCCCGTTCGCAACTATAAACGCCAAAAAACATTATCGACTTTGCCCTCCGTTTGCATATAAAAATTTATTTTTTTTGTTCAAGAAAAAAATGCTGCATTGCAGCAGCATTGGGTTTCATGTGACCCCGACAGAACTCCAAGATTAACCGACTTTTTCTGACTATTTCCGTATAACGCCCTATTATCAATACTTTTCATTTTTTCCATCAGAACAATTCAGCATCATGTTGATATCTTTTTTAATAAAAGATGTACCATCGGATGTACCATGTCAAATTTTCTATTTACCTTTACGGCAAAGGAAAGCAAAAAACAGCAATATGTCAACAACCAGAATAATTTTGCGTAAAAGTAAACTGAATAAACGTGGTCTCGCTCCGCTGTATATTCGCATCACCAAAAATAAGAAATCTTCTTTTATCTCCACAGGCGAATATATTGAGCCTGCTCAGTGGAATCCAAACAAGGATTTGGTCAGGACGAATCACGATAATCACGAACGTCTGAATATTTTCTTAGCTCAGAAATTAGCTGAAGCCAAGGATGCCACGCTGAAGGCTGAGACCAAATCAAAATACGTCCCTGTAAAAACGCTCAAGGCCATGGTCATGGGTGATGATCCTGTCCCCTTTTTCCCTTTTGCGGATAACTTCATTAAATCATACGAGTCTAAGGGCAAAATAGGAACACACAAGCGCTTTGCCGCGGTATTAGCCAAAATGAAAACCTTCTGCAATGAAGAGGAATTTAAATTCAATGATCTCACTGTCGATTTTCTCAGGCAGTACGATAATTATCTCCGTTCAGATTACGAAAACAAAACAAACACGGTAACATCAAATTTTAAATGCATCCGCAGGATCATCAGCGAAGCTATAAAGCAGGATCGCATTGAGTACCAGTTGAATCCCTTTTTGAAATATAAAATGTCCTGGGAGCCGTCTGAAAAGGTTTTTCTCACAGAACATGAACTTGGTCTGATCGAAAATGCCAAGCTTGTTCCCGTATCCATGAAGGACCATCACCGCAATCTTTATATTTTTGCCTGTTATGCTGGCGGAATACGAATTTCAGATTTATTGCAGCTTAAATGGGAAAACTACGACGGCAAACACATTATCCTGAATACTCAAAAAACAGGCAGCACAGTTTCTGTACTTCTGCCTGAGAAAGCTAAAAAAATTATTGAGAGGTATAAGAATAAGGAAAGTCAAAAAGATGACTTCATCTTTCCTTTCCTTGATAAATCCGATGATCTCAAAGACCCAAAGATACTTCTCGCTCGTGTCGCATCTATAACCACATATACAAATACCGATCTCCGGGATATTGCAGGACAGGTTGAAATAGAAAAACATTTGCATTTCCATACCAGCCGTCATACATGGGCAACCCGCGCACTCCGCAAGGGAATGAGAATTGAATATGTTTCAAAATTGATGGGACATAATTCCATCCGCACCACTCAGGTTTACGCAAAAATTGTAAATGCTGATCTTGACAATGCCATGAAGGTTTTCAATAAAAAAGAGTCGGTTAAAAAACCGGCCAAGGCAACAAAATAATAAAATTTTTTCGCAGTTTTTACTCAGCTTCGTCGCAGTTTGTCAGCAGTTCTTCCTGGTTTGTTCACTAATATATTAAAGGTCGCACGTATCATTTTTAATCACTTTTTAATCTCGTTTTAATTCCTTATTAAAAATAATATGTTTACTTTATAACATGAAAAGTAGAGGAAATAAAATGATTTTAGAAAAAGATGTAAATCTGATCAATGATTTGAAAAGGTTAAGTAAATTAAAGGAGCTTATGTCATCTGATATACATATGGCCGAAAACAATGATGAACCTGACGGCATGACCATTGACGATCTTGAAGAATGGTTAAAAGAGA
Source organism: Bacteroidota bacterium (assembly GCA_043801235.1). Taxonomy (GTDB): domain Bacteria; phylum Bacteroidota; class Bacteroidia; order Bacteroidales; family CG2-30-32-10; genus DAOQAK01. The sequence continues at coordinate 3,085 of JAZDMF010000170.1, read as the reverse complement.
TTAATTCTGAATTATCGGAGTTCCGGAAAAAGAAGCCTGCTGACATCTGGCTTAAGGATAAATACTTTAGTAAATTTAATCAGAAAAGAAGGACTCCCGTAAGTTGATCCTTTTCATTAATTAATTTCTGTGCAGAAAGTTTTAATATTTATATATGATGCATTATTTATTATAGTACTATTTATATTTTTATTTATCGTTTTTTTAGCAAGGAAGTTTAAAGGAGTAATTGCACTTTGTAAAGGGAAAAAGTATTGGACAGTTTATAAAATTGACGAAAGAATGTTTTGGCAGAATACGGACATATTTCGATAATCCTTTTAGCTGATTGTTTTGCTTTATAAGTATAATTAAAATAAGTAAATACCAATGAATTCTGAAGATGATAAACATATAAATAATGAATTAAAAAGGTTAAGAAAATTAAGGATGCTTGTTATTTCCGAGATAGATAAGAGTAAGACCAGTGATGATACTGTTGACATGACTATTATTGAACTTGAGGAGTGGCTACAGGAAATTAATGATGAGATAGAAAAGCTTACACTTAAAAAATAACGCTGTTATCTGGTTACTTGGTAAATATTTAGGTTCTCTAAAACATTGCGAATAATTTTTCATGACAGGTAACCGATAACGGTATCCTAAAAATAAATTAAGCCCTTTTTAAACGAAAATTATATTTTGCACAACATAAACTAAAGCCCCTGCAAGATATCCAAACAAAGCTATCATAGAGAAATTTTTCAGGTACCAGATAAAATTAATTTTCTCCATTCCCATTGCTACCACACCAGCTGCTGATCCAATAATCAAAATACTGCCACCTGTTCCGGCGCAATAGGCAATAAATTCCCAAAAATAATGATCGGTCGGGTAAAGATTCAGATCATACATACCCATAGTAGCTGCCACCAGGGGAACATTATCAATTATGGAAGACAGAAGGCCAAATGTAATTGCAATTGCACTTTCATTTTTTACAGTATTACTTAAGAAATCGGCCGATATTGCAAGTATGCCGGTAGACTGGAGGGCTGAAACACAAAGCAAAATACCAAGAAAAAAAAGAATACTTGTAGTGTCAATTTTTGTCAGTGCTGAATAAACCGATAAATGTGTTTTAATATTTTCTTCTTTCTTTTTGTGGATCAATTCAGTAACCACCCACATTATGCCCAGCCCAAAAAGTATTCCCATAAATGGTGGTAATTGAGTAACTGTTTTGAAAACCGGAACAGCAATTAAAACTCCAAAACCCGTAAAAAAAACCAACTTTTTTTCAAAATTGTCAGTTAAGTTTTTCAGATTTGTTTCCTGAGAAATACGACGAGATATTTTGCCTGTCATCATTGCTGAAACAATGGTTAAAGGCACAATAAGACATACAAGACTTGGAAGAAATAATTTAAAAATAACATTGCCTGCCGTAATCTGACCACCTATCCATAACATGGTGGTTGTAACATCCCCTATTGGTGACCAGGCACCTCCTGCATTGGCAGCAATAATAATCATTCCGGCAAACAAAAGTCTTGTCTTTTTCTCAGGTATTAATTTTTGTATTAATGAAATCATAACGATGGTCGTCGTCAGATTATCAATGATAGCCGAAAGGAAAAAAGTTATGAAACAAACCAATGCAAGAAGCTTTGTTTTTTTTGTTGTAGTAATCCTTTTTGTAATAATATCAAATCCATCATGTGAATCAATTAGTTCCACAATGGTCATTGCCGAGAGTAGAAAAAAGAGTATCTGTGAAATATCAGCGAGATGCTCCATCAGTTGTGAAACAACAGAATTCGTTTCAGCACTGTTTAAAATATAAACCATCCAGCATAAAACACCTGTTAAGATTGCTGTAGCGGCTTTATTAACTTTAACAGAATGCTCAAAAGCAATCAGGGCATAACCAACTAGAAAAATAATAGTCAATGAAAACAGCATAAATTCTATTTATTTGAAATTAACGAAGAGAGCAAAGTTACAATCTGGTTTTGATTACTTAAATAATATTTTGCAAAAGTAGGTTCGGTTCCAATTTTAACTGATATTGCGTTTCCGGGTAAAACATTGAAAATAAATTCATCCGTCTTATCATCGCCGATAGCGAGAATAAAATCGTATTTATCATTCTGCAGAAAAAGCTCTGACATGGTTCCTTTATTATATTTTATGCTTTTAATCTCAAGTACTTTACTTCCTTCAAGGATCGTTACATCAGGGATATCATTCAATACCGTGTTCAAATCCTTTTTCAATTCAAATAATCTGAGGTTGGCAAAATCAATATCAGCATTCCTGTAATGCCATGCAATAGAAGAATGTTTTTCTTCTATCATTGAACCGTTGCATCTGCTTACATATTCTGTCAATATATTTCTGACAGGTTTTTTCCATTCAAGGTCAATGCTGAGCGGAGCATTCCATTCTTTTCCATACTGCTTGTAGAAAAATCCATGTTCTGCAATCAGGTTAACCTTAAGATTTTTAAATTGCTTCTCAAGAAAGTTTTTTTCCCTTCCGCTGATGACAACAATTGTATTTTTTTCATCTGCTGAAAATTCAGAGAGTAAATTATATATCTTTTTACTGATGAAAGCGGTTTCAGGATAATTAGAGAACGGAATAAGGGTTCCGTCATAATCCAACAGTAATATCCTTTTTGATGAAGATCTGTAATTATGAATCCATTGTATTTTTATTGCATCGTCAATTTGTTTTGCACTGGTGCAAACCTGTTCGTTTTTTACATTCATAAGCTGGTTGAAAAAATCATTTGCCCAGGTAAACACATCATAATTTTTAATTCGTTGCTGCATCCTGGTAACTTTCATTTTTTTCTCTTTTTCTTTCATGGTAAGTGCCATATTGATAGCACTGGCAATCTCCTGTTTGTCGTGAGGATTTATGATAATGGCTTCTTTTAATTCAGCAGAAGCCCCGGCCGTTTCACTTAAAATCAAAACCCCGTTTTTCTCATGCTGACAGGCGATATACTCTTTAGCAACCAGGTTAATGCCATATCTTAGCGGTGTAATAATTGCTACTTCAATAACATAATAAAAAGCAAATAACAGAAAAA
>JAZDMF010000163.1:0-3871 GCA_043801235.1 Bacteroidota bacterium | reverse complement strand
TGAGGGTGTATCTCCCAAAGAAATAATGATATCATTGAATTCATTGATGTATCTTGTTTTTAGCATTAATAGTTTTTCTCTGGAACTGTTGAAGATATTGGCAATCTCTTCTTTTGAGGATGCAGCATAGGTGTTTCCGTTATGTGTGAGAAATCCTTTGAATTTTAATTTTGGTGAAGATTTTATCAATGTGGTCAGCGTATCAATCAGGTGAAAATTATTCCATTCAACCCCGGTGCGATGATAACCCGTATCAATTTTAATAAAAATCCCGACTTCATGAAGCATCTTTTCGATGATGCAATGAAGTGTTTCTGTGTTATCAACAAGGAGATTGATTTTTATTTTTTGTGCAAGCTTATTGATGCATTCAATTTCATTGATGTTAACTGTGAATGCTATGGTAATATCGTTCCATTCATTTTCCGCAAAATATTCAGCCATAGTAACGGATGATACGGTAATGGCCTTTATTCCTTCATCCCTGAACCATTCGCCAATTTCAGCCGACTGGTGCGTTTTAAAATGAGGCCGGAAGAAAACTTTGTTATTCCTTGCCTTCAATGCCATTGCTTTAATATTGGCAATACATTTTTGCTTATCAATAATAATTGTTGGTTTTATTATCTTCACCGAAATTTATTTTACAGATAAAGCCATTAACTGAATTTGTTTTTTCAAGGCTATGGATAATAATCCAACAGGGAAAGTCAGCAAGGCTTGAAAATAAGGCTTCGTTCCAATTTTTTTTGCTTTCCAGAATGTGTAATTTCCACCAAAACCTTTAATGCTGATTTTAGAAAATGAACATTTGTTCAAAGCTGTTCTTAATGAGTTACCATTGAAACCCTGTATATGATACGGGGTCACCAAAGGTTTGATCTTGCCGTACTTTCCTGATTGTAGTGTAATCGAGTATAACAACCTTATAAATGCGTTTTCCAGTGAATCTTCATTAGGGACGATCAGGAGCAATACCCCGCCCGGCTTTATGATTCTTTTTAATTCATGCAGTGTCTCCATTGGTTTTAACATATGTTCGAGCACCGAATCCATATAGATCACGCTGAAATATTCGTCAGGAAATTTTCCTTCAAAAATATTTCCTTTGAAAAAGTTGAAGTGTGAAAAATAGGGAGCCAGGTTATATGCAATATCAACGCCATAAGGTTCAAAGCCGTTCTTTTCGGCCTCTTTAAGAACAAAACCTTCACCGCATCCTATATCAAGAAATTTTCCTTTTTCAGTTTTTAATTCTGATATAATAGTTTTAAACCTTTTCTTTCTTTCAGATGCACGCAATATTATTTGCCATTCACTGATATTTGCTGCTGCGAAATAATCGTTCTCATACAACTGCTTCCATTCCTCCTGGCTCAGGTCAATCTCAGGAGTAACGTAGTAAAAGCGGCAATTCCTGCATTGTACTATTTTGTAATTTTTTTCTGCTGCCCTGGGGAAATTTTTATTCAACACCGGCCTGCCAATGATCCTGCTTTCTTCCTGCGTGCCGCAGATTTTACATTTCGTTTCCATTTGCATTGGTGGTGTGGGCATGAATATGACAGATGATGCTAATATCCTTTTTCAATCAGTTCGACCAAAGCTTTAGTTATGCTCTGCTGCAGAGAATCGGGCGGATTCTCAGGCAACTCTATTGTGACCATTTCTTTGCGCTTGTCGTTTCCGAAATAACTTCCCATTGAACCCGGAGTTTCGTAACCTATATCGCTTTCAAGCTTCATTCCGGTAGCTTTTGTTATGTATTCAGCAAGCGGAAGGCCGATACCATCGTAGTTCACCAGATCGAGGAACTGGTGGAGAATAATAATAACTTCGGGATTATAAAGCGAATCGACTTTCAGAATAAATTTTGTTTCAATTTCTGAAGCAGGCTCCATGCCGCCCCAGTATCCTTTCTTATCCTTTTTCATTTTTGCCGAATCAACATAAATCCAGTTGGTTGAAGGGAAATTACGGTTGATGTCGATGCGGTTGGCATTCATTCTCGTGTCAAGAATACCTCCGTCAGGATTGGCACAGGGGATGCAAATCAGAGTGTTTGCCAGTTTATCTTTTGAAAATATTTCATTAAGGATTTTTATGGAAAGTAAAATTCCTGCTTTTTCGTTTCCATGAACATTTCCGATAAGAAGAATTTTTTTTCCTGAGTTACCTTTTTTGTAACACCGCATTAGGTTACCCATCATGGTACTTTCAGTAAGAACAAGTTCGTGGGTGGAAATCATACTTGTCGCTATGATGAAAACAGAAACAAAAACAAAAAATTTCCGGATGTCAGAAGGAATGATCCGGATATTCCAATTTAAAAAAGATTTAACAAACTTCATCGTAAAAAATCTAACCATACTTTGAACTCTCGTCAATTGCTTTGTATTTATCCAACGAAGTGCGAATTTAATACGAACATACGAATTTTACAGTTCGTAGATTTGTAATCGTTCGTGCTTCGGTGGAATCAATGAAGATTTATAATTAATACCCGAATGCAATATATATAAATTCATGAAAATGCAAATTTATCATAAAGCGGACATTGTGGAAAAATTCTTTTATAAAAAATGGAAAAACATGGGTATATAAATTCATACTTTTGCAGGGAATGAAAAAAGAAAAATTTTTTTTAAAAGAACTTTTTACCGATACCCTCAGAACGGGATGGATGATGCTTAAGATACTTATTCCCGTTTCAGTGGTTGTGAAAATTTTACAGGAAACAGGCGCCATTGAATATTTGGGTGTTGTTTTGTCACCCCTGATGATGCTTGTAGGCTTGCCCGGCGAGATGGGCCTTGTATGGGTCACAGGAATGATAACGAATTTATTCGGCGGCGTTTTAGCCTATATGAATCTTGCTCCTTATTACCACCTTGATGTTGCGCAAACCACAGTGCTTTGCCTGATGATGCTAGTGGCACATACTTTTCCTATTGAACTTCAGATAGCAAAAAAAGCCGGTGTGAAATTTATCACTATGTTTTTATTCCGGTTCGGATTCGCTTTCCTGATGGGATTTGTGCTGAACCTGGTCTATCATGGATTTTCAGTGCTTCAGGAACCGGCAGTCATCACATGGAAGCAAATGGTGGTAATGGATACTACATGGCAGCAGTGGGCCATCGGTGAATTGAAAAACTACGGAACAATATTGTTGTTTATTTTCTCATTATTATTTCTTGTAAAAATTCTTAAACAGATAGGAGTGATAAGTATCATCACTAAAGGTCTTAGCCCCCTGCTGCGCATGATGGGAATAGGAGCGGAGGTCACTACCATTGCAATTATCGGGCTTACGCTCGGCATTGTGTATGGCGGTGTTCTTATCATCAACGAATCGAAAAGCAAAAGCATCAGCAAGCGCGATATTTTTTACTGCTTGGCATTAATGGGTTTGTGCCACAGCCTGATTGAGGATACCATACTGATGATGGCGCTGGGAGGGCATTATACCGGAATTTTAATTTTCCGTGTGTTTATTTCTTTCCTGATAATATGGGCTGTTGTGAAGATTACAAAACGGCTTTCCGATAATTCTTTTGCCAAGTATTTCTTATCGAAAAAATAAGCCGCTTCTAAAATTTGTTTAAAGTTTAAAGTTCAATGTTCTCCGAAGGAGCCCTTCGGGCAAGGTTAAATTCAGAATGAATAACCCTTTCCCTACATTGAACTCTTTGTTTTAAAGATTAAACATTAAGCCTAGTAGTAACTGGATCCATCCCAGCAATGCGTACATAGTTTTTCTTTTGGAAGTCCTATGGCTTCAACAAGATCGCCCAGCTTCTGATATTTGAGTGATGTAAGCCCAAGGTCTTTTCTGATCTGTTCAACCATGGCTTTGTACTTTGCGGAA
>JAZDMF010000100.1:0-16732 GCA_043801235.1 Bacteroidota bacterium | reverse complement strand
TCTTTACAAATTCTATATATACTCAAATAACTTTTAAAAAGGTATTTCCTAGTACAGCCATAGATCCTTTTAAATGTACCGTTACATGTATCCCATTACTAAATAATAAATCTTTCATTGTAAGTACATTCGCTGGAACCTCTACTTTGTTTTTAACTAAAATAAATTCAATAGGTAATTTTGTTGCTGAAAAAAGATTTTTATTATATATGAGTGATTATTGTAACTTCTTTTTTAATGATAACAAAACTCTAACATTGTATTCAACTTACTGGTATAATAAGGAATTATTTAAATTAGATACTTCATTAAATGTAATATCAGCAATGCAATATGATAGCATAAACTGGTGGCAGGCTGTTAACAGTAATGTTATCTGCCATACATTTAATAAAGGATTTTTATTAAGTGGTGGCAAAGGTATCTCAATGCCATTAATTGTTAAAACTGATTCTTCCGGAAACATTACATGGAGCAAATATTTTTCTACAATACAAGGAGGTATTCAGGATTTTGTTCAAACACAGGACAGCGGTTTTGTAATTGCAGCTAATCTGAAAAACCTTGGAACAAGCCTTATAAAAACAGATTCATCAGGAAATGTTTTATGGAGTAAATCATATTTTCGACCACAGGGTTATATTCACAATGTGCTTGAAAACACAGATGGGACCATGATTATTACAGGGAATGTAGACAGTTCAATAATAACATCGCCTTTATTTTTTGTAAAATTAAATGAAGCAGGTAATGTAATTTGGGCTAAAACTTTTGGGGATGCAGTAAATAATATCAGGACTTTTGCAAGCGATACAAAGCACACACAGGATGGTGGTTTTATTACATTAGCAACATTGGCAATAGATACCTGGCTTGATGATCTGCTTTTAATAAAAACTAATGCGAATGGAGATACAATGTGGGTAAGGGCGCATGGCAGCCCGCAATCGTGGGATTACGGACAAAGTGTGGAACAGCTAAATGATGATGGTTATATAATCAGCGGTATTACTAATAATAATATTCCTGTTACCCTTTCAAGTTTGTATTTAATACGAACCGATTCTCTTGGACATACTGATAGTCTTTGTGAGGAGTACTCTCCTTCAATTGCAATAAATAGCATTACTGTTAATGATAGTGATATTACTGTTACTTCGGTTCCTTTTACTGTTACCACAAGCATACCCGATACCAGCACGCAAAGTTTTATAACTTATGCATACGATGGCTGCCACTTAGATGAAATACCTGAGTTATTTGCAGAACAAGCAGCGCCGCTTTTAATTTACCCAAACCCTACGGATGGTTTATTTTCAATAGAAACAAAAATGAGTACACCCACAAAAACGGAAATAGAAATCTATAATATAAATGGCGCAAAGATTTATTTTTCTATTACAAATGAAAGCGCTATAAACATTGATTTAAGCGGTTACTCCCGGGGTTTGTATTTTGTAAAAATGAGCAATGCAAAGTTTGTGAAGACGGGGAAGGTAATGGTTCAATAATTTACGATTTGGGATTTACAATTTAGGATTTAAAATGCAAAATGCAATTCTTTTTTATCCAACACGCATGAATAGTACAGTTGTTCCACCTGCTCAGACATTGGATAATTATAGTGGTGTTCTTTATATTCCTGCTGCCATTTTTGATAACAACAATTTTGGCTGCGACACAAGTAATGCTGATTTTGCGTTTATTATAACGAAAAATGGCTCGAACTTAAAAACAAACGGTAACAACGGAACAAATAACTTATATACCACCACAAAAACAGATATTAAAGATAGTGTTGCAAATTATTTAGAAACGGAACAATTATTTGACGCCAATATTAACATATCTCCAAATCCATCTTCCGGAATATTTGAAATAAATATGGGTGAATCAGAAACGGATCAAATTGATATCACCATTTATAATTCTATTGGTGCTACTGTATTATTTAATAAAACAAATAATAATAAAACTGTTTTATTGGATTTAACAGGAACCCCCAAAGGTGTTTACTTCCTTAAAATTTCTGATAACGGAATTAACAAATTCTTTAAACTAATAGTGTCATGAAAATAGCAAAAGGAAAAATAATATTATTTACGTTTTTTTTATTTTCTACAAATTATCTTTTCTCTCAATCAATGACTTTTAAAAAGGTATATCCCGGATTTTCTATCGATCCTTATGACTTTAGCATTGCTTGTAAAGGTTATAATAATGATAAGTCTTTCCTAATATATACATCTGGTATGCAGTTAATAAAAATTAATAAAATCGGGGAAATAATTTCCAAAAAAAATTATTTGAATCACGGTTATTTTATTCATCCTTATTTTGGAGATAATGGCACAATAACATTCTATTCCGATTATGGAAATAATAAAAAATTATTAAAACTTGATACCTCTTTAAATTTTATATCAGAAATACAATATGATAGCATAAGTTGGTGGCTGAAAATTGACCGAAGCATTATATGTCCAGCATTCAATAATGGATTTCTATTGAGTGGCGGCAGAGGAACCTTAACTCCTTTAATTGTTAAAACTGATTCTTCCGGATATATTATCTGGAGTAAATATTTTACACCCATTCAAGGTGGAATACAAGTTATAATTCAAACACAGGATAGCGGTTTTGCTATTGCAGTAAATCTTGAAAACGCTGCTGCAAGTTTAATCAAAACGGATAAGAATGGTGATGTTTTATGGGCAAAATCATATTTCCGTCCACGCGGTTTTGTTCATTCTTTGGTTGAAAACGATGATGAAACCATAATGATGACAGGTAGTACAGATAGTATTAATACATGGCCTGATTACGGATTATATACATCGCCATTGTTTGTTACTAAATTAGATAAAAACGGAAATGTTATTTGGGCTAAAACATTTGAAATAGCAGATGGGATAAGAACATGGCCTTCGCAAATCAAAAGAACACAGGATAACGGTTTTATTATACTTGCAACTACAACCATTCCAACCCAAAATGATGATTTACTTTTAATAAAATTAGATTCTAATGGTGATACTTTATGGGTAAGAGCGCATGGAAGCCCCCAATCTTTTGATTGTGGCCATAGTATTGAACAATTGAATGATAAAGGCTATATTATATGCGGAGGGTCTAACAATAATATTCCTGTACCTGTAAGTAGTTTATACCTTATACGGACTGATTCGTTAGGGCATACCGATAGCTTATGCGAAGAGTACAGTCTGCCGCTTGCAATAAATAATATAACGGTTAATGATAGCAATATTACTGTTACCTCGGTTCCTTTTACAGTTAATACAAACATACCCGATACCAGCACACAAAATTTTACAACCTATGCCTACGATGGCTGCCACCTTGATGATATACCAGAACTTTATGCAGAGCAAACAACGCCGCTTTTAATTTACCCCAACCCCAACGATGGGAAATTCCAAATTTCAAGCTCCAAATCCCAAGCATCAAGCATTGAAGTTTATAATATCAACAGTGAAAGAGTTTACTCAGGTACAACAAATGAAAGCCTTACGGATATTGATTTAACAGGCTATGCAAGGGGTTTGTATTTTGTGAGGATGAGTAATGAACGATGGGTGAAGACGGGAAAAGTAATGGTGTATTAATGCAGAATTGAGAATTATGAAGTTGGAAGTGAGAAGTAAATTGAAGAATGCTCAATATTCAATGTTCAAAGGTGAAGACGGGGAAGGTGTTGATTCAATAATATAGAAAATAGATGATAGAAAATATCAAATATTAAATTGAAACTTATTGAAATTCATAGAAACTTGAATAATTGCAGAATTCAGAAGTCGGAATGCAGAATTAAATTTTAGATTTTTTTATTAAATATTTTAGATTTGAGACTTTGCTAAGGTAATTGACTAATGACCAAACCCCAGCCCGACAGAATGTCGTTCCGGCGGGGGCTGTCATAAACAATAAACCAAGCATCAGATAAACAACAGTTTTCTTCACACAAAACCGTGTATTTTTTCCATAATCTTCATTTTTATATTAAAATTTGTTCCATCTGAAAACTATTTATAGTATATTTGCATCATACGAACGATTGCTAAATATTTTTTTATGGAAGAAATTGAAAATAAAGACAGGCAAAGAGCTGAGATTTATTCCAAAGCTGTGAGGGCAGGTAAGAGAACATACTTTTTTGATGTGAAGGCAACCAAATCCGACGACTATTACCTGACAATTACCGAAAGCAAGAAAAGATTCAGTAACGATGAAGGAAAATTTCATTATGAAAAACACAAGCTTTTCCTTTATAAAGAAGACTTCGAAAAATTTTCTGAAGGTCTGAGTGAAGTAATTGGATTTATAAAAACCGGAAAACCCCCGGTATCCGAATCTGTAAATTCCGCTTCATCAGAATTTTCGGACGTTTCTTTTGAAGATTTGTCAAAAGAGCCTTCTGACAGCGACATGTCCCGCACCAAGGGTCTGGAAGAAAAATAAAAAAACATATTAACACTTCAAACGGATATAAATTTAAATTTACTGAAATTATATTGCCAAATTGTTTTATTGCTATATTGCTGTTTGACAATTTTTAACAATAGTAGGTGAAAATAAGAATTCAATCCCGATAATTAGCGAAACCGGCAATTTAATCATTCTAAGTGTATGGGATAAAACTTTGTTTTTTTTAAAGTCCTAAATTTCAAACTCCAAGCCCCAAATTCAAAGAGGGCTTTAAGCGTAGGCTTTGGTTCTTGAAACTTGGGATTTGGAATTTGGAGCTTTTATTAATACGGAAATTTATCCCTTGCAAAGTGTAATAAATATATCAGCTGATCCCCAAGGGGCTCGGCTTTTTTCATCTATATAATAAATAGTTATACTGTTACATTGTTAAATTGTTTTTTTTACCATTATTTAATCGTTAGTTATAACAATTTAGCAATAAAACTGTTAAACAAAAATCATAAATACACATTGTTCATAAATATTCAGTGTAGCCTTTGCAGAATTATTTAAATTTGCACACTTTCTAAACAATTCCTCTTTACTATGAAAATCACATATCTTGGTCATTCATGCTTTGAAGTTGTTGTAAAAAGCAAACATCTTCTGTTCGATCCATTCATCAGTGGAAATCCGCTGGCTGAAAAAATCGACATAAAAAACCTGAAACCTGATTATATCCTTGTTTCCCACGGGCATGAGGACCATATTTCCGATGCAGTATCCATTGCCAAAAACTCGGGCGCCACGGTTATTTCAAACTATGAGATCGTGACCTGGCTTCTTGAACAGGGAGTAAAAAAAGGACACCCCATGAATATCGGCGGTAAATACCCCTTTGAATTCGGCAATGTAAAATTTTTCAACGCTGTGCATTCCAGCGTTCTTCCTGATGGTAGTAACGGCGGAAACCCCGGAGGATTCATAATCCAGAGCGATGAAGGGTATTTCTACTTTGCCGGCGATACTGGCCTTACTTACGACATGAAACTCATCGGAGAATTTTCATGCGTTGATTTTGCTTTCCTTCCTATCGGCAATAATTTTACTATGGGGATTGACAATGCTATCATTGCATCGAAAATGATTGACTGCGACAAAATTATCGGCATGCACTACGACACGTTTCCATATATAGTGATCGATAAAAAAGAAGCTATAGAAAAATTCCAGCGTGCCGGAAAAGAACTGATATTACTGAATATCGGCGAATCGTATAATTTCAAGAAATAATTTCAGAATGGGGAAAGTTATTGCTATTGCAAACCAGAAAGGCGGGGTCGGGAAAACCACTACTGCAATGAACCTTGCGGCCAGTCTTGCCGTTCTCGATTATAAAACCCTGATCATCGACGCCGACCCGCAGGCTAACGCCACTTCGGGCATTGGATTCGATCCCAAAAATATTAAAACCAGCATTTACGAATGCATCATTGATGATGTGGAACCGAAAAACATCATCCTGAACACCACCACTCCCAACCTCGACCTGATTCCCGCCCATATCGACCTGGTGGGCGCGGAAATTGAAATGATCAATCTGCCCAACCGCGAAAAAATGATGCGAAAAGTCATCAATAAGATCAAAAATAATTATTCTTTCATTATCATAGATTGCTCGCCGTCGCTGGGTCTGGTTACCATCAATGCACTGAGTGCAGCCGATTCGGTGATCATTCCCGTGCAGTGCGAATACTTTGCGCTTGAAGGACTGGGAAAACTTCTGAATACAATAAAAATAGTACAGACACGCTTAAATACGGAACTTTCCATTGAAGGAATTCTTCTTACCATGTTCGACACACGCCTGCGCCTGTCAAACCAGGTGGTTGAAGAAGTGAAGACACATTTCCAGCAAATGGTTTTCGACACCATCATTTCGCGCAACACTAAGCTTGGCGAAGCTCCCAGTTTTGGCGAAACCATCATCATGCACGATGTACAGAGCCGCGGCGCACTGAATTACCTGAGCCTTGCCCGCGAAATACTGCAAAAAAACGGCCTTACAAAAATTCCCGATTCCGACAAAAAAATTGACACAGAATGAATGTAAAAAAGAAAGCATTAGGCAGAGGCCTGAGCGCTTTGCTCGATAATGCCGGTGTTGATGACATCACCAGCCAGATCGGCAAAAGCACCCACAAAAGCATTGCCGGCAGCATTGCAAATATTTCCATCGAAACGATTGAATCCAACCCTTACCAACCGCGAACACGCTTTGATAATGAATCACTGCTGGAACTCACTAACTCCATCAGGGAACAGGGCATCATTCAACCCATTACGGTTCGTTCGCTGGGAAACGATAAATTTCAGCTCATCAGCGGCGAACGCAGGCTGAAAGCCTCGGTAAAAGCAGGGCTGGCTGAAATACCTGCTTACATCCGAAGCGCATCCAACGAAGCTGTTCTGGAAATGGCGCTGGTGGAAAACATACAGCGCAAAGACCTGAATTCCGTTGAAATTGCGCTCTCTTTCCAGCGGCTTCTTGAAGAATGCAATTATACCCAGGAAGAACTGAGCGAACGCGTCGGCAAAAAAAGAACTACCGTAACCAACTATATCCGCCTGCTGAAACTTCCTGCCAATATTCAGATGGGACTGCAGGATGGCAAAATATCCATGGGCCACGCCCGCGCTATCATTAATGTTCCCACAATTGATATGCAGCTTACCATTTACAAGGATATTATCGACCAGGATCTTTCTGTAAGGGAAACCGAAGAAATTGCAAGAAACATCGGGAACGAAACTTCATTGCCTGAAAAACAAGGGAAAAAAATACACGCATTGCCTGCAAAGTATTTTAAAATAAAGGAACAGATCGGAAAACATTTTGGTTTGCGTGTCGACATGAAAAGAACCGGCACAGGAAAAGGAACGGTTATCGTTCATTTCAAAAACGATGATGAACTGGAGCATATTATTTTTAAAATCAAGAAATAAATTTTCATGAAAGCACCCGCTTTCTTAATCACTTTTCCGGAACCATTGAGAATACTTCTGAACAATGGAATAATAAAACTATTTTCCACGGTATTGATTTTCTTTCTTTTTTCTTCTCCATCTTTTTCACAAAGCGACACAAGCACTGCTCCGAAACATTCTCCGAAAAAAGCAGCGATCATGTCGGCTTGCCTTCCCGGCCTCGGTCAGATTTATAATAAAAAATACTGGAAGCTTCCGGTAATATACGTAGGCGCTGCTGCCGTCACCTATTTTGCAGTGGCGAATTCACACTACTACAACGAGTATAAAGATGCTTATATCTTCAGTACCGACGGTGATTCTACCACCGTCAGCCCTTTTGATTACAGTCCGGATGGTTTGCTAACAATAAAAAACTATTACCGCCGCAACCTTGAGATAACTTATATTGTGGCATTTGGAATATATGTTCTAAATATTATTGATGCTTCGGTTGACGCCCATCTTTTCGATTTCAATGTAAATGATGACCTTACATTGAATATTTCCCCGGTAATATTTTGCTCTTCCGGAAATTATTCCCCTGGCCTTTCCTTCTCATTTAATATAGTACATTTCAAAACAAAAACCCTTCGTTGAAAATAATATTATCGGGATACGGCAAAATGGGCAAAGAGCTTGAAAAAGCAGCTTTGCAACAGGGTCATGATATTATTCTGATTCTTGATAATGAATCCGACTGGAAGAAATACGATCTATTCAAAGGCACTGCTGATGTTGCCATTGACTTTAGCATGCCTCAATGTGCAGCTGAAAATATTTTCAGGTTCTTCGAAAAAAATATTCCTGTAATTACAGGAACCACCGGATGGCATAAGCGTTTTGAGGAAGTGAAATCCTATTGCATTCAAAATAAACAGGCGTTGTTGTATGCAAGCAATTTCAGCATTGGCATGAACATTATGTTTGCCATGAATGAAAAAATTTCAGAACTGATGAATGCTTATCCCGATTATGATGTGCGCATTGAGGAAACCCACCATACACAAAAAATGGATTCACCCAGCGGAACAGCCATTGCGCTTGCCAATGACATCATTAAACACCTGGAAAGAAAAAAAGAATGGACAGGCGCTCCTCCTGCCTTTAACAATTTTTTAGAAATTAAATCGTTCAGGGTGGGCAATAATAATGGTATTCACAACGTAATGTATTCTTCGGCAAATGATGAACTCGAAATAAAACACACAGCTAAAAACAGGTCGGGATTTGCAACAGGTGCACTGGCTGCGGCTTTGTGGATACAGAATAAAAAAGGTGTGTTCGGAATGAAAGACATGTTAAATATATAATACCTACCTATATGAGCTTTTACGTAATTTTTATGCTGCTGACCATAACCGCCACCATCATCGGCCTTTGGAAAATTTTTATGAAAGCAGGGTTTGAAGGCTGGAAAGTCATTGTTCCCTTCTATAATTTTTACATATGGCTGAAAATTATTAAAAAGCCTATTTGGTGGTTCATTTTCCTGATCATCCCTTTTATAAATGTTTTCGTCATTTTGCTAATGATAGTTGAGCTTGCCAAATGTTTTAAAAAATACGGACTGGGCGCCCAGGCCATGGCTGCTGTTTTCCCTTTTATTTACCTGCCTTATCTCGCTTTTTCACCCAAAGAGACTTATCTCGATCCCGCAAAAAGACCTGTCATTAAAAAAGGGTTTGTAAGGGAATGGGTCGATGCCATACTATTTGCAGTAATAGCGGCTACCATCATACGAACATTCCTGATAGAAGCGTATACAATTCCTACCTCATCCATGGAAAAGTCATTACTGATTGGCGATTTTCTTTTTGTGAGCAAAATAAGTTACGGCCCGAGAGTTCCTAATACTCCTTTATCATTTCCCTTTGCACATCATACTTTACCACTTACCAGCAGCACTCCTTCATTCCTCGACTGGATACAGCTTCCCTACTATCGCTTTTCAGGATTTGCAACCATTAAAAACGGCGATGTGGTTGTTTTTAATTATCCTGATGGCGATACGACTACTGTAGAACTTCAGAGCAACCGCAGCTATTATGAAATGGTGCGCGAAATGGGACGGGCAAAAGTATGGAAGGACTACCACGTAATTGCACGGCCTGTTGATAAAAGAGAAAATTTCATCAAGCGCTGCATAGCCATTCACGGCGATAAACTTGAAATTGCAGATCAGGCCATTTACCTGAACGGAAAAGAATTTCCTATGCCCGATGATGCCGAATATTATTACACAGTCAAAACAAAAGGAAACTTTATTAACAAAAAATATTTTTCAAAATTTGATATTACTGAAGGTTATAAATCCACTGATAAATTTGGTAATCCCGTTAGTGAAGATCCCTATAACTTTTTATATAATTTTGCTGACAGCTCCTACCTGCTGGTTCTTACAAAAAACGCAGCAGAAAAATTGAAAGTTATTTCGGGTGTTGTTTCTGTCACAAAAATGATTCACCAGAAAGGTACATATGATGCACGTTTATTCCCGTTCGACAGTACTTATAAATGGAATGTTGATAATTACGGACCCATAACAGTTCCTGGTGCAGGACAAACAATGGAAATAAATTCCGGAAACATTAGTTTCTACCGCAGAATTATTGACGTTTACGAAGAAAATGACCTGCTTGAAAAAGACGGAAAAATATACATCAACGGAAAAGAAGCCTCTTCTTATACATTTAAAATGAATTACTACTGGTTGATGGGCGACAACCGCCACAACTCGGCCGATTCGCGCTTCTGGGGCTTTGTTCCCGAAGACCATATTGTTGGAAAAGCAGTTTTTGTCTGGCTCTCGCTCGATCCTAACAAAGGTTTGTTCAGCGGGAAAATAAGGTGGAATAAAATGTTCCGGTTTATTATTTAGGATCAGACAAAGAATACTTCTCTACAGCAATTCTGGCCATAAGGTAGCTCATTGTAGATTTGTCCCCCTGGTTAAGGTTCACCTTGTGTTCTTCCATTCCATTGTAATATCTGCCTGTACACGGATTATAAATAATCCGGTGTAAATGATTTTTTCCTGAAAACCAGTTGAAGGCTATTTTAAGTTTATTAAAATACTCTTCATCTTATGATATGAATTAAATATTTCAGGATTTATTAAACAGATATATTATTACATTTGCAGCTTCATTTTAAATCATAAATTTTGATCTATGGAAGTTAGTGTGACAAGAAAAGATGTTAAATTTTCCTCTGATCCCAGCAGGGTGATCGCCCGCTTTCTATATACTACTGACGAAAGAAGTGCAGATATAATCGGAAAAGTATTGGCTATGTCTGAAGACGAGGCAAATATAGCATTAAGCCAGGTGCTGAGAGGTTATTCCAAACGACACAGAAACATTTCATTGATATTTGAAAGGCATTTTAATAAATTGAATCACCTGTTTAAATATCTGGAAATAATACCAGGCAAGCTTGATCAAACGCGAAAAGCGCTTATCGGTTCGTATTTCACCATGGAATATTCCATTGAATCGGCAGCTTTTTTTAATCCATCCATCGTAGAAGATCCCGATCAGTCGGAACTAAGGTCGGATGAAAAAAGAATAATTTTTAGTTTCAGGGCAACGGGAGAAGGACATATTTCCTCACTTGTTTTTCGCGACGGTATTATTGATAAGGATAATAACATAACTTTCGAACCTGTTGGCAAAATGTTAGCAGAAGCAGACATAATCAAAAGGAATGTTTACAATAAAAAATCATTCACGAGGAAACTGAATGAAATGAAGAACTCCAATAACATTATTCCTCCAACACTTGTTTTAGACAAACTTAATGATAGTTTTACTTATGGCGAACTAAAAAAATGTGTGGAAGAAACAAGAGAAACAATTCCCTATTCAGCAACCAATGAATTGTACTTTGATCAAATGATGTGGCTGGCTTCATCGCACTACGAAATTAAATTTTCACTTGATTCAGCCATTTCCGAAAGAGTTATTTTTCCCATCTCCGACACTGAAAAAAAAGGTATTGAAGATGCGCGTTTTGTAACATTCAAAGAGGATAACGGTGAGGTAACTTACTATGCCACCTATACTGCTTATGATGGCATAACCATATTACCGAAGCTGCTTGAAACAAAAAACTTTTACCAATTTAAAGTCAGGCCTATTCACGGTGAAATTGCAAAAAATAAAGGGATGGCTTTGTTTCCCCGGAAGATTAACGGGAAATATGCCATGCTCTGCAGGCCAGACGGAGTAAACAATTATATTGCCTTTTCAGATAACATCAGTATCTGGCACGAGGCTAAACTCATTCAGGAACCAAAATACCCTTGGGAATTCGTTCAAATCGGGAATTGCGGATCACCCGTTGAAACTGAAGATGGATGGTTAGTAATCACACATGGAGTAGGACCTATGCGGGAATATGTTTTAGGAGCATCTTTATTCGATCTTGATAATCCTGAAAAAGAAACCGGAAGATTAAAAACCCCGTTAATGATGCCAAACGATAAAGAAAGGGAAGGATATGTGCCTAATGTAATTTATTCATGCGGTTCAATAATTCACAATAATAATCTAATTATTCCTTATGGTATGGCGGACTATGCTTCTTCGTATGCCTCTATTAATTTGGCTGAACTACTGAAAGAACTGAAAAACTCAAAATAAGAAAAAAAATTATTTCAATATGCCAATACTAATTCCAGCGGTAGGAAGGACACCGGAATAATCAATATTATTCCACTTTTTGTATTTTGTAAAATGAGATTCTCTGTAATATTTGCTTAATCTCAAGACACCACCAACATATATATCAATAGATAAAACATCTAAAACAGGAAAACAATAACCTATAATAACACCGGCTGAACCTATATCCAGGTTCTGGATTACTTCATTTTCCTCTGTTACCCAAATACTATCCTGATATATGTCTGTATAGTATATCCCTGAAATTGTAATTTTTCTATACATCAGATACGGCGAAGCATATAAACCAAATGGTGCTTTATATTTGGGGTTTATTCTTGGTAATAAATAGTTTCTTGTTTGTATGATACCACCGAAACCTCTCATCATTTCTCCTTCGTATTGATAATAAGAGTTGGCTACATCGGAAAATGCATAAAAATCTTGTTTATTAAAATATTCTCCTCCAAAACTATTTTTAGTAACATAAGTAGCTGAAGCGGTAAAATCAATAGAAAAATTTTCTTTTATTGCCCGTTCATAAGATAATTGAAGAGTTCCTTCAAAAATACGGTTTAGACTAAGTTTTATTACTGTTTTAGGTATTTTAATTTTTGCCGGTGGAATAGTGTCTATAACTGTTTTTTTACTTATAGAATCTGATATTCTTTCTTGTGTTTTTGTATAAACATAGTTATAAATTGAATCTATATGTATAAGGAAAAGGGAATCTATTTGGTTAAACTTCTGATTTAACTGATTTGGAGTAAATTCTAATAATTTTAATTTAATTTCTATTAATTGGAGTTTTGTATCTAATAGTTGTGCTTTTAAATCTAATGTTTCCGGGATTTTTTTTATAGTATCTTGTGCGGAAATTTTATTATTCACAAAAAGAATAATAAATATTATAAGTATATACCGGATTTTTAAGATGTTTGTTTTCATAAGTAAATATTTAAAGTTTAATACAAAATTAATAAAATGAACGGGTAATTTATGCATTTAAAATCTTCTTATAAACATCCAGGTATCCTTCAATCATTTTTTGCCGACTGAATTTTGAAGCAGCAAACTCCCTGCAATATTTTCTGTCAATAGATTTAATATTATTTACCGCTTCTACTGCTTCGTCAATAGTATCAACTAAAAAACCTGTCTTTCCATCAAGAATTAATTCCGGCATAGAGCCCTTGTTAAATGCGATGACGGGAGTTCCGCAAAGCATAGATTCAACAACGCTTAATCCGAAAGGTTCCTCAAAACTTATCGGATGTAAAAGCGCATAAGCTTCACCCAAGAGCTTATCCCTTTCCTTTGGACCTGAATTACCAACATAAACAATGTCATCATCATTAATGAACGGCTTAATCATCCTGTCAAAATATTCCTGATGCTGAATGAAACCGGAAATGATCAGTTTTCTTCCAGATTGCTTTGCTATTTGAATGGATTCCGAAGTCCCCTTTTCAGGATGTATCCTGCCGAAAAACAAAAGATAGTCTTTAGGCACAGGACAGAATGTAAATTCATTGGTGTTTATACCATTATAAACGGTTGCAATATAATCAAGTTCATTACTACGGTCGGAATTACTAATAGAAACGTAGAAGTTAGTACTATTATACTTTTTATAAACTTCGAGGATTTTTTGAGAAGAAAATCCATGAATTGTAGTAACCATAGGTTTTTTAATCAGTCCGGAATATGTAAGCGGAAGAAAGTCAAAATTATTATGAATCAAATCGAATTTATCTGCCTGCTCCATCAAATGGCTTATATGAAGGCATTCCCATACTTTAGGATCAAGTCCGGCATCTTCCGAATAAGGTCGCTCGCATATATATTCTAATTTTCCTTTTGTTATTGAATCACCGGTAGCAAATAAGGTTACATCTATTCCCTGCCTACCGCCTGCCTGTCCGGTAGGCAGGGCAGGCACGGCATTTTCAATCAGCCCTTCCGCTATATTTGAAGCAACCTGTTCCCAGGGTCCATACTTTCGGGGAGGAGTTCGCCATGAAATAGGGGATAATATTGCTATTTTCATGAATTTTAATTTATGATACTACAGGTAACTACAATGCTTTTCTTGAGTTATTCAAACAATGATCAACAAGATCTTCTATATTTGCTGTACCCACACACATCACTTTGTCGGCGCCGCCCCAGTAGATTTTAATACTGCCATCTTCTTCGGGAACGGCTCCGCAGGTGAACACTACATTATGCACATAACCCGTTATCTCATAAACTTCTTCCGGTTGTAAAATCCATTCATCGCCAACAGCAATTATTTGGGAAGGGTCTTTAAGATTATGTAAAGCAACACCCAGGCGGTAAACGTTTCCGTCCATGGTTGGAAATACGCCATGATAAATGCTTAACCATCCACGTGTAGTTTTAATCGGAGGCGCTCCGGGTCCTATCTTCATTTCATCCCAATGATACTGAACAGGCTTCATAATTAGTTTGGATTCGCCCCAATACTTCAGGTCGGGAGAATAGGAAATCCATATTGACCAGGGTGATATTTCAGAATGAGGGCGGTCGAGCCGTGCGTATAAACCGTTAAACTTTTCCGGGAAGATTACCACATTACGGTAATCGGCTTCTGTGATAAGAGAATACCGTTCAACAGATTTAAAATCCTTGGTTTTTGCAAGCCCTACGCGTACTCCATGCCGGGAATAGGCGCTGTAAGTAATAAGATATTCACCATCAAGAAAAATAATCCGGGGGTCTTCCACACCGTACTCCTCATATTCTTTGAATATACCTTCAGTAGCAGGAACCATGAAAGGTTCTTTATCAACTTTAAAATTAAACCCGTCATCACTTTCCGCTTTGCCCAATATGCTTCTTCCGTTAAGTTTATGAGAACGGAAAATCATTATATACCTGTTGTTGAATTTTACAACACCGGCATTATGTACGGTAGCAACCGGATAAGGCACATCATCCTTTGTAAGGATTGGATTATTATGATATCTTTTTATTAACATAATTTATTGTTACAACGAACTACGAATCTTTCTAATTATTCTAACGAAGTACGAATTTGTTACAAACATACGAAATACGAACTGATTCGTACGTTCGTATTTGTTCGTACTTCGATGGGTTGATTAGGGATTAACATTAACAATTCTTTTAAATTTCACACCTTCTTTCGTAAAATTAATAAGAATGGCAAGTTTAAGGTTAGATAATTTCAGATAATTCAAAACCTGTTCAATATTCGTTTTAGAGAAATGTCCATCCTTTTTTAATTCAACAATTATTTTATCATCAATGAGAAAATCAAGAAACCCTTTTCCGACAATTTCATCTCTGAATTTTAAAGAATAATAAACTTGCTCCTGAAACTTTTTGTTCTTAGTACGAAGAACTATTGCGTATGATTTTTGATAGATTTTTTCCGAATGACCAGGACCGAGTTCATCCCAAACTTCATAAGCACAACCAACAATTTCATAACTCAATTCAGGGTAGGCTAAATCATTTCTTCTTACAAGAGGTTTCATTTTCTATTACTTCGTAAGTTCGTATTTGTTCGTACTTCGACGGATTGAGTAATTACTAATTTTTTATTACAACTGCAGTTGCCACTGTCTTAAATCTATTTTTTCAAATTCTTCAAATGCCTGGAGAACGGTTAAATGAGAAATTAAATAAGCCAGTGAACTTTCGGCACCCTGGTTTCGGTTTACTCCATATTTCTCAAAGCCATCGCAGCAGCCTTTGGTTTCAAAATCGAACAGGTTCATTCTAAGATCATTTTCTCCCATGAACCACATGAAGCAGGCAAATAATTTAGTAAGATATTCTTTGTCTTTTGTTAAATGAAAAGCCTGGTGATACATTAAAACCATAGCCAGGGCATCCACAGGCTGTTGTGCAAACATGGAGCGTTCACCCTCTTTATTATACCATTTTTCATTGCCAACGATTGATAAATAACCATCCTTAAGTGTAATTCCTGTCAGGAAGTTCATAGATTCCAATGCAATCTCAGTTATTTTATCATCGTTAAGTATTTCTGCCGAATGCAAAAGCGCGAGCGGTAGTATGCCATTATCATAAGCTAACAATGGTTCAAACCATTTCCAGTTGGGAGAGTTGTTTTCTTCATAATGTTTGATTAATTTACCGGCAAGATTTCTTAGTCTTTCGGTCATTGAATCATCCGTGGGATTACTCCTTAAGTAATAACTGATGCCTACCATTGAATTGGCAATACCTCTGATGGATTGAAGTTTTTCAAAGTTCGGAGATGCATCAAAGAAAACTAATTTTCCGGTTTGGTAATAAGCATCGTTAGGTGCATTGCCAAGCAGGTATCCGAGCGCCCAGATGGTTCTTCCAAATGAATCTTCCGAACCCATCTCATCAAGAAAGTTCCGGCTGAAGCTGAGGAAATTCCTGAATGTGCCGTCTTTGTTTTGCATATAATGAATATAGCTCATATATATGGGAGCTAATTCAAGAGCAAGAGCATCTTTTTTTTGCCGGTATGCCATAAGCGCCATAAGTAAAGCCCTTGCATTATCATCCAGGCAGTATCCTTCTTTCAGGTTGGGGATGCCGAATTTTGCATGCTGGATGAT
>JAZDMF010000075.1:0-4469 GCA_043801235.1 Bacteroidota bacterium | reverse complement strand
GCCTTTTTTGTTAGTTTGATAGCTTTGCGGATTTGCTCGATTGTAGTTCTTTTATTCATAGCTATAAGAATTTCGGGCGATCCGCTTTCCACACCGTACTGAATTCTGGCACAGCCTGCTTCTTTTAATTTCAGAATCATTTCCTCATCAACTGTGTCAACTCTTGCGCGAATATCAAAAATAATGTTGAGTTTGTTTTTTATTATTTCATTGCAAACATTCATCACCCTTGACTTGTTCACGGTAAAAAGCTCATCAAAAAAGAAAATTTCGTTAATTCCCAAAGCAACACATTCTTTTATTTCCTTAACAACATTTTCAGCTGAACGTATCCTGTAGCGGCCTCCGTATTGTATGAAGCAAAAATTACAACGAAAGGGGCAGCCCCTGCTGGTCATTAAAGTTGTGCTGACTTTTGTTTTACCGATGAGGGAATGATATTTCTTATAATCGGTCAGATCTCTTGCGGGAAAAGGCAATTCATCAAGTTTATCAATCAGGGGTCTTTTTTCTGTAGTAATTATCTTTTCATTATTTTTATATACAATACCTTTCACCCCGGAGAAACCTTCGTTTTTATCAATGCAGTTCAAAAGTTCGGTCAGAGTATGCTCCCCTTCGCCCGTAACAACAAAGTCAACTCCGGGCAATGAAGCAGTTTCTTCAGGGAATATATCTACATGAGGACCTCCGATAATTACAATATTTTTATCATTGACTTCCTTGGCAATTTTTACAATCTTAAAAACAATGTTAATTGTGAGTGATGTCGCATAAATCCCAACAGCTACCGGCGCTTCCTGCTGAATTTTTTTTCGTACATCTTTCAATTCCATGCCCTCAACAGCAATATCAAGTATTTCTGCCGTATGTGAAGAAAAGTTTTTCAGGTAACTGGCAAGGTATAAAGGACCTAAAGCAGGATAATACCCGATATTCAATTTCTTGTAATGTTCCGGTATTACAGCAGAGAGGGTGGTTTCAGTTGATGGAACGATCAGTAATATTTTCATGATTTTTGTTTCAGTAAAACAAATTTAAAAAATCCGGTAAAACATCCAAAAGCCCATGAAAAACCACGAAGATACAACATGATGAAAAGAAAAAACAATTTTGGATTTCCTGAAATTTTGTAACTGTAACTCACTACAGGAATATGAATCAGCACGGCTATGATATGCAAGGCTGCCACAACATACCCTAAAGGCCCTATCCAAATAAAAGGTGTGATTACTATTAACAAAAAATACAGGGGGGGCTGAATTGCATCCCTGAAGCGGCTGTATTTATCGTTTCCCAGGCGGCCGGGATGTTTCTGAAATAACTTCATCAGCCAGAATCCACGGTAATATTGTTGCTTAAGATACCGCGAAAATTTTGTCGGAAAAAAATGGCTAACCTTGCTGTCTCTTGTAAAGCGCATCTTGTAATGTTTGCCTGCTATTCTGTAAGTAAGGTCGGCATCTTCGGCGCAGGCGATGCGAAAGGATTCATCAAAGCCGCCGGTTTCATCGAGTATATTTTTTTTTATTGCCAGATAAAATGAACCGAGATATTCTACATAATCTGGCAGCGTGGAATGCCTGTACTGAATTTCATAATGTATACACGAAGCCACCAGCGATTCCGGGTTCATAATGCCGTATGTACCTCCGGCAGCAGCAATTTCTGCTTCTTCAAACATTTTCATGGTTTTCAGCAGCCAGTCTTTTTCCGGCACGCAATCGGAATCAGTAAAAACAACGATCTCTCCTTCTGCTGATTTCCACCCATGGTTTCGTGCTGTTGCAGGCCCCCTGTTTTCTTGGAATAAATATTTTACAGGAAAACCTTTGATTAACCCAGCAGTTGTATCAGCCGATCCGTCATCCACAACAATCACTTCGTAATTTTCTTTCGGATACGACTGATTCAGGCAAGCCTCAAGTGTCACAGGAATTGTTCTTGCTGCATTATATGCAGGTATAACCACTGATACTTTGATCATTATTTTTTAAATTTATTCTTCAATAATTTTATGGGTAAAAGTATTATACCTTTCAAATTATAATTATAGGCAGACCTGCTGAAAAACAATCCCAGCGCTTTAAGTGGATGATGCAAATAAAATGTGAAATATGCATTCGATTGCCATTTCTTTAGTTCATTGGCGGAAAAATTTTCTGATGCCATGCAGTCATAATTGAACTGCTGATAATTTTCCCATGTATTGTGAAGAATTTTTAACCCGCCGGCACCTTCTTCGGCTAATTTCCTGAATGAAGAGCCGGGATTGGGCACCATCAGCCCGAATGACAATGCATGGGGATTTAATTCCAAAGCAAATTTTATGGTTTCTTTTATTGTTCCAATGGTTTCTGTATAATGACCCAAGATAAAGAAGCAACGCACTTTTATACCAGCTTTTTTTGCCATATCGACTGCGTTTTTAATCTGCTCTTTTGTTTCACCCTTCTTAACAACATCCTTTAAAATTTTTTCATTGCCGCTTTCAACGCCAAAAGCAAGGAACCCGCATCCTGCTTCTTTCATTTTTTTCAGTAAAGCCATATAAACGCTGTCAGCCCTTATTTCACAATCCCAGCTTATTTTTTTATGAATGCCTTTTTTTATTATTTCTTCACATAGCAAAATTGCTTCATCCTTAAGCAGTCCCATTGTTGCATCGGCAAATTGTATTTGTGCAGCACCAAAGGTATCAACCAGCCAGTTTAATTCATTTGCAATATTCGTGTATTTTTTAACACGTATTTTTTTTCCAAGATAATTTGGAGTGCAGAAATAACAGCGATACGGACAGCCACGTGAAGTGCTTACCGGGAAAATTTTATTATAATAATTCAGTTCGAATAAATCCCATGCAGGAAGGGGAAGTTCATTGATATCTTCAAACGGCTGACGAGGCTGCGTAAGTATTATCCCTCCGTTTTTCCTGTATGCAATACCTTCAATATTATCAATACTTCCGTTTTCCTTATTATAAAAAAATTCTGTCAGTTCAACCAGCGCCTTCTCGCCTTCACCAATAACAATTATATCGATGTTCTTAAATTCCCCAAGAGTTTCTTTTGGAATTTGGGAAGAATGCGGCCCTCCGGCAACAACAGGAACATGCGGATATTTCTCTTTTATTCTGCCTGCAATAATATTGGCAGAAGTTATTTCTGTGGTAAAAGCTGTGATCCCGATCAACACCGGGGAGTGATTCTGTATTTGTTCAAGCACTTCTGTCATCGAATAATGAGGCAAACGCATATCAATAATATGAGGGGCTATACCAAACTGCCTGCAGTATGCTGCAACACTTGCCAGTCCCAGCGAAGGAACCAATGATTCATTAGTGAAAAGATTGTCCTTTCTTCCTGAAACTTTTTGCGACGGATGAATCAGAAGTATTTTTCTCATCGGCTGCTTTTTACATACCTGTTTATAAAACCAATAAAATTCTCAAATTCTTCAATCAAATTGAATTTTAAAAAACGTTTAAAAATAAATGATGGTCTCATGTAGTAAGAACGATACGATTTCCTGGCTAAATAAAAAATATCCTCAGATGAAAGGCCAGGATATGAATATGGAGGAGGAAGCATGGGATCGTATTTATTCCAATCTTCGGTAAGCAAATATCCATTGTTTTTCAGGTATTCATAAAAATCCGTCCCGGGATGCGGAATGGCTATTCCGAATGTTACCATGTCCGCATTTATTTCTTTAGCAAAGGACAGGGTTCTCTTCATACTTACCATGGTTTCGAATGGCAAACCATAAATGAAATATACAAGAACATCCATTCCCGCCTTCTTAATATTTCTGACTGTCTCCTTCACCTGTTCTTTGGTAATACTTTTATGTATAAACTCTAATGTCTGTGGATTTGTAGATTCGCATCCCACATTAATTGCCATGCATCCTGCCTGTTTCATTTTTTTCAAAAGATCAACAGGCAAATAGTCAGCCCGACCGTTACAGGTAAATTTTAAATCGAGTTTTTCGCTGATCATGGCATCAAATAATTCATGAGCCTTTCGGGTGTGGTTGAATCCCGCTTCGAAAGGGAAACGGAGTTCTTTAACGCCCATTGATTTCAGCCAGCGGAATTCTTCAATAATACTTTTAACGCTCCGGTATCTGACACGGTTATAAAAGCATGCTGAGCACATAATACAGGGAGGATAATTTATGCATCCCCGGGAAGTATATGTAACAGCCATATTCCTTTTACGTGTAAAAGGATCGTGATATATTTTTAAAGGCACCAGGTCATGCGCCGGAACACCAAGATCATCAAGTGTCTGGCAAACAGGTTGCGGTTCGTTCCGGATTATTTCACCATTTTTCCTATATGTTAAACCCAGTATGTTCTCTGGATTAAAATTGTTACTGATTAATTCAAGAAATGTAAATTCGGAATCATTCGGTATGGAAAAATCAAGATTATTATTTAAACGAAGAGCTTCTGCGGGTAAAGC
>JAZDMF010000060.1:0-12022 GCA_043801235.1 Bacteroidota bacterium | reverse complement strand
ATAACTGTTGTTTTCAATCCTTTACAATTTTGTCGTTTTTATATTTTATCTTTCTTGTCGGCTTTCCTTTATAATACTCAGTAAAATAACCATTACGCTTTCCGTTCTTATAGGATTCCGTGCTTTTCAGAATCCCTTCTGTGTCGTATGTTTTAAAAATTCCCTGCTTTCTGCCATCCTTATCATATTTTCCTTCAAAAAAGACTTTCCCATCCTTATAGTACGCCTGCCATTGATAATCAATCAGCTCATCTTTTTTATATTTTGAAAAAACGGAATAATATTCTTTGATAAAATTTTCAATCCAGATTTCTTCTTTTTTCCCTTTCTTATAAATACCGCTGGTTACAAGGTTTCCATAATCGTTGAAATGTTTATATTCTCCTTCCAGCAGTCCTTCTTTATAATGCCGGAGGTAAATAATGACGCCCTTGGCATTGTATTCCGTCTCCTCTCCTTCCTTCAATCCGTTTCGGAAAAATGATTTCATGGATTCTCTTTTGTAATTTTCAAGCGATATATGGTAGGAAATAAAAGTGCTGTCGGCCAGTCCGTTCTTCATGAAACCCTGTAAAACCATATTCGAATCGTTATGAAAAAACTTTATGGGACCGTTAAATTTGAAATTTTTCACTGAAACTTCGAAAGTAACTGGAGTAAGTGAAACAGAATTTTCGGAAATAACAGAATCCTTTGTTTGTTTTAAAAAATTGTAATAATAATTACAGCTGAACCTGATGACGGAATCATGCTTTTGAACAATGCCGGCAGTATCGCAAATAAATATATCCTGCGCGTTAATCATACATGCATTGATAAGTATGAAGAAAACAAAAATATATTTTTTGCAAAAACCCATTATTTTTAATAAAACCGGATATGTAAAAATAAATGATTTTATTAACGGGGATTTTGTCGGAGTATTTTTTTTATTCACACTCACTTGTGAGTAAACAATAAAATCAGCAAAAGAAAATTAATTTTTCAGCAGCGCTTTTGCATTATCAACGGCAGCCTTTGTCAGTTCATCGCCGCTAAGCATTTTTGCTATTTCAATAATTCTTTCTTTAGTATCCAGGAGTTTTATTTTAGTGAAAGCGGATTTCTGATCCGATTCTTTATAGACAAGGAAGTGGGATGTCCCTTTACATGCTATCTGCGGAAGATGAGTAATGGTTACCACCTGCATGGTTGCAGACATTTTTTTCAGGATATTTCCCACTTTATCAGCTGTTTCGCCCGAAACTCCCTGGTCGATTTCATCAAAAATAATTGTAGGCAGCAGTTTCCTTTCCGAGATAAGCGATTTTACTGCAAGCATCAGCCGTGAAAGTTCACCGCCTGAAGCAGTTTTTGACAATTCTTTCCTTTCCCTGCCTTTATTCGCGTTGAACATGAATGTAACTTTATCCTTACCTAATGAATTGTATTCGGGCAATTCTTTAGATTCAATGCTGAAAGTAGCATCAGGAATGGCAAGTGTATGAACAATATCGGTGATGCCTTTTTCAATACAGGGAATAGTCTTTTTGCGGCCATTGGTAATTTTTCCGGAGAGTTGACTAAGAGATTTTTCGGATGAAGTAATTTTTTCCCTCAGTTGTGCGATATGCTGGTCGAGGGATGTGATGACTTCCAGCTTTTCAGAATAAAAATCCTTCATGGTCAGAAGCTCTTCTATTGTGCCCACCCTGTGCTTTTGTTGCAGATGGTATATCAGATCAAGCCTTTCCGTGATTTCACCTATTCTGCCGGGATTGTAATTTATTTTCTGCGACAGGATTTCTACTTCACCTGAAATATCCTTCAGTTCAATATTGCAGCTTTCAAGTCTTTTTACAACATCCGACAATTCAGGATAAATTGCAGATGTTTTATTTAATATCAACAATGCATCTGAAAGTCCGGAGCATAAATTGCTTTCACCTTCAGAAAGCGCTGTTATAGCTTTTCCTAGATTCAGTTTTATTTCTTCCGCATGATTTAAAAGTCCCAGTTCTGATTCAAGCTCTTTCTGTTCTCCGTTTATAAGATTGGCAGCATTAATCTCATCATACTGAAACTGAATATAATCCTTGTCAGATAAAGCTTTTTTTTCAGTTTCAACAAGGGCACCCAGTTCCGATTTCAGTTTTTTGTTTTGCTGAAATTCCTTACTGAAATTATCAAGCAGGGATTGATGCTGAGCATAAGAATCAATAAAAGAAAGCTGGAAATGCGAATCCTGCAGCATAAGGGTCTTGTGTTGCGAATGCACGTCAACAAGGATGTTGCCCAATTCCTTCATCAGGTCAAGGGTTACAGGTGTATCGTTAATGAATGCGCGTGATTTGCCGTTCGGATTTACTTCGCGGCGCAGGATAACATTGTCATCATAATCAAGTTCATGGGCTTCAAAGAAAACCTGTAGTCCGTAACCTTTAATTCTGAATGTCGCCTCGACAAAACACTTTTTTGATTTATCGTACAACACCTGTGTGTCGGCTCTTTGGCCAAGGACCAGCGATAATGCACCTAGTAATATAGATTTTCCGGCGCCTGTTTCCCCTGTAATTATCGATAAGCCTTCAGAG
This sequence comes from Bacteroidota bacterium, assembly GCA_043801235.1. Lineage (GTDB taxonomy): Bacteria > Bacteroidota > Bacteroidia > Bacteroidales > CG2-30-32-10 > DAOQAK01. Next base: position 9,449 of record JAZDMF010000060.1, on the reverse strand, counting down.
AAGCTGATCTCAAGCTTTTCGATAAGGGCGTAATTACTAATGGAGAGATGTGAAAGCATTTATAGCACGTTAAATGTCAGAGGTCAGATGCTCAATGTCAAATATATTTATGCAACATCTTTTGCATTTTCATCCGGATGCAAAAATAGAAAAAAATGCATACGTGATCGAATGTCTGAACTATCTTAATTTACAAGTAACTTTCCAGTCACAACAACTTTATTTTCCTGTGAAATCATATAAAAATAAATTCCCGTGGATAAATTTCCCCGGTATATCATAAACTGCTGACCTGAAATATTTTCCTTTGCAATCATTACTTTTCCAGTGAGATCGTATACTTGTAATGTTGCATTGCTCAGCCCTGTATTAATGGAAATGGTAGTTTCCGCAGAGAAAGGATTTGGATAAACAGAAATTGCAAATTCACTTTTACCTTCATCTACAACCGTTGTTGTATAATATTCCTGCGCTCCTATATCGACGATGGAATTTATGACTCTGGTTCCTCCGTAATAGTCCGTTTCATTGCTTCCTGCAATAAACGTAGGATCACCTGCATCAATACATGCACTGCCTCCCAAAAGGTGAAAATCAGGAGAAGAGGTGCTGTTGCTGGCAATCTGGGGATCGGCATAAACGGAATTTGCATCCATTCCAGTCTGTGCAACATAGTTTGAAAATGTTGAGTAAGAAGACCCGGCCCATGCAACTGTAATGCTGTTACTGTTGTTGTTTGGGGTATACCAGCAATTGTAATTGATAGAATTGCCGCTGAAAGGCGTAATATTATCTCTTGTGATGAGAATGTTCTGAGCATTTGTATAAAATACATTATTCTGGATTTTGCAATTAGCCATTTTTGTCATGTAAATTTCCCCGGTACCGCTGTTTGAGTAATCATCTTTAAGAAAAGTATTGTTCAACACGAAACTGTTCAGCACCTGCCCTGTTGTTGCTGTATTATATCCACCAATCGCAAGACCTGCCTGTTTGTTATTATAGATCACATTGTCGCGCACAATGATACCGGAAGTACTTCCATTTTCTTCAGATCCGATCTCAATCCCCCATCCGTTTCCGTATGAAGTGTTCCGCTCGATGATGATATTTTTCCCTCCGTCCACATAAATTCCGCCGCTTGTAGCATAGTTTGAAACATTGTTATAGCAGGTGTTGTTAACACAGTATCCGTTCCTTGCCTGATCCACTGCGGCATTTGAGCTCACCTGGTAATTTCCGGCCATGTCAATGCCGATATTTTTATTGTCATGCACCCGATTGTTTGAAACCACGAAGCTGTCCACGTTTCCATCAAGGGAGAGGGATTCGCTGAAACCCGTAATATTACTATAAACCTCGCAGCTGTCTATAACGACATTTGTGATGGCATTCGCCTGGTTAGTGCCTGCCCCGATGATCAAAAGAGGGTTGGAATTATCATTTGATGTAGGGATTGCGCTTCCGTTGGATGTCCAGTTAATGCCAGAAATTTTAAGGTTATGCAATGTGATATCCGATACTGAAGCGCTCGCAGTGCAGGAAATGGTGACACCTGTTGCGTAGTTCACCACTTTATTTTGAACGGTGATATTTTCAATAATAAGATTGCTCTGGTCTTCTATGTATAACATATCGTTTAATGCAGTACCGGTTCCGTCAAGAATAACAACTTCATCCTGGTAATTCCTGAAAGTGATAGGATTCCCGGCCGTTCCGCTAACATTACCATATACATTTTCATAATAGGTCCCTCCCCTGATGTAAACAGTGCTTCCAGGTGTGGCATAGTCAAAAGCGTTTTGGATTGTTTGCCATGCCTGACCCAGAGAGGTTCCCGTATAACTGTCGTTTCCGTTTGCACCATCCACGTAGTAACTGGTTTGTGCACGCACATAACTGATGGCCAGCAATGCAATGATCAGGGTAAATGTTTTTTTCATATTTCTTTCCTTTATTTTTTTAGTGCTAACACTGCACCGTTATTATTGTTTGTATATTTTCGTTTTCAAATAATTCCTGATTCCAATATCCATATTGTTAATATTTCTTCTTTAAAGAAATACTTAAACAGATAAACAAATATAATCTTTTTACCTGCAAATAAAATGTTTCATCGAAATTAATTTGCATTGAAAAGAACTTCCCTGACCGATAATTATCAGTTCAAAATTTATGCAAATATTGTTTTCGCATTACTTTGTAATCTGATTGTACTTTGTGGAATTGGAAGGATCGATGGTTTTGCAGATAGTGGCCACTTTGGTTTTATCGGTAACGCTGGCGCTTGAATAAATATTCACAATTTCATCTACTTTTGCTATAAAAAAAACCGTCATCAGGTACGAGCTGGGTTTTTCTTCATGCACTTTTTTCAGCAGTTCAAAGCTTGCAGTTATTGAAGTTTTGGCAGTTGCGGCATTGTCAATAAGCATATCCAGCCCTTTGCGGTGATAGCTGTAGTTGCATTCCCTGATGGGGGAATAAATATTATTCAAAAGATTTTCAACAAGCCAGTAACGGTTTTTCTGAGACGAGCTTTCAAAAGCCTTCCACCCTGCTTCCGCCGCATTCTGCGCATTTGTCACGACAGTCTGGGCTTTTTCAAAAAATGTTGTTCCGCCTTTCAACTGGTACGAATCAAAATCAAAACCTATAATAATGTAAGCATAATAACCCAAAACAGAAGTAAGATTTGATGTAAAAGAATTTTCATTAAAATCAAGGTTTTGATATTCCACGTAATTGAACTGAAAATCCTTGTCAATTAAATTCAGCAATACGGAATTGTAAGAGCTTTTATAAATAGGCCTTCTCGACTGAACCTGAATAGTGCCTTTGAAAACATCGGCACTTCTTTCAGCAATGGTGATAAGTATAGTGCATTCAATTTTTTCTTCAGCAGTATATGTATAATTTGTCCACTTTTTTGAGTTCATAAATTCATAAATAGCGGCCTGCATTGTTTCGTAAATCTTTTTATCGGAGCTTTGTATCTGGGGTGTGGCAACCGTTACAATGCAGTTCAGTTCCTGTGCATTCAAATACAGTGAAAAAACGAATATAAGAATTGAAAATAGGGCTGTTCTGAAAAACATATTATTTTTTTATTAGTTGAATAATTTTATTGACTATATCCTTTGCAACATCGGTTTTTGGTTTCAGGTCAAATTTAGTTATTTTATTGTTCCGGTCAATTATGGTAATTTTATTTGTTGCTGTTCCAAAACCGGCACCTTTATCTTTCAAAGTATTAAGAACGATGAAATCAAGGTTTTTAGTATTCAGTTTTCTTGCGGCATTTTTAATTTCATTATCAGTTTCAAGAGCAAAGCCAACAAGTATCTGGTTTCTGCGTTTATTTTTCCCGACCGTTGCAAGTATATCTTTGGTGGGTTTAAGCTGAATGGCAGTAAAAGTATCCGATTTTTTTATTTTTGTTTTTGCTGAATGTACAGGAGTGAAATCGGCAACTGCCGCAGCCATAATAATAATGTCGGCATGTTCATAAACTTTCATAACTGCATTGTACATTTCTTCTGCGGAAACGACATCGGTTTTTTTTATATCCGGATAGGTCAGCGATAACTTTGACGGACCGGAAACAAGAGTAACTTCGGCACCTTTTTTTGCGAGTTCTTCGGCAACGGAATATCCCATTAATCCTGATGAAAAATTTCCGATAAACCTGGCGGGATCAACAGCTTCATAGGTGGGGCCAGCTGTAACAAGGGCTTTTTTACCCGCAAGCGGTTCTTTTTTTTTCAGAAAGTTCTGAACCGAAAAAAAAAATAGTTTCAGGTTCTTCCATTCTGCCCTTGCCTTCTGTGCCGCAAGCCAGAAAACCTTCAGCAGGTTCAATGATTCTGATATTATTTTTTTTCAGAAATACAATATTCTGCTGAACGGCAAAATTGCTGAACATTTTATCGTTCATGGAAGGTGCAAAAAACACGGGTTTGTTAAATGCCAGCAATGATGTGGAAAGGGCATCATCAGCAATACCATGGGCAAATTTACCAATGATATTCGCAGTAGCAGGTGCAATAATGAATAAATCACCCCAGTCGGTCAATGAAACATGCTCGGTAGTATAATCATTGTCATTGCTGAAAACATCGCAATAAACTTTATTTTGCGAGAGTGTTTCAAGTGTGGCTTTAGTAACAAATTCAAGGGCATTTTTTGTAACAACCACTCTGACTTCGGCACCGGCTTTTTTAAAGAGCCTGATAAGGAAAGGGGTTTTATAGGCGGCAATCCCCCCCGATATTCCAATAATTATTTTTTTACCTTTAAGCATTTTACCAATGCTTTAAACTAGCTGTCGTGGCTGGGATTCCTGAAATAAATTTGCCCGTTCATGAATTCGTGTATAGCTATTAGAGTGGGTTTCGGCAGGTGCTCATAATATTTTGCAATTTCAATCTGCTCCCTGTTTTCAAAAACTTCCTCAAGGTTATCTGATGCCGATGCAAATTCCAGCAACTTGCCGTTGAGTTCTTCTTTTATTTCAAGGCTAATCTGGTTTGAGCGTTTTGCAAGAACCACAACGGTTTCATAAATATTACCTGTGGGTATTACAAAATCAGTGACTTCGCGTGTAACTGTAGTGGTTTCGGTTTTGACTTTTTTATAGTCCATGGTTATGATGTTTTATTTCCTTTTACTTTAGTAAGTTCTTTCAAAGCGTTTTTATTGATGGTTTCAGCTTCTTTCAGGTATTTTGATTGCGGGAAAGCAGTTATAAATTCATCATATGCATCCATCGTGTCCTGGAAACGTGCAGCCTTCTTCGATGCGATGCTGTTGCTTGCATATTCATAATTGGCCTTCACAATATAATAAAGAATTTCTTCCTTGTATGAGGTCGAAGGGTAATCTTTCAGAGTGTTTCTGAAAGATACAACAGACGACTTGTATTCTTCAAGCCTGTAATACAGTTTTGACGTTTCGAATTCCTTGGTCTCAAGTTTAAACCGGAGTTCGTCAATCAGAGTATTGCATAATTTTACAGTATCGCTTGCAGGAAACATGTTAACAAATAGCTGCAATTCCTTAATGGCGCTCAGGGTATTGGTCTGGTCAAGGGAATATTCAGGTGAATCAAGATACGTGCAGTACGCGCTCATAAACTGGCATTCGCGTGCGTATTTGCTTGTGGGATAAGTGGTGGCAAATGTTTTAAAATAATATGCCGCAGTTACATTATCACCCATACCGTAATAACAGTATGAATAGTAGAAATAGATTTTTTCAGCTTCCGGAAGCCCCCTGTAATAGGTTATCAATATATCGTATAGCTGCTGTGCATGGAAATAATCACCTTTAAGATAATACTTTTCTGCTGCTGCGTACTGTTCGGAAAGGTCAGTACTTTTCATTATCCTGTGAAAATTACCGCAGGATGACAGAGAAGTAATAAAAATTATCGTGAAAATGATTTTTTTCAAAAACATCGTGCAAAGGTAAAAATTTAACCTGAACTACAAAACGCAATAATAAGGTATTTATTATAAAACGACGAGGGATTCATTAAATAACTAAGAACAAATGTATTACCGGAATATATTATTAAAAAAAACACCCGGATTCAAAACTCTCTGTTTTCATCATTTATTATTGAAATAATTGATCGCTCAATGGAAAAAAAATAGAAATTTTTTAAAAAATAACTGAAGTCCTTTTTTATTATATACAGATGTAATGTGAATTTTTACTGCAAGATAATTTTTGAATAAAAATTCTTTTCCCAGGTTTCCAGATTCAATATATATATTCCTTTTGAAAACATAGTCATATCAATATGATGAATACTTTTTTTATGAAAGGTATTAAGCGCAGATTCATAAATAATATTTCCTGTCAGATCAGTAATCACTATTTTTTTAATTTCTGCTGAATTCATAAAGATATTCAACGAACCATCCGAAGGATTTGGAAATACTGAAAATCCGGGATCCGATTCCATTGCATCAATTCCCACATTTGTAATATTTACCTGCTGAATAATTGTATCCGATCCGCATCCGTTTATTACGATAAGCTGCACATCGTACGTTCCGTTTGCTGTATAAGTGTGAGATGGATTTTCATCTGTACTGCTGTTTCCATCGCCAAAATCCCAGTTGTAGGTTGCACCGTTTTGAGTAGTGTTTGTAAAATCACAGGTGCTGCCATTCAACGAATAAGAAAATGAAGCAACCGGCATTAAAGTGTCAATTGCAGCAATAACGGGTATCATGTCGCTTGCACAACCTTCTTCCTGTACCTGCCAGCCATAAAAATAATAATAATATTGCGAACCCGCACTGCTACCGGTTACCGATAACACTCCAGCTGTTGTGTATGGATAAGTTACTCCGCCATTATTCCTGTATAAATCAGCCGAGGTACCATTTTGTAAACCTAACTGCAGATCGCTTCCGGCAGGAACAGGGAAATTTAAGGATAATGTCTGCATAGTTGTTCCTGTAATATTAATGGTTGCAGAATTCAGGACAGTACCTGAATTATTGCGTAGCTCAATAGTTCTGCTTCCAGCAGACCCGGGATAAACATTTACGGAAATTAATATAAAAGGAACATAACTGTCAAAAATGAGATATTGGTCCGGATTTGCAAGATACCCTCCGCTACCAGCATCATCAGGCTTTCCGGCCGATTGCGGGGCGGCTTGATTTACAGCCTGAACAAAATATGTTGTTGTACCGGTAAGAAACGGTGTTGTGAATGTCGTACCCGTGTATACTAGATTTCCGCCTGTTTCGGCATCATACCAGTTGAGCGTGCCGGAACCTGTTGCAGAAAGGGTAAGCGATGCAGGTCCGCAATTATAACCCGGAGTAACTATGGGATCATCAGGTTTGGTTATTGAAATATAACCGGTGTTAACTGTCACATCTGATCCGGCGCAATTGCTCACAGTAAGTGAAACCGTATATATGCCCGATGATGCATAAAAATGTGAAGGATTCTGAAGTGTTGAAGTCGTTCCGTCGCCGAAATCCCATAGCCATGTATTTACTCCTCCCGAAAGGTCGCTGAATTGTATGGTATCACTGCATGCTGAAGTGATATTAGCAATGAATGCAGCAACAGGAGCAAGCGGTTTCAGAACGACATTTTGAATAACTGTATTTCCATTCGTAACAGTGATATTATTATACGTTTTGCTTTGATATCCCGGTGCAGAAAATGTAAGGTTATAAGTACCGGTATAAATAGGCCTGTGGTAATTACCAACAGGAAGTGCAGAATAAACATGAGAGCTGTCAAAATCATGGCCAGTGATAAAAACTTTAGCGCATATCCCCTGCCCCGTACATGAATCGGTAATAACACCGCGAATTCCGTTTAGGGATTGCTCAATATAATTAAGTAAGGATCTTCGGCAGCCTTCCCACAGATCAACCAGTTGCGAACCGTCAGGACTTTGAGAAGATGATATTTCAATGCATTCTTCCCTGCAATGCTGGAAGTAATTCATATAGTCCTGTCTTCCACCCAGGATCTGGTACCAGGCATAACCGTTAATAATACCGCTGGGGTCAACATCAGTAAAAAAACCGGAGGGTCCGAATGTCTGCGCAGTATCGGCAAACTCATGGGAAACATACTGCCACCAGTTATCATCGGCAGTAAGATCAGCTTTGCAGTCCCACGGATAATTGCACACTTCAGCGCCTTCATGAAAATTAGCTGACATTACAAAATTCATGGTATCGGCAAAATCCATGAAAGCCTCGGTTTCAGCCTGCCAAACTTCACCATCGGGATGCTGGCCTCCCACAGGATCGGGATAATTTCTGTTCAGGTCAATTCCATTGATATTGCCTCGGGTTGCCCCTGCAATGCTGCTTCCCCCCGATGCATCATATGTTCCATCCGGATTAGCCAAAGGATTGATCCAAAGTTCTGTGTTGTCCAGAATATAAGTAATGCGGGTATTGCTTCCGTATCCGTTAAGGAGCGTATCTATCAAATGAAGCATATGTATGTATCCTGAAGTTTCATTACCATGCATAGTTGATGTATATAAAAACTGCGGTTCATTTTCATGTGAGGAGATATTGTGAGATAATTTTGCCACAAGCAGTTTTCTTCCGCTGGCAAGGGTTTTAATATTATATATTTCGCACAGGGAGGGATAATCAGCGGCAAACTGGTACATCATGGCCTCATATGCTGAATATGTGGGATATGCATCCCATGCATTGATCTGCTTTATGTCAGCAATGTCAAACATCAGGGGATTTATTATCAAATCTCCGGGATGCTTCAGTATTTCATATTCATATCCGGTCAGGAGAAAACGGATAAATTCTTTTTTACCGGCATAGGCATAAACATCATTTTCTGATGTTACTTTATCAATAGAAATGATGCGGGTTACAGCATTTATTTCCTGTCTGGAAACAATATGAAACTTAAAATAAATTTCTTTTTTCCCTGTAAAAATACTGTCGGTATATGGGTTTGAAATTTCCTGAGCTATACCAGAAACAAAAAATGACAGAAAAAAGCATACTGAAAGAAAAGCAGATTTCATAAAGGTATATTTTTCTAAAAGTACAAATTTTTGTTAAAAGAGTTGTATTATATGATTCAATGATGTCAAACATTTCCTTATAAAAATTATACAGAAAAGAGGCGCAGTACCCTCTGCGCCTCCTGCCGTATTAATGTTCCGGATGCTATATAATTATCATTCTTTTATAATAAGTGCTTTTATTGTCAGTAATTTTAATGAAATATAAACCATAGGATGAAGAAATTATTTTTATGGGCACTGAAATGGTATTTCCGTATTCTTTGTCAAGTATTAAATCACCTATTTCATTAAAAATCTGAATTTGTATGTTTTCACTAAAATAAGTAAAAATAATTTCAAATTCACCTTTGTTCGGATTTGGAATAATTTCAAAAGAATAGTTTGCAATTTCTGATATGCCGGTGATAACGACAGTAATCACATTTGAGGAATCAGAAGAACAGCCGTTAGCGTCAGTTACAATCACAAAATAATCACCCGATACAAAGGGTATATATTCTTCTGAAGTGGCACCATTTATCAACGTATAACCGGAAAGATCATGATAATACCATTGATTTCCAGTTGAAGAATTTGAAAAAAGAGTATCCCCGTTTTGAGAAATTACCGGTGCAGGAGGCAATGGATTGACATCGGCAACAACAGTATTTGATGTAGCAGGTGAACCAGTTGCGCATGCAATACTGGAAATCATGATGCATGTAACAGCATCACCGTTAGCAAGCGTGGAAGATGTGTATAAGGAGTTCGTAGCCCCGGAGATACTGGATCCGTTCAGTTGCCACTGATATGTGGGAGTGCCACCATTGGCAGGGGTTGCAGTGAATGTAACACTTGTGCCTGTACATATTGCACCGGATGGACTTGCAGCTATGCTTACGCTGGCTGCAACTGT
>JAZDMF010000054.1:0-15297 GCA_043801235.1 Bacteroidota bacterium | reverse complement strand
CATATCAGGAAAAAATGAAAATATACCGAATCATAATTTTATCCGTTATATTTTTTTCCTCAACATGGGTGGGTGCACAGAATAATTTATCATTTCACGAACAGATGGTGTTTTCCGACTACCTTATAAAGAATAACTTTTATTATGACTGTAAAACTTTTGTCAATTATTATTTAAATGATCCCTCTCTTACAAATAACCAGAAGGATTCGCTGTATTACTTTGCAGGTAAGGTTTATTTTGCGTCTGAAATTTTTGATACAGCTTCTGTATATTTCAGCAAAGTTAGCGGCAATTCTGCCTTACACAAAGAAGCAGCTTTTTATTCTTCTTTTTGTCTGGCCGAAGATCACTGTTATGATGAGAGCAAAATTTCTTTTTCTTCTCTTGCATCTTCAGAAAAATTCTACAATGAATTTCTGAATTTCGAACAGTATGGAGCAAAACTCCTGGCCCGCGATACCTCCGGATGCTCGTCACTTAAAAACACATTCACATACTCCGACAAGAATTTCGCGGTTGAAGAATCAAAATTAATCTTAATCGAACATGACATAATATTAATGAAGAAGATGCATAAATCTGGCCTTCTCGCCGGCTGTATGTCGGCTGTAATTCCGGGACTTGGAAAAATTTATGCAGGAAAAACCAAACAGGGTTTATCAAGTTTCCTGCCTGTCACCCTTCTTGGCGTTCAGGCTTATGAAGCATACAGGAAAACAGGAGTTAAAAGTGCGCGTTTCATCCTTTCCGCAGGTTTGTTTTCGGTTTTTTACATAGGCAATATATGGGGCAGCGTTCTAAGTGTTTCAGTAAACAGAACAGAGATACATGATGAGATCAATAATCAGATACTGTTTCATATGCGTATTCCTTTTCAAAGGATTTCAGGGAAAAACTGAAATACCTTTCAGTACTGCATATGCCGACAGCATTTTCAATGCGGGAAATTATCCTCTTGCCGCATTGGAATATGAACGAATATATTTTATATCTGATAATTTACCGGAGAAATCTGATGCCCTTCTGAAAAAATCTTATTGTTATAAAAACCTTTTACAATTCGATAAAGCAACTTCTACCCTGAACAGAATTGACCTGAACGATCTTTCCGACTCCCTTCAGTTTTTAATACGATATGAGAAAGCGCTGAATTCCTTCCTTGGCGGGAATTATTATGATGCCCAGGTATTTCTGTTCGAGATTCACCATTACACAAAAGATACTGTGTTACCCGCCAAATGCCTTTTCCTTGAAATACTGACGGAAAATGAATTGCAGAACTGGGATGAAGCCGATTCACTATTCCGCCTGTACTTGTCAGTGAATGATATAATCATGGATTCATCCGGATTAAATGCAATGCTTAAAAGACCCAATCTGCTGAATCAGAAAACTGCAAAAATTATTTCATATTTTATTCCCGGCAGCGGACAGATGATGTCGGGACACATCTTCAGAGGAATGACAAGTATTATATTTCAGGGAAGTTCCGCAGCATTCACATACCTGAGCATAAAAAACGGCTTCTATGTTTCCGGATTTACCATAGGTTTAAGCATCTTTCAGATGTTTTATACGGGCGGCGCCCGTTATGCGTATTACCTGGCTGAGAAGAAGAATGTTGAAAAAATTTCAAAACACAATAAGAAAATACGTGATTTTGTCCTGGCTTTCGAAAACACACGAAAATAGCTGCACTATTTTTCTTCACAATAATTACAGCATATACAAAAAAGGCTTTCATAACGAAAGCCTGTCATACAAATGATATGATGATTAATGGGGTGATTTGTAATAGTCATCGGAATGTCCGCCCCAGTAATCCTTGTCCTTTGTCTGGTCGGGATTGTTGGTAGTAGTATTGCGTTTTACAAGCTTCATTTGCCATGAGGGGTCGTAAACCTCCCCGAAAGCATTGGAATGCATAAGCTCATAATCATTGGTTACAAGGCCAGGCAGGTAAAAAACAAACTTCCTGTTTTTCTGGTTTGCCAGAGCGTAGTATAGCCATATTTCATAAGGATATGAGCTGGGGTCGGAAACACTTTCGGTGACGCTGTTCGGTGGCCCGTATTGCAGGTAAACACGTCCGCGTTCTGTTTCATATCCTTTTTTAATCAGTGTTCCGTATTCCTTATTCACTTTTTTTACTTCAATATAATATTCCGCCCAGGCTTTCTGAGGGTCAGCAGCATTCCTGTTAATCCAGAAATTCAGGAAATATTGCTGCAGCGTTTTCAGATCCGATTTTTTCAGGTTGGATTCTGCAAAAAGTTTTTCAATCTGAGTGGAAACAGGATACGTTGATTTAATAAAATCTTTCAGCGTATCAATGTGGCTTATTTTATCAACAAAAGTATTTGTTATATCAATGGCGGCAATATCCAGCAGATTGAACTGGGCATCGGGATTATTACGTTGAAAGAACATTTTATTGAATGCTAAGCTTTTATTTTCCTTATTCCTTACGTCAACAACAAGATTGTAGTTTCCTGAAGGAAGGTTGGAAATATCAAATTCGCTGAAAACCACTATAACTTTTTTGGGAGTTTCCTTTTTAAACTTGTAATAATCATTAAGGGTTTTTCCTGTTTCGTATGCTTCGATATAATAATAAACCAGGAATTTTTCGTCAACTTTAAAAATGGTATCCGAATTATAAACTTCTGCATAAAAGGTGAGGCTTTTTATAGAACCCGGATAATAATTTATTGTGAACGGAACCAGGTCGTATCCGTTTTTAGAAAGAATACTTTTAGTATCGCTCGTTTCCTTATATGATTCAATAAGCTGAATTCCTGAAATACAAACCGTATCCATGGGGAAATTTATTTCAAGCGATTCAGTAGTAGAATAAGCCTTGGGATTGGTCGCGTTTTTATCTAATATCTGTATCTCCACATCGTAATCGCCATCGGGAAGGGGAAAACGCTGTTGATCCATAAAAGTGAAATCGATGGAACTGGTGTCATCAATTTCAGGACTCATCAAATCAATCTTTTTGAAATCTTTGATTATATCATCTTTCTTAAAGACCATCATGATCTGGACGGTTGCCTGAAACTTTCCATTAGCATTTATAATAAACTCAACTGTTTTGCCTACAACGGAAAGATAGGTTTCAATGTAAGGGCCATCAGAAGGGGAATAAAATGTGGCATACGACAAATATGCCTGCAGGTTTTTAGCATTGATTTGTAATGCAAATAGAACCAGGACAAGTGAAATGTAAATCTTTTTCATAATGCTTGATTTAGTACAAAGATAATGAATTTAATTCAACTTTTTTTTTAATCATACCTTTGATACTGGCCTTCTTTTCATAAACAAGAGCCAGAAAATCATAAATAAATTCAATTTTTCTTTTTTAACCTTCTTGTTTATTTTTAAAGTCATATCCATGTTTTCTTGTCCGGGTTTCATGGGAATGCAATTTTGATACAATATTATTTTATATCGGTTGGTTTTACAACCCATAAAAAGTTTACGGAATGAAAATTCAAGTTAACGGTAAGAATAAAAAAGTTTGAGGTAATATTTTTCCAGAACAGCAAACAGTAATTTGTTTAAATAAAAAAATTGTATTTTTGCCGCGGAGAGATGGCAGAGTGGTCGATTGCGGCGGTCTTGAAAACCGTTGAACTGAAAGGTTCCGGGGGTTCGAATCCCTCTCTCTCCGCCAGTAACAGACCTTGAAAAATGTAATCCGCTGAAATTCAAAGACAAATCAGCGGATTTTTTCTTTTTCTTTATTATCTTCCGCTGGAGTTTTATCAGTTTTTACATTATCCGCAACTACATCGGTTTTCTCCACTGCTTCTCCGGCTTCTTTTTTAGCTGTTTCCTTTTTATGAGTTCTGACTACTGTTTCTGTTTCAGCAGTTTTTTGGGCGGTGATTTTCTTGGAACCTGCACGGCCGCGGCGTGTGGTTTTGGCTTTCTTTTCCTGTTTTTCAACCATCAGGTTTTCATTATAATCAACCAGTTCCATCATACACATCTGGGCATTGTCGCCATAACGCATATCGGTTTTCAGTATGCGTGTGTATCCCCCGGGACGCTGTGCCACTTTGGTAGCCACTTCGCGGAAGAGTTCGGTAACCGCTTCCTTGTCCTGCAGATAGCTGAATACCACCCTGCGGCTGTGAGTTGAATCTTCTTTAGAGCGTGTGATAAGAGGTTCGATATAAGTACGAAGCGCTTTGGCTTTGGTAAGGGTTGTATTTATACGTTTGCTCTTGATTAGCGAAGATGCCATATTAGCAAGCATAGCCTGCCTGTGCGCACTTGTCCTGCTTAAATGATTTATTTTTTTTCCGTGTCTCATTTTACTATTTCTTTATACTCAGTTTTTCTTTTCGCTATGCTGTCATTTCGCTTCGCTGTCATTCTTAGTCATTTGCCTTCGGTGTCATTCTTAGTCATTCAGCTACGCTGTCATTAAGTCAATAGTTAATATTCATTAGTCGTCTACAATAAGTTTCTATAAGTTTCCAGTTTCAATAAATTTCTTTTTAATTAACATTGAACTTTAAACTTTGAACATTAAACTGAATTATTCTTTATCTAATTTATATTTTGTCAGGTTCATTCCGAAATGAAGGGTTTTCGATTTTACAAGTTCTTCGAGTTCGGCCAGCGATTTTTTACCAAAATTTCTGAATTTCAACAGGTCGTTTTTATTGAACTGAACAAGATCGGCTAAAGTTTCCACATCGGCCGCTTTCAGGCAGTTGAGAGCCCTTACAGAAAGATCCATATCCACCAGTTTTGTTTTCAGGAGCTGGCGCATATGAAGCGATGTTTCATCAAATTCTTCGCTCGATGCTTTTTCTTCGGTATCAAGAGTAATTTTTTCATCGGAGAAAAGCATAAAATGATGAATGAGAATTTTGGCAGCCTCTTTTAGGGCATCTTTAGGATTGATGGAACCATCCGTTGTTACTTCCATGATAAGTTTTTCATAGTCGGTCTTCTGCTCCACGCGGTAATCTTCAACACTGAATTTTACATTTTTTATAGGTGTGAAAATGGAGTCGATAAAAATAGTTCCAAAGGCGGCATTCAGGGCTTTATTCTCTTCGGCAGGAACATAGCCACGGCCTTTATCGACCGATAATTCAATGGTAAGGCGTACCGAGGGCTCCATATGGCAAATCACCACTTCGGGATTCAGTACCTGGAAACTGGACATAAACTTATTGATATCGCCTGCTGTAAAAACGTCCTGTCCGGCTATTTTCACAGTTACTTTTTCATTGTTCACTGATTCAATCTGTCGCTTGAAACGGATTTGTTTCAGGTTCAGTATAATTTCAGTAACATCTTCCACTACTCCTTTAAGAGTTGAAAATTCGTGTTCAACGCTTTCCACTTTTATGGAAGTGATGGCGAATCCCTCGAGAGAAGAAAGCAGTATGCGTCGCAGAGCGTTCCCTACTGTGATACCGTATCCGGGTTCAAGGGGGCGGAATTCGAATTTGGACTTGAATCCATCAGATTCAAGCATGATAACCTTATCGGGTTTCTGAAAAGCTAAAATTGCCATATATTTATTTTAGTTGTTTAACTCTTGTTTAATTACTTGGAATATAATTCGACGATCAGTTGTTCTTTAATATTTTCAGGAATCTGATCGCGTTCAGGATAGCTGGCAACTTTTCCTGACAATAAATTTGCATCCCATTCCAGCCATGAATGCTGGCTTTTGCGGGAAGCCAGTGAATTTGTTATTACTTCGAGTGATTTTGATTTTTCACGTACGGCAACCATGTCCCCCACTTTCAATGTATAGGAAGGAACATTTGTAACTTTTCCGTTTACGGTAATATGCCTGTGTGTTATAAGTTGCCTTGCCGAACAACGGGAAGGTGCAATACCCAGCCTGAACACCACGTTATCGAGCCTGGCTTCAATAAGCTGTAATAGGATTTCACCGGTGATACCTTTTTTATGTGAAGCCTTTAAGAAGATATTTGCAAACTGGCGTTCAAGAATACCATAAGTATATTTTGCTTTTTGCTTTTCCTGAAGCTGTATACCGTATTCTGAAGTTTTCTTTTTACGTTTGGAAACTCCATGCATGCCCGGAGGATAATTTTTCTTCTCAAAATATTTGTCGGGACCGAAAATAGGTTCCTTGAATTTTCTTGCAATTCTTGTTTTTGGGCCTGTATATCTTGCCATATTCTTAAAATTATTTCTTCAACATTCTTTTTTAATATTCCTTTGTCATTTACTTCGTGTCATCTATTGTCATTTGCTTAGCTGTCATTTATTGTCATTTGCTTCGCGTCATTTATTATCATTTCGCTTTGCGTTATTAGTTGTCGTTTGCAGTGTGTCATTTTTTTACTGAATTTTCCATGAATGACTATTAATGACCATGAATGACTTTTTTTATACTCTTCTTCTTTTCGGTGGCCTGCAACCATTATGCGGCAAAGGAGTAATATCTACTATTTCTGATACTTCGAGTCCTGCCGTATGAATGGTTCTTATAGCCGATTCTCTTCCTGCGCCGGGTCCTTTTACATACACTTTAACTTTTCTTAAACCAAGGTCGTATGCCACTTTTGCACAATCCTGTGCGGCCATCTGTGCAGCATAAGGAGTATTTTTCTTCGAGCCTTTGAATCCCATCTTGCCTGCCGAAGACCATGATATTACCTGGCCTGTGCTGTTGGTAAGGGTGATAATGATATTATTGAACGAAGCAAAAATGTGCGCTTGTCCGGAAGGGTCAACTTTAACGACTTTTTTTCTTGTAGTTTTTACTGTCTTTGCCATATTGTATTTTGATTACGTATATCCTTTTTAAGTGATTAACCTTTGTTTACAGCTTTCTTTTTGTTGGCAACTGTTTTCTTCTTTCCCTTGCGGGTTCGCGAATTGTTTTTGGTGCGCTGCCCCCGTAAAGGCAAACCGGTGCGGTGGCGTATTCCCCTGTAGCATCCGATGTCCATCAAACGCTTGATATTCATCTGAACTTCCGAACGCAGCGAGCCTTCCACTTTGTACTTTTCGGTTATTACGTTACGGATCTTTGTTTGTTCGTCATCCGTCCAGTCCTGAACTTTTTTGTTTACATCAACTCCCGCTTCTGCCAAAATCTTCCCGGAAGTACTGCGGCTGATACCATATATGTAGGTCAGGCCTATTTCTCCTCTTTTATTCTTGGGTAAATCAATACCTGCTATACGTGCCATGTTTTATTTTTAGTTTGTTTTTTATTGTTCTTAATATATTGTCATTTCGCTTCGCTGTCATTTGGTTGTCATTCACTCCGTGTCATTTGTCATCAGTGATTTCGTGGCAATACTTTCTCTTCAGTTTACAATGAATGACTATAAATGACAATGAATGACATTTCATTTTATCCCTGGCGTTGTTTATACTTAGGGTTTTTTTTGTTAATGATGTACAATTTTCCTTTTCTCCTTACTATTTTGCATTCAGGAGTTCTTTTTTTTATGGATGCTTTTACTTTCATTGCATTAAGAATATTAAAATTTTTATTACTTATACCTGAAGGTGATTCTGCCTTTTGTAAGATCGTAGGGCGACATTTCAATTTTCACTCTATCGCCCGGAAGGATCTTGATGTAATGCATCCTCATTTTTCCAGAAATATGGGCAATTATCACGTGTCCGTTTTCAAGTTCAACACGAAACATAGCGTTGCCTAATGATTCTACAACCGTTCCGTCCTGTTCGATTGATAATTGCTTGGCCATAATTTACTGTTTATACTATTTAAATTTTTGATTAATTTATTTCTTTTTTACTTGTCAACTTATAACTTGCCCGCTTTTTAACTTATTAAGTGATGTTACGCAGAACTTAAACATTGATTACCAATAGATTGAGCATGATTTTACTTTTTGATGAATTTTTAGTTTTGAGGTGTCAAAGCGATACATTATAGAGATTGTAAGGCTTTCATAAGATACGTTATTTTTTTATGTCAAATTAGCATTTATTGTTTAAATCCAAAAACTCAATGAACATGGGCATAAGCTCATGCGTAACATCACTTATTAATTACTTTTTCAATTTCATCAAATGAAGAAAGAATATCAGCCTTATTTTTTCGTACAGCCACTGTATGTTCGAAATGAGCAGAAGCCATGCGGTCGGCTGTTCTGACTGTCCATCCGTCGGATTCCTGCACAACCTGGTACCTGCCTTCATTAATCATGGGTTCAATTGCTATTACGAGTCCTACGTTCAATTTTATTCCTGTACCTTTTTTCCCGTAATTCAAAACTTCGGGTTTTTCATGCAGGTTCTTTCCTATTCCATGTCCCACCAGATCCCTTACAACGGAGAAACCCAGGTTCTCCACATGGCTTTGGACTGCAAAACTAATATCGCCCAGTCTTTTTCCTTCCACAGCATTTTCAATGCCCTTGTACAGCGATTCTTTTGTGGCTTTCAGAAGCAGCAAAACTTCAGGTTTTACTTCTCCCACGACAAATGTATAGGCCGAATCGCCATAATATCCGTTTTTCAGAACACCGCAATCAATGGATACGATATCGCCGTCATTCAGTTCCCTGTTTCCGGGTATTCCATGTACCACCTGCTCATTAACCGATGTGCATAAAGTGGCAGGGAAATTCCTGTAACCCTTGAAAGCGGGAAGGGCGTTATTGTCCCTGATAAACTCTTCCGCCAGTTTATCTAGCTCGGCGGTTTTCACACCCGGCCTGATTATTCCGGCAACTTCTGCTAAGGCTTTTCCAACAAGTAAAGAACTCTTTCTTATTTTTTCAATTTCTTCGTCTGTCTTATAATAGATCATCCGGTATTCCTCATCAGCTGGCCATATTCATTGATGAGCGGCCTTTTATGCGGCCCGATTTCATGAGCCCGTCGTAATGCCTCATCAGAAGATGGCTTTCTATTTGCTGTAATGTGTCGAGTATAACACCCACAAGAATCAGCAATGATGTCCCCCCGTAAAACTGTGCAAACTGGCTGTTCACCCCCACCAGCCTTATAAATGCAGGCATGACTGCAACGAGTGCCAGAAACAGTGATCCGGGCAGTGTAATCCGCGACATGACATTATCAATAAAGTCGGCTGTTCGTTTTCCGGGTTTGACGCCGGGAATGAAGCCTCCGTTCTTCTTCATATCTTCAGCCATCTGATTAGGATTCACTGTAATGGCCGTATAAAAATATGTAAATAAAACTATCAAAATTGCAAATGTAAAATTGTACCAGAAGCCGTTATAATCGGCAAATGCCCGCGCAAAACCCGACAATGTTTCGGATGAGGAAAAACCTGCCAGGGTTAAGGGTAGAAACATAATTGCCTGTGCGAAAATGATGGGCATTACGCCGGCAGCATTCACTTTCAACGGAATATACTGACGAACACCGCCGTATTGTTTGTTGCCAACAATACGTTTGGCAAACTGCACCGGTATCTTTCGCGTTCCTTGAACAAGAAGAATACATAAAAGAATAACCATTACAAGAACAACCAGTTCGACAATGAATACAACCAGGCCTCCTCCCTGTTCTTCCATGCGTGAGAAAAATTCGGCAAATAAAGCGAAAGGAAGACGGGCGATAATTCCAACCATAATGATCATAGAAATACCGTTGCCAATACCTTTATCTGTAATACGTTCGCCAAGCCACATTACGAACATGGTTCCTGATACAAGTATAACTATGGATGAAATCCAGAAAAACATGGAGGGTGATGAAATACCCGGATCAAAAGGAGCCACTGCCTGGTTAGGCAACTGTGAAAGAAGATTCGTCATGTATGCCGGGGCTTGCCCTGCAGTAATAATCACAGTAAGATAACGTGTAATCTGGTTCATTTTTTTCCTTCCGCTTTCACCCTCTTTCTGCAGTTTCTGGAAATAAGGTATGGCCATTCCCAGTAATTGCACAACAATAGAGGCAGAAATATAGGGCATGATTCCCAGGGCAAAAATGGATGCATTTGAAAAAGCTCCGCCTGAAAACATGTTGAGCAAACCCAGAAGGCCATCTTCTGTTTGCGATTCAAGGGCGCTGAGTTGGGTAGGGTCAATGCCTGGAAGCACAACATAAGCGCCAAGCCTGTATATTAAAATAAAGCCCAGGGTATTGATGATCCTTATCCTGAGATCCTCAATCTTATAGATATTCCTGATGGTTTGAATTAATCTTTTCATTCAGTTTATATTTTAGTAACAGTACCACCGTTCGCCTCAATAGCTATTACAGCTGCTGCCGAGAAAGCATGGGCTTTCACATCAAGCCTGGTTTTCAACTCCCCTTTGGCTAAAATTTTTATTAAATCCTTTTTTTGTGAAAGGCCGTAATTGTATAATATTTCCGGATCGAATGAATTGATACCTTTTTCATCGGCCAGTTTTTGCAGCATTTCAATATTAATGCCCCTGTATTCCCTGCGGTTAAAGTTTTTAAAACCAAATTTCGGGACCCTTCTGTATAAAGGCATCTGGCCTCCCTCGAATCCTGCTTTGCTTGAATAACCTGAGCGCGATTTCGCTCCTTTATTGCCTCTAGTAGCAGTACCGCCGCCACCGGAGCCCTGACCTCTTCCTAGTCTTTTTTTGCTTTTAACGGAACCTGCCGCAGGTTTCAGATTTGACAAATCCATAATGTTATATTTTTAAATATTACTGAACCTCTTCTACTGTAAGAAGATGTTTTATTTTTCTTACCATTCCTTCTATCTGTGGAGTAGCAACATGCTCTACTACCTGATTCATTTTTCTTATTCCAAGTGCCCGCAAAGTTCTTTTCTGTCTTTCCGGACGGTCAATGGCGCTTTTCACCTGTTTTATTTTTATCTTTTTCATGAGTGAGATATCAATGGTGTGGTTAACCGTTAAATACTTTATCAAGGCTTACACCTCTCAGCTGAGCAACTGTATATGGGTCTTTCATTTTCACCAGTGCATCAATGGTGGCTTTCACCACGCTGTGAGGATTCGATGATCCTTTGGATTTTGCGAGCACGTCTCTTACACCAACGCTTTCAAGCACTGCGCGCATAGCGCCACCTGCAATTACTCCGGTACCCTGTGCTGCCGGTTTCAGATAAACCAATGCTCCGCTGTATTTTCCCAGCTGGTCGTGAGGAACCGTACCGTTGAATACGGGAACCTTGATGAGGTTTTTCTTTGCATCATCAAT
The DNA here is from genome assembly GCA_043801235.1 of Bacteroidota bacterium. GTDB lineage: Bacteria > Bacteroidota > Bacteroidia > Bacteroidales > CG2-30-32-10 > DAOQAK01. The sequence continues at coordinate 4,122 of JAZDMF010000054.1, read as the reverse complement.
TCCTTTAGCTATGGCAGTGGTTACTTCCTTTGCTTTTCCCAGTCCGTAGCCTACAACTCCATGTTCATTCCCCACAACAACAATAGCTGAAAAGCTGAAAGTGCGGCCCCCTTTGGTAACTTTTGTAACCCTCTGGATGCTGACGAGTTTATCTTTAAATTCGATTTCGCTCGATTTTACTCTTTTAATGTTTACGTTTGGCATATGTGTTAAAATTTAAGTCCCCCTTCCCTGGCTGCATCGGCCAGAGATTTTATACGACCATGATACAAATAACCGCTTCTGTCAAAAACCACATCATTGATCCCTGCTTCGATAGCACGTTCGGCAATGAGTTTGCCAACGAGTTTCGCCTGTTCAATTTTTGTTATTTTTTTATCCGCTATATCCTTCACTCTTGAGGATGCTGCAACAAGAGTTTTGCCTGCAATATCGTCAACAAGCTGTGCATATATCTGCTTGTTGCTTCTGAATACAGTAAGACGAGGGGTTTCTGGCGATCCTTTCACCACCTTGCGAATCCTCATCCTGATCCTTTTCCTTCTGAATTCTTTTGTAATAGTCATCCTTATGGAATTTTAATATTTATAATTTACTTTGTAGTAGCGGCTGATTTACCTGCTTTTCTGCGCAATACTTCATTGGCAAACTTAATGCCTTTGCCCTTATACGGCTCGGGTTTTCTTAAGGAACGTATCTTTGCCGCAACCTGTCCTATTAATTGCTTGTCAATAGAGTCAAGAATGATGGTAGGGCTTTTCCCTCTTTCCGCTGTTGTTTTCACCTTTACTTCGGGAGGCAATTCAAGAAAAATATTATGAGAATAACCAAGGGTAAGTTCAAGAACCTGTCCGACACTGCTAGCTTTATATCCAACGCCTACCAGTTCCTGCGTAATCGTATAACCTGCGGATACTCCTTTTATCATATTAAAAAGCAGTGAGCGGTAGAGGCCGTGCATAGCCTTATGTCTTTTTTGTTCTGTGCTTCTTTTAACGATAATGTTAGCATCCTGTACTTCAAAAGAAATGCCCGGATCGACTGTTTGTTTCAGTTCGCCAAGGGGTCCTTTTATGGTAACAATATTCTTATCGGAGATGTTTACAGTAACTCCCTTCGGCAAAGCAATAGGTAATTTTCCAATTCGTGACATTATTTTTTCCCTCCCTGTGTTAACTTATAAAACATAATACTTCGCCGCCAACTTTCAGTTTTTTCGCCTCTTTATCAGTCATTATTCCTCTTGAAGTGGAAATGATGGCTATTCCAAGGCCGTTCATAACGCGGGGCAGTTTATCGGAACCAGTATATTTACGTAATCCGGGTTTGCTTATCCTTTCAAGTGTTGTGATAGCGGGAATTTTTGTAACCGGATGATACTTCAATGCAATTTTAATAATTCCGGGCACAGTATCATCTTCGAATTTATAATTCAGGATATAACCTTTTTCGAAAAGAATTTTTGTCATTTCTTTTTTTATGCCTGAAGCAGGCAGTTCAACTATCCTGTGGTTTGCCAGTACGGCATTCCTTATTCTGGTCAGATAATCTGCAATGGGATCGGTATTCATTCTTTATTTTATTTTATGTTTATACTACCAACTGGCTTTCGTAATGCCGGGAATAAGGCCTGCCAGAGCCATTTCCCTGAAATTGATACGGGAGATACCAAACTGACGCATGTAACCCTTAGGTCTTCCGGTAAGTTTACAGCGATTGTGCAAACGTACAGGTGAAGCGTTTTTAGGCATACGCTGTAGTCCTGCATAATCGCCAGCTGCTTTCATTGCAGCTCTTTTAGCTGCATATTTACCGACCATCTTTTTTCTTTTTACTTCTCTTGCTTTTACTGATTCTTTTGCCATATGTTGTATATGTTATTTCTGATTTTTAAAAGGTAAGCCGAATTCTTTTAACAATGCAAGCGCTTCTTTATCGTTAGCAGCCGAGGTTACGAATGTTATATCCATTCCAGTAATCTTAGCAATTTTATCAATATTAATCTCAGGGAAAATAATCTGTTCGGTAACACCGAGAGAATAATTTCCCTTACCATCGAAGCCTTTGTCGTTAATGCCTCTGAAATCCCTGATACGGGGCAGTGCAACAGAAACAAGCCTGTCAAGGAATTCGTACATTTTATCTCCGCGCAGTGTTGTCCTTATACCTATGGGCATTCCTTTTCTGAGCTTAAAATTTGAGATGTCTTTCTTTGATTTGGTAATAACCGGTTTTTGTCCGGATATCTGAGCCATTTCAACAATAGCAACATCCATCAGCTTTTTATCGGCGATGGCATCGCCCAGTCCCTGGTTCAGGCAAATTTTGCTGAGCCGGGGCACCTGCATCTTGTTTTTAAACTGAAATTGTTTCATTAAAGCAGGAATAACTTCCGCTTCATATTTTGTTCGTAATCTCGGCCTGTAATCCATTATTTAATTACCTCCCCTGATTTTTTTGAATAACGTACTTTATTTCCTTTACTATCAGATTTTCTGCCAATGCGGACGGCTTTGCCTGAATTATCAATCACCATCAGGTTGGAAACATGAACGGGTGATTCTTTTTTTACAATGCCGCCTTTGCTGTTCTTGGCATTGGGCTTTGTATGTTTTGACACCATGTTGATTCCTTCAACAATGGCTTTATTTTTTTCGACAATAATCCTGAGTACTTTGCCTTCCTGTCCTTTGGAATCACCGGCAATGACTTTTACCATGTCGCCTTTCTTAATATGAAGTTTTACTGCCATTTTTTATAAATATTAAAGCACTTCCGGTGCCAGTGAAACAATTTTCATATACTGTTTTTCCCTTAACTCCCTTGCTACAGGTCCGAAAATACGGGTTCCCCTGAGTTCGTCGGTGGCTGTCAGAAGCACTACGGCATTATCATCAAAACGGATATATGAACCGTCGGGTCTTCTGATTTCCTTATGGGTTCTGACCACCACAGCCTTGGTAACCGTACCTTTTTTGATATTTCCCGAAGGCAGGGCATCTTTAACGGTAACAATAATTTTATCGCCTACCGAAGCGTACCTTCTGCGGGTACCTCCCAGTACTTTGATGCAAAGCACTTCTTTTGCACCGCTGTTGTCAGCAACTGTCAGTCTGCTTTCCTGTTGTATCATATTATTTGGCTCTTTCTAAAATTTCTACTAATCTCCAGCATTTATTTTTGCTCATCGGACGTGATTCCATAATACGCACGGTATCGCCGATATTACAGTCGTTCGTTTCGTCGTGAGCCATGAATGTGGATGTTTTCTTAACAAACTTTCCGTAAATAGGATGTTTTATTTTACGCTCCACTTCCACAACAATTGATTTATTCATTTTGTTGCTGACAACCAAACCAACTTTTTCTTTTCTAAGATTTCTTACTTCCATTGTTATGAAAAATTACTTTTTAGCACTTTCTGTTTCTTTCAGTATCCTGGCACGAAGTTCGGTTTCAAGCCTGGCTACAGTCTGTTTGTATGCCCTGATCTTCATGGGATTTTCCAAAGGAGATACGGCATGATTGAATTTCAGCCTGGTGAGCTGCTTTTTCTCTTCTTCAAGCCTTTCACGGACTTCAGCCGTTGAAAGCTCTTTTATTACAGATTGTTTCATTTCAAATTATATTGTTTCTTCAACAAAGTCTCTTCTAATAATAAATTTTGTAAGAACGGGAAGCTTTTGTGCAGCGAGACGCAATGCTTCTTTAGCAACACTTAAGGAAACTCCTTCGGCTTCAAAAAGAATTCTGCCTGGAGTAACACGGGCCACAAAATATTCGGGGGCACCTTTTCCTTTACCCATACGTACTTCGGCTGGTTTTTTAGTTACCGGCTTATCAGGGAAAATGCGGATCCAAATCTGGCCTTCACGTTTCATATAACGGGTAACTGCCTGACGGGCGGCCTCAATCTGGCGGCCAGTTATCCAGGCTTCTTCAAGAGTTTTGATACCAAAAGAACCAAATGCAAGCTGGCTGCCTCTTTTGGCATTACCTTTCATCTTGCCCTTTTGCATTTTCCTGTATTTCGTTTTCTTCGGTTGTAACATCGCTACAGTATTATTATAATCCTATTAAAAAATTACTTTCTTTTTTTACTTTTTCCAAAACGCGGACCGG
>JAZDMF010000428.1:0-6301 GCA_043801235.1 Bacteroidota bacterium | reverse complement strand
TGAGAATCATACAACATATAACCCTGAAGTGTTTGCAAATGGCGATACACGCAAACAATTACTTGCACGTAGCAGGTATTTATTATTTAAAGCTCCTGTCAATTGGCATAAAAACCAACAGCTCCGAGCTGACATATTATTCAAAGAATATCCGATACTAAAACAGGCGTATTACTTATCAATGCATTTTAGAGGCCTTTATAATTGTCAGGATAAAAATACAGCAAGAATAAAAATGGTGCAATGGATTGAAGATACGGTAAAGTCTGGCATCGACGAATTCAATACTGCTGCAAACTCTATTAAAATCAACCTTGAAAACATCTTAAACTTCTTTCATCACAGAAGCACAAATGCAAATGCTGAATCTTTTAATTCAAAATTAAAAGGGTTCAGGGCTATACAGAGAGGCGTGAAGGATATAGATTTCTTTCTATTTAGAGGTTGTTTAAAATTTTATCAAAAATAAAAATAATAGAGAAATAAACAAAAGACTGTTTATAAAAAGAAAAAGGCTATCGGCAAAAAATCAATGATACATATTCACTTTGTGTTTCACTAAAACATAAAGCTATGAAACAATATCCGACAGATTTAGCCGATAACCATTGGCAAGTTATAAAAAACATTTTAAATGATACAAGAAAAAGAAAACACGAATTAAAAGAATTTTGGAATGCTTTGCTATATATTGTAAAGAGTGGCTGTCAATGGAGGATGTTGCCATCAAACTTTCCCAAATGGCAATTGGTTTATTATTATTTCAGAAAATGGGAATCATGGGGAATTATAGAACATGTACATGATGCAATCCACGAGAAAGTAAGGAATGATTTAGGTAAAGAAACGAGTCCCAGTCTTGGATTGATGGACAGTCAAAGTGTAAAAACATCATCTATGACAATAGAAAAAGGATATGATGGTAATAAAAAAGTGAATGGTCGTAAACGTCATATAATAACAGATACATTGGGTTTTCTTATGGCTATTATTATACATGATGCAAATATCAATGACAGGGAGGGAGCAAAGTTGTTGCTGAAGAACGCCATGTATAAATATCCACGATTGATAAAAATAATGGTAGATCAAGGATACACGGGGGAGTTAGCGGAATGGACAATGAAAATTTTTGGATGGGTAATAGAAGTAGTTAATAAAGTAGTTGGTAAATCCGGATTTAACGTGCTACCTAAACGTTGGATTGCAGAAAGAACCTTTGGTTGGTTCAACTTTCAGCGTAGGCTTTCTAAAGATTATGAACTTTTGCCATGCTGTAGCGAAGCGATGATAAGGCTTTCAATGATTAGAATAATGCTTAATAAAATTCCTAAAAATAAATTTTAAACAACCTCTTAGATTAGAAAAATTATTTGCCTAATACTTTTGTCTCCCCATTTAGTTGGGTTGATCCTCAATAACCTCCTGTAAACCTTATCATTTAATAATTCATGATACACAAAGTTTACTGAAAATAGAAGATAGCAAACAGAAAATATAAAATTGAAACATAGTGGCCGCAATGTGGAAGGAAGGATTGTAAATGCATGAAGAAAAAACAAGCTAAATATTTTCTATTTGACATTTTCTATTTGCTTTTTGCTATAAAAAATGGAAATGTTTTACATCATTTAATAAGTTGTTAATATCTTATTGGCTGTAAGCAGCGCCAGATAATGCCTTTGTAATATATTTGCAAAAAATTTCATTAATGATATCCGATTATAACGAAGCGAGTATAAAATCCCTGGAATGGAACGTGCATGTTCGTACAAGGCCAGGCATGTATATTGGAAAACTGGGCGACGGCGCTTCTCACGATGATGGAATTTATGTGCTGCTCAAAGAAATTCTCGATAATGCAGTTGATGAATACATCATGGGCCATGGAAGAAAAATTGATATCACCATTAAGGATCAGAAAGTATCTGTGAGAGATTATGGCCGCGGTATTCCGCTGGGAAAAGTGGTTGACTGCGTTTCGAAAATGAATACCGGAGCAAAATACGATTCTGAAGTTTTTAAGAAAACCGTGGGTTTGAACGGTGTCGGATCAAAAGCCGTAAATGCACTTTCATCCTGTTTTATCACTCAGTCGGTAAGAGAAGGAAAAACAAAAATTGCTGAATTCAGCAGTGGCGAACTTGTGAAGGAAAGCAAGGACGAAAAGACCGATTTAAGGAACGGTACTATTGTGACTTTTGTTCCCGATGAAAAAATTTTCGGAAAATATCATTATATCACCGAATACATTGAAAAACTTTTATGGAACTATGCTTTCCTTAATACCGGGCTTTCCATATATTTCAACGGTCAGCGCTATTATGCCGATAACGGGCTGCTTGATCTGCTTGCAAAATATATCAACGGAACCACCCTGGCTTATCCCATAATTCATATAAAGGAAAGCGATTTCGAATGCGCCATGACCCACAGCCAAAATGGGTACGGAGAAGAATACTATTCGTTTGTAAACGGTCAGCATACCACGCAGGGTGGAACGCATCAGTCGGCTTTCCGTGAAGCCGTAGTTAAAACCATACGCGAGTTTTATAAAAAGGATTTTGAAGCCAGCGACATACGCACTTCCATCATTGCTGCCATCAGCGTGAAGGTGCAGGAACCTGTATTTGAATCGCAGACCAAAACAAAACTGGGCTCGCAGCATACGGAACCCAACGGGCCTACCATCAGGAATTATATTAATGATATTGTTAAGAAAAACCTTGACGATTTCCTGCATAAAAACCCTGAAACTGCTGAAGCTCTTTACAAAAAAATCCTTCAGTCGGAAAAAGAACGTAAGGATCTGGCCAATATTAAGAAAATTGCACGCGAAAGCGTAAAGAAGGCCAGCCTTTTCAACAAGAAACTGAGGGATTGCAGAATTCATTACAACAGCAATGATACACGTTACCTCGATACCACGTTGTTCATCACCGAAGGCGATTCGGCCAGCGGTTCCATTACCAAATCGCGCGATGTGAACATTCAGGCGGTATTCAGCCTGAAAGGAAAACCCCTGAACTGTTTCGGCATGAGCAAAAAAATTGTTTATGAAAACGAGGAATTTAATTTATTGCAGGCAGCGCTGAATGTGGAAGAGGATTACGAAAACCTTCGCTATAACAACATAGTTATTGCTACTGATGCCGATGTTGACGGTATGCATATAAGGCTGCTGCTTATCACTTTTTTCCTCCAGTTTTTCCCCGACCTTGTAAAGAACGGACATCTGTATATTTTGCAAACCCCCCTGTTCCGTGTAAGAAATAAGTCGAAAACTATTTATTGCTACTCTGACGAAGAAAAGCAATCGGCAATGAATGAGCTTGGGGCAAAACCCGAAATAACCCGTTTCAAAGGCCTTGGCGAAATCTCACCCGATGAATTCAAACATTTTATCGGTCCTTCCATGCGCCTCGATCCTGTGATTATGAAAAGCAATGCTTCCATAAACGAAATGCTCACATTTTATATGGGAAAAAATACACAGGAACGCCAGAACTTTATCATCGATAACCTGCGTGTGGAACTGGACATTATTGAGTCCTGATTTTTTTTTTCGACTCGTTTTCCAATTTTTATTATCTTGCTCCCTCCAAATAAGTTTTTTAAACAGGAATTTATGAAATGGAAATATATTTTATTGCTTTTTGCTATTATAGGGTTTCTTTTTATAATTATTTTTAACCCTTTGGCATCAATGCAAAATTGTACATGTAATGGATATTTGAAAAACAAATCAAAGGAACGGAAACCTTTAATAAATATTAGTGATACTGCAGTTTTACCTTTTGATGATTATTCAGATACCGCCCATACTGTTCCTGACTTTGAAAATTCCGTAAAGATGAAAAATTTCCTTGTAGGTGTATGGCACGCATTGCCTCATGTGCCTGCAGGATATAGCGGCCTGTATGCGTTCTTTAATAACGGTCATTTCATTTATCAGTTTCCGGAAGGCGATTTCTCTGATACAATTTTAACTGATAAGCAAATCAGGACAGAAGGCATTTGGCAATACGAGAAAGATGGGCGGATACTTTTTAAAGAAAAATATAAACATCATATATTGTATTCGGATCATTGTTTTACAGGATATAACATTGATTATTGTCCGGATGAAAAAGTGAAAAGCCTGAAAGTTGCGGAAGTGCCTGAAAATACTCTTGATGAAGAAGAGCTTATGCTTGACAGGATAAGTTTCAACGGGGAAAAATTCTGGAAAATTTCCGTTGATCCTTTTTTCTTTTACGATTTACTTTGTGTGGAAATGAATTTAAAAAATTATAATAACGGATGGAAATTAAGGGAGGATGTTCAGTAGAATCAGCTTTCATATATCGCGGAATCTCATATATTCAGGGATGAACATAATCATATTTTGATTTTTTATAAAGTATGGCAAAGGTTACTAAAAGCAAAAATCCGGCTGTAAAACCAAAGCAGAAAATGGAAGCTGCAAAACCCAAACGAAAAATCGATTGGATGATTGTTGCTATTATCTCACTGTGTTTTGCTTTATATTCCAATACCATTCCAAACAAATATGCTATGGATGATGAGCTTGTCACCAGTACGAATGACAGGGTGAACCAGGGAATCAATGGCATACCGGGCATATTCACTTCTCTGTACAGTGAGGGGAAAATGAATTATGAGTACAGGCCGATAGTGAAAGTAACTTATGCTATCGAGAATCAGCTTTTCGGGATCAATCCGCATATGAGCCATTTTATCAACATCCTTCTGTATGCATTCACATGCCTGCTTCTCTTTAAGGTACTTCAGCGGCTGATGCAGGATTACAACAAGCTGTTCCTGTTTTTTATTGTCGTGATTTTTCTGGCGCATCCGGTGCATACTGAAGTTATCGCCAGCCTGAAAAACCGTGACGAGATGCTCAGCTTTATTTTCAGTCTGGTCACCATGAATTATCTTATCAGTTATGTCAGGAAGGGCAAGTGGATCAGCCTGCTCATGGCATTCTTCTTCTATCTTTTGGCCTACCTTTCAAAAGCGAGCGCCCTGGTATTTCTTACTATATTTCCATTGGTATTGTATTTCTTCACGGATGTTTCATGGAAAAAACTGGCATTTATCTTTGGCATCATACTGGTTGCAGTCATTCTTTCCAGGTATGGACCGAAAACATTTCTGCCCAAGCCCGACAGGGAAGTATTCTTTTTCGAGAATCCCTTATTTTTGTACAAGAGTTTTTTCGTACGCTTTGCCACCGGAATGGTCAGTCTTTTGTTTTACCTGAAAATTCTTTTCTATCCGCATCCCCTTTTGTTTTATTACGGTTATAATACCATTCCTGTTTCACATATGGGTGACGGTTTGGTAATTTTCGGGCTCGTTGTGCATCTGGCGCTTTTTGCATATGCGGTGTGGAAGATTAAAGAAAAACATTTGCTGTCGTTTGCTATTCTTTATTACCTGATTTCCATTTCCATGTTTTCCAATATTGTAAAACCCGCCATGGGCATAGTTGCCGATCGCTTTGTGTATGCATCCTCGCTGGGTTTCTGCATGGTTGTCGCCTATTTTATTTTTAAATTGCAGAAGAAAAATTACCGGCTGCAATTCATTTCATTTAATGACAGGGTAAAACTTTTTATTCCGCTCATCATTATCCTGATACTTTACTCTGCAAAATGCATTGCACGGAATACAAGCTGGAAAGATCATATTACACTGTATTCAAATGATATTAAATATCTCGAAAATTCAGCGAAAGCCAACGCCCTTATAGCGGGGCAGATGATGGCAGAACTTAACAAAATGCTTTATAAAGGACAGACTCCGCCACATCTAAATCAGAAAATTGATCTTATTATAGGTTATTTTAATCAATCTATTAAAATTTATCCCGAGTATTATTCTTCATACAATAATATTGGAACCATTTATTTTACCATCCTTGCCGGTTCAGTCAAAAATAGCGGTGATTCAGTAAAAGCCAGGGATTATTACAAAACCGGAATATCTTATTTTAAAAAAGCAATATCATTATTCTCCGGATACATCGAAGCATACTTTAACCTGGCGTATTCCTATGAAATGATTGGTGAATATGATAGTGCAGTCGTATGTTACAGGAAAAATATTGCCCTGAAACATGATAATATGAGAGCGATGAGCAATCTTGCAAATATTTATTTCAACCAGTATGAAAATTTTGACAGCGCCCTTGCCATTAACAAAAGAATGATGAAAATAAACCCCGATTCGGATATTCCATACATCAATCTTGGAACATATTCTTTAAAGAAAAGTGATACAATAACTGCTG
>JAZDMF010000402.1:0-3395 GCA_043801235.1 Bacteroidota bacterium | reverse complement strand
TTTCACTTAAAGTTAAAAAGAATGTAGCTCTTAAGTCAAATCATAATACAAGGTGTTAAACGCTAAATGATTACCTTTTGAATAATTACGTACCAAAATTGATTGATTTTTTATTGTACTATCTTTCATCTACCGGGATTTTTGCTAAAAACATATTCCGTTTCACCTAATCATGGGGGCAAGCTAGTAAATTTATAGTTTCATAATAAATCTGTACCCATAATGATCAATTTGCAGTAATATGGCCAATGTATTTTCATATTTATTCGATCAATTCGATGTTTTATAGCGATGTCAGCAAGTAAAAATTCTAAACTGAACATGGAATCAATTATCATTTTGCCAAATACCTTTTTACGTCCGACAGGAATTTTGGAATTGAATTAATCGCACCAAAAGGCATTTATTGACCATCATATTTAAAATGAAGCATTGAGGGCTTTACTGTCTTTTTGCAGCACTCTCCACGCCAGCCCTTCTGCTCCTTAATTGCCAACATATTGGTTTTGTCATGGTTTTTGTGCCTGCCATTGTGAAACGGCTGCCATCCCTGCAAAATATCTGAACAAAGCCTCCGTGATGCAAAGCAGCAAGTAGCAAGGGTTTAAATTATATTAGAGGTTCATTCACTTCACCACTAATTATTTTATTAAAGAGGTTTTGCAGCTTGCTGCTTTGCGCCAATCCTGGTTTGTTCGATATTTTCAACCTGGGCTGCCGTTTCACCCCTTCAAACAAAACAAAAACACACGCCAAAACCCCTACCCCGCAACCTTGACTCAGAATGATTAAACACGATGGAATATCAAGTTTGGCGCTGTAGTATTAATAAAACCATTATGCAAAATTAAGCCTCGACGCCCTTGATTTAATTAATGCTTTATTCTTTTTATTAACTCTGGGATGAAAAAGCTCCAGATACCTCGAAAAAATATCCATATGAACATAATTATTAAAAGCAAATATCAATCTTGGTAAATTTACACAAATGGATGCAGAAACATTCATTACAACCACAATATCAATATGTTCAGAACTTCTGACCCCGTTTATTAAAAATAAGTAATCTGGAGGGTAGTATCGTAAAAAGGAAAAGCGATAACTTTGCTGCATGCAATTACTAATACTCCTATTCCCACACGATACAACGCTTATCAATCCGAGTGTAGGTGTTTATGAACGAGACGGGATTGTTTAATATTTGGTCAACGGTTTGCCTGTTTATGCGCATTCGAAGGATGACAATGATGCATTTCGGTTTATCACCAGCAATGTTATTCATCAGGGATTGTGCCGTAAAGTAGATATTGAGCGCGCTTTTGGAGTGAGCGAAGACAGTGTAAGCCGTGCGTATAAGAAGTTTATAACCAAAGGCGAGGCCGGATTCTTCGGGCCAGGTGCCCGACATGGGAAAGCCCACAAGATAGTGTGGGATCGGCAGGAGCGGATCCAGACCAGGCTAGAAAAGGGACAGAACGTTTACATTATTACTAAAGAAGAGGGGGTCAGGGAATCTGCCATACTTTATGGCATTAAACAGGGGTATTTAAGAAAAATGCTATACCGATAGTGCCACATTCCGAAGGAAGCACGCTGAACCAACGTAATGAGCAAGATCAGGATTGAGAGTTTGGCATAGCCACTGCCCGTTTAGAAGAATGCATTGCCTGTTCCCTTGGAGAAGGAACATCAGCCGGTGTGCAATTTGAAGATAGCCAGGCTATTACTGGTGCAGGTGTGTTATTTTTATTACCGGCATTACTGGGACAGGGATTATTAAAGACAATAGATGTTTACACCTGGCAATCAAAAGTTTACTATAGCCTGGAGTCAATCGTCCTCACCCTGGCATTCATGGCCCTTTTGCGTAGCAAACTTGATCTACTCACTCGTCAGCAGCAGGCTACACATCTGAACAACATACTGGTTGATTATTGGTACAGTGGTGATTCATCCCAGGATGCTGATTTTTTATACATCGATGGGCATGTACGGATTAATTATGGGGGACAAAGCCAACCTTACGGCAAAATATGTTTCCAGGCAAAAACTTTGCCTGAGCGCTACCACAGAGTACTGGGTAAACGATGCACAAGGGATGCCCGTTATGATGGTTATGGGAGAACTAACTGAAAAACTGTAAGCCGATATCGAACATCAAATCATCCCGCAACTTCAACAAACCAAGCTTTTATCCAAGCAGCCTACTTGCGGTAATACCACTGTATGCACGTTTATTTTTGATCGTGAGGCCTACGAGCCGGCATTCTTCAACCGGCTGTGAGAAAAAGCACAAAATAGCCATTGTAACCTATCGCAAAAATGTAAAGGATAAATGGTAGGCTGAATACTTTAAAAGCACTGTGGAGCCAGGAAAAATTCTTCCGATACCTCATTCAGGATTATGATTTTGACAAAATGGTATCTTTCGGAACAGAACCTGTTGATCCCGTAAAAGAAATAGTGAATCCGGAGTACCGCAAGTTGACTCATCAATTAAGAAAGTTGAGAGAAAAAATCCAACGACTTGAAGCCCGCTTCTTCCCTTTAGCGCAATTAACCATAGAACAGCCACTGGATGAGTTGCCTGCAATAACAAATAAACAAATGGAGTATAAAGAGATTATCGACTTTTACAGAAAGCAGGAATAAGAACTTAAAACACAACGATCACAAATAAAACTACGTCTCAAAATCAGTCAGATGCCCCAACAAGAACGATACAACAAACTCAAAACCGAAAGCAGGTTGTTAATGAATGTGATACGAATGATTTGCTGCCGGGCCGAATCTTCGGTGGCTCAATGGATTTCCCCGTATCTGGCAAAGGCAGAAAATGAAAAAAGAATGGTTATTAAACAAATCATTCAGTCCAGTTCTGATCTTACACCTGATTATGAAAACAAAACCCTGACAGTAACCCTCCATTCATTGTCTGCTAACAGATTTAATATAGCTGCTTACGAACTTACACAGTTGCTAAATCAAACAGAGACAACCTTCCCCGGTACTGATTTGAAAATGATTTTTAAAATTATCGCTAATTTCAATTGCCAGGGGTTAAGAGTTCTAAATTTATTAAAGAAGACTGGCGAAAGGTATTTGATCCGGATAATTTGAAGGACCAGATAGCTTTGATTACCTGATATCATTTTGAAGTAAACATTTCCTCGTAATGAGGCATGGTATCAAAAATACCGCCTCCCGTTCTGTAAAAATCGCTGTTAAGCTCATAAACACCTTGCTTAGCATTAACCCAGGAGGCATCTTTACGGGGGTGATAACCCAGCATGGTATTCCAGTTTTTGTAGTTCTGATGTCCATTGCTTTCAACCAGTCCAAGATTACCGATACCGGGAAATGAAGCCAGTCGAGCAGCCACATTCTTATTCCAT
>JAZDMF010000395.1:0-8152 GCA_043801235.1 Bacteroidota bacterium | reverse complement strand
TTATTTAGAAAAATACGTCAATGGTAGTCCTGAGCTTGACGAAGGGATCGAAGTGTAAGCGAAAGGTAAGCGTGCATTTAAAAAGCCAAAATTTACCGCTCCCATTAATAAGTAATGGGATAATCAACACTTTAAAAATTAGCAAAATTAATTTTCGGTATAAATTATTACCGAACCATTGATTTACTACATGAGTATTTAATTAAAGTATCGCAAAGTTATTTCAGGTAAAAAAAAGTCAAAGCTGAATAAAGATAAAGGCAGGGAGCGGAAAGTTAATGGCAGGAAAAAATCATTTAAAGGCGAACAATTCACCTGAAAATTGAATTGACAAATAAGTAGGCAGTAACAGAAAATGAAAGATAGATTTAATTAATCCTTATAGGAAACTAAGGCTGAGGAAATTTTATCCAAAGCTTGTATGGCACTCTAACGGGTTTTCCGCCTTTGGAACCCGCAAGCCATTTGGGCATTTTTCTGATTACGCTTAATGCTTCCTCATCGCAGCCCTTACCAATTCCTTTTGCTATTTCAATGCTGCTAAGCCCACCTGTTTTTTCAACAATAAATGAAACACAAACTGTTCCTGTATAATTCACTGAATCGGCTTCGGCAGGATACTTCACATTTTCTTTAAGGAATTTTACAAGGGCGGCATTTCCTCCGGGATAAAGAGGTTTTATATCAGGGTTGGTACATATTGCATTATCCTGAGCTGTAAGAAAAGGAACGCTATAAACGGACAAAAAAATAAACAAGAAAAAAATCCTGAGCAATGATGTGACTTTCATGGTTTTTATTTTCATCAAAGTTAATCAAACAACGGATAAAAAACCATAAGCGCGAAAGGAAAATGTTAACAGAAATATGAACAATGGAAGCAATGTGAGATGTCGGATGTGAGCAAAAATACAAATAATCATTTGAGCGAGAACTTCACTGGAAGATTAAATTGGACCCTAACGAATTTGCCGTTTTGTTTTCCGGGCTCCCATTTTTTCATAAGCCTGAGAACACGCAGAACCTCTTCATCGCAACCGCTTCCAATGCTTTTTAAAATTTTAATATCAGATACATTGCCGTCGGTTTCAATAATAAAGGAAGCATAAACAGTGCCTTAAGTTCCCTTTTCTTTTGCTTCTGCTGGGTAAACAATGTTGTCTTTTATAAGACTCACAATTGCTTTCTGTCCTCCGGGATAGAAGGGAGTATTTTCAACAACTGTTAAAACCGGATACTGAATGGCGTTTTCCTGTGAAAAGGACATCACAGGAATATTTATTACAAGCAGGAAAAAATAAAAAAAGAATTTCATCTGATTTTTTTTTCAAAATTATAAAAAGTTATATATTTACACAAATCAATTTTTCATGACGGAAGATTTTCTACACTATATATGGAAATTTCGCTTGTTCGATAATAAAACATTGAGGACATCCGATAATGAGAAGGTTGATATCATTAAACCCGGGGAACATAATACAGATGACGGACCCGATTTCAGCAATGCCCGTATAAAAATCGGCAATACCACATGGGCAGGAAATGTGGAAATTCATATTAACGCATCCGACTGGGAAAAGCACAGGCATCACAAGGATAATTCATACGAAAACATTATTCTTCACGTTGTTTACAATAATAATTACACCGCTTGCAGAAAAAATAAAGAGCCCATTCCCGTACTTGAAATAAGAGATCTCATTCCATTTCATATCCTCTCAAAATACAACAGCCTGCAGCAAAGCAGGAACTGGATACCCTGCCAGCCTCTCATAAAACAATGTGAAACCGTTGTTGTTACATCATGGCTTGAAAGGATGCTTGTGGAACGGCTGGAAAGAAAATCGGAGTATATAGCTACATTACTAAAACATTACAGGAACAACTGGGAGCAGGTATTTTACGTGCACCTGGCGAGGAATTTCGGATTCAGCCTGAATGCCGAACCTTTTGAATTGCTTGCAAAATCAACTCCTTTGAAAAATATAATAAAGCACCACAATAATCTGTTTCAGACGGAAGCTATGTTGTTCGGGCAATCAGGGCTTATACGAAAACCCTCAAGAGAGAAATACGAAAATGAACTAATTGCTGAGTATACCTACCTGCAGCAGAAATTTAACCTGAAACCTATAGCCGGGCATCTGTGGAAATTCCTGAGACTGCAACCCTCAGGCTTTCCGTCCATTCGCATTGCTCAGTTTGCATCGCTGCTGCACAAATCTTCGGGGCTGTTTTCATGCATTCTTGAAGCAAGAAAAATCAGTGAAATTGAATCTCTTTTTGATGTTGAAGGTTCCGAATACTGGAATACACATTATGTTTTCGGCAAACCTTCACCCCGCCGTTTAAAAAAAATCGGCAAGGCTTCCATTGATATTATAATCATAAACACTGTTATTCCTTTTCTTTTCGTTTATGGAAGTATTACAAAGGAAGACAAGTATAAAGACAGGGCATTGCGCTTTCTGGAACAGATGGAAAGAGAAAAAAATTCTGTTATTTCCAAATGGAAGCTCATGGGAATGCCGGTAAGAACAGCATCGAACACCCAGGCGCTACTTGAACTTAAAAATAATTACTGCAAAGCAAAACTTTGTTTAAATTGCGGAATAGGCAATTTTATCCTGCGCAAGGGTAAGTAAAATATTTTCCTAAACTTATAAAATGAAAAAAAGCAAAACAACAGCCCTTGTACTATTATTTTTTCTTTTAACGAGTGTCCTGCAAGCCCAGCCATTCACAAAGAAGTACATAATGTCGTTCCATACCTGCGATTCAAATTGCACAAGTTTCCAGGATCATCTGGTAAACCTTACCGAATCAGAAGATGGAAGCACATGGACGTTGGTTCCGAACTTCATTCCTTATGGGGGGAGCGTTCCCGATGTAATTATACGCGGCAATAAATTATATATTTATACACCGGGGAAAGTCCTGAGATACGACAAGACCCTTTCAGCATGGGATGCAGCACCAGTGATGATAAGCATCCAGGATAGTGCAGGCGGGAATGTAAATTTTGTTGATCCTTCTGCATTTGTTGATGACCAGGGAAGATTGGTCTTATTTTTTCTCAACTCAACAGGAATACAGATGGGGCAGGATCCTGCAGGCTGCCAGACTTACCCTTGCTATAAATTTTTCGATTCAGCAATAGAAGTAGCAGGCAGCGATGGAACGCAGTTCATAATGCAAAGCGGGCGAAGGGCTGTTATCAATCTTCCATCATCAGGTTCAGCTTCTGATCCTGATATTTTTTTTGATGGCACCAAATACATCATGTACATTTCAAGAGGCGGAAGCACTTATGCTTGTCAGAGCGATTCGCTTCACGGCACCTATACAGCAATGCCTGATCTTTCAAATGGCATGCTCACGTACCAGGGAGGAATCCCCTGCGGTAATTATGACAGTTCATCCGGCAATTACTGGACCTATGTTCATTCGAATGTTTCAGGAAACACCGTTATCAGACAGGCCATACATACTGGCTTTAACGCACTGCTTAATACTTTTAATACCGTGATTTCAGGGCCAATCATTGGCGAACCTTCAACCACTAAAACCGAAAGTCCGGGATTCTGCACCAATGATTTTCTTTATGCAGGTATTACTGAAAATGAAAGCGGCAATTTTAAGGTTTATCCTAACCCTGCAAATTCAATCCTGACAATACAATTAAAAAATGCAGACAAAAAAACTTTACTGGAAATATTTGATATTTCGGGATTATCATTGCTTAAAAAAGAAACATGTGAAAAAAATCAGAGCATTGATATCAGCGGTTTTACCAAAGGCATGTATCTTATAAGAATCGAAAACGACAATAAAATCGGCTACAAAAAATTTGTTGTGATGTAATTTATTTCTCAGCAGTTTTTGTATCCAGCGCATCCCTCAGTCCATTACCGATAATCATAAAAGCAAGGACCATGATCATGATTGCAATGCCCGGGAGTATTGCAAGATGAGCAGAATCAAGGATAATGTATGTATAATGTTCTTTAATCATCGTTCCCCATGATGGCATGGGGGGCTGCACTCCAATTCCAAGAAAACTCAGCCCGGCTTCCATCAGTATGGATGCAGAGAAGTTTGCTGCAGATATTACAATGACCGGCCCCATCACATTAGGAAGTATGTGTTTAAAAATTATTCTGAAATTTTTGAAACCCAGTGCCCGTCCGGCTTCCACAAATTCCTTTTCGCGTATGCCAAGAATCTGCCCTCGCACGATGCGTGCCACATCAACCCACATGGTTAAGCCAACAGCAATAAAAACCTGCCAGAAACCCCTTCCAAGAGCAAAGGTTATTGCGATTACCAGCAGCAAAGTTGGAATTGACCATACAACATTAATGAACCAAACAATCAGGTTGTCAACCCATCCTCTGAAAAAGCCTGCCATCGCGCCAAGCAGAATACCGATAAGCAGGGAAATAGCCACTGCAATAAAACCTACCGATAATGAAACGCGCGTACCGATGATAAGTTGACTCAGTTCATCGCGCCCGAATTTATCAGTACCCAGCAGGAATGTTTTAGATACAATGTTTTCGTCTTTTATTTTTTCCTGCATGTCTGAAATCATTTCGTCATGCGGCTGCCCGTCAATAGAAGTAAAATAAACATGACCATTTTTAACAGAATATTTTGAGCTATCAGATAAAGGATATAGCACATCGGCAATATTGAAACGGTGCAGGGTTCCGTCATTAGGTTCATCACCTGTATAATCTTCGGAAACGATATACGCTCCGTCAAAACGCCATGAATACAAAGGATAATACGTATAATCTCTTTCCTTTCCGAAAAGCATTGTATTCATAAAACCTTTTTCATTTTCCTTCTGATCCTTTCGCACCTTCAGCATCTCCACATGAAAGCCCGGGTTTCGTGCTGCTATTTCAACATACTGTGCATTGGCAAAAGGTGTTGAATCGGGAGCTATAATATAGCCGCAGATAGCGATCAGCGCTGCCAATACAACAAGCATCAACATAAACATGGAAAGCCTGTCTTTCCTGAATTTTTTCCATGCGATAGCTGATAATGAACCTATGCCATCATATTTTTTTTTCCTGTAAAATATTTTCATCATCGCAGAACTATCTTCTCCAGTTATCAACGGCTATGTACCATCCGTCCTTGTACGCAGGTGAGCGGGAAAGGCTGTAATCATTCTCAGTGAAAGGATTTTTAACTTTTGTAAAAGTAAATGTGATAGAAAGCATGTTCCTGTCTTCGCCATATATCCAGCTTTCTGTTCTATCGCTCCGATAAACGATATTAGGCATTCCGTAAATTATGTATATAAGGCCACGGTCGGTTTTCCATCCTTCCAGATATGAAGTAAAATAACGGTTTGCACACTGCACACGATTATAATAGAGTTTTATCATTTCCTTTGCCCTGTCAGCGTTCCCTGCAAGGTCGATCCAGAATTTTTCAACAGCTTCTTTCTTGTTTTTCATGGTGGCAAGGTCATCATATTCGTATTTGCTGGTCAGGTAACGCAGGGAATACAGCATTTGATCGGCAGCAGTGATTTTCGGGAAATCATCGTAAAACCTGAATAGGGTGATGCCGGAGGTCTGGCTGGTATCGGACTGAAAATGATAAAAACCCTTGTAAGGAAAATTGATTACCTGTGAAATCCCATTGTTTACTGAAATGGTAAATAAACTGTCGGGTGCATATTCAAAAGGTTTATTGCTAACCATGGAGAAAGGCAGAGATGCAATGGGAAAAATCCTGTCATAGTATCCGACAAATAATTTCTGAAGCTTGCTGTTATTGCATTGCAGCCTGAATTCGGAAGAAGAATCGGCAACATAAGTAAATGCAGGCAGACTATCGCTGTCAAGCAAAAGAAAATTCTGCTGTGAATTCACATTGGATTTATTAATGTCAATAAAAAGCTCAACTGACGTATGCTTGTTAAGATCGTTGAAAGTAAACTTCATCAGGTAATCATTTCCGGCAGGTGCCATTACATCGATTGTTCCGTATATATTTCTTTCTGATTTGTTATCATAATCGGTAAAGATAACAGCATTGCTGTCGAGTACAGATTTCATATCGTACGATTCGTAAAGTTGGGTTTGAAAAGAATATTTCGCAGAAAAGTGATCTTCGTTCAATTCTTTTACATATAAAAGACTTCCTGAATTAAATCGGTAATATATGCGGGAAATGGTATCGTTCAAATGATACACCGAATAATCTGGAATGTATGAAATCATGTCCCTGTCGTACAGGTATGACAGATTTGAAGTGGAAATTTTTCCTGTACGACAAGAAAAAAATATAAGAAAAAAAAGTACCGGTATGTATAAAACCTTTCTCATTCTACGTTTTCGGGAAGTACACTTTCAGTTTCTTCAGTATTAAATTTATCGGGTAACTGCTTCGATGTTTTGATTCCAAGTTTTCTAATGCTTTCCACTTTATTTATCAGATTGCCTGAGCCTGTCTGGAGTTTTTTCATTGCTTCATCGTACGACTCATGCAACTGGTTGATGCTCTTCCCGATTTTTTCCAGATCGTTTACAAAGCCCACGAACTTGTCGTACAGCGCACCACCCTGCCGAGCTATTTCCATAGCGTTGCGTGTCTGGTTTTCCTGTTTCCAAATTGAGGAAATGGTTTTCAAAGTTGCAAGCAAAGTGGAAGGAGTAACAATCACGATCCTGTTATCCCATGCAAAGTTAAACAGCTGCTGATCCTGCTGCACCGCCACACCGAATGATGATTCAATAGGAATGAAAAGCAGAACAAAGTCGGGCGAATTCAAATCCTTTGACGAAGGATAATTTTTTTCGCTCAGGCCCTTGATATGCGTCCTGATTGAATTGATATGCTCTTTCAGGTACTGCTGCCGTTCATTCTCATCATTTGTGTTTACAAAATTTTCATATGCCACCAACGAAACTTTTGCATCGATGATGATATGTTTTTTATCGGGAAGAAAAACAACCATATCGGGCTGTATGCGTTTGCCATCTTCGGATGTGGTACTGTATTGCGTTTCGTATTCGGCACCTTTTGTAAGGCCGGAACGCTCCATAATTTTATCAAGCACCATTTCGCCCCAGTTGCCCTGCTTTTTCGAATCGCCTTTCAGAGCTTTTGTCAGGTTGTTTGCTTCTTCGCTTATCCGGGTATTCAGTTCGTACAGCTTTTTTACTTCCTCGCGAAGGCTCAGCTTATCGCGCAGTTCCTTATCATAAGCATCCGTAACCTTCTTTTCAAACTCTCCTATTTTTTCTTTCAGGGGATTCAGCACATCGCCAATGTTTTTCAGGTTGGACTGGGTGAATTCCTGCGACTGGTTTTTCAGAATGCGGGTGGCAATGTTTTCAAATTCAGTTGTAAACTTTTTCTGCAGATCTTCCATTTCGGCCTTCTGCGTATTCAGTTTTTCAAGCAGGTTGCGATATTCAGCTTCGGCTCTCGAAATTCTTTTTCCCTGTTCTTCTGTTTTGCTTCTTTCGGTTTTTAATTCAGAATCGATGATGCCATAATCTTTGATAAGCTGCTCATAACGATCTTCTGCAATACTGCGCGCCTTATCTGCAGATGCAGTCTCTGTTACTTTTTTCATCTCCGTTTCCTGCAACTGTGATAGCATTGCAGCAACCTCCGTTTTTCGCTTATTTGCTGATAGCAGCCAGCCTAAAGCAAGTCCTATTACTATACCAATAGCGATATAAAGAATTTCCATGCAATAAATGTTGAATGGTAAAATTAAAATAAAAATCGGAAATCGTTCCATTCAATTTTTGTTGAAAAAAATCTCACGAACAAGTAATGAATGAAATCACTGGGAAATATCAGGAAATAAATATGTTTTTACGTTGAACTGTATACTAAAAAACTCCGAAAAATAATATTCAGGGGTTTTCTTTAATAAATTTCTTTGGGAGTTTAATACATCAGGTACATCTTCGAATTGTTCGACCACCCTGCTTGATAATCATAATCCACAAAATAAATTTTCAAATCAGCCTGATAATCGTAATCCACAAAATAAATTTTTTTCTTGGCCTGATAATCATAATCGGTAAAGAACCACTTGCCATCATTTTCACCGGCTTGGTAGTCATAATCGACTTTATAAACCTTTAAATCTGCCTGATATTCA
>JAZDMF010000379.1:0-10461 GCA_043801235.1 Bacteroidota bacterium | reverse complement strand
ATTCCGAATGCAGCGAAGCGGAATGAGGAATCTCCAATTAGCACATCAAAATAATATTTACCCGTCATTGGTCAACAGTCATTAGTCATTCGTAAATCATACTTCATACTTCGTAAATATTTAAGGTTATTCCCATTCAATAGTTGCAGGAGGTTTAGAGCTTATATCATACACAACACGATTGATGCCTTTCACTTTATTGATAATATTGTTCGAAACTTCAGCGAGAAAATCATAGGGGAGCTGTACCCAGTCGGCTGTCATGCCATCGGTTGAAGTTACAGCCCGCAATGCAAGAACATATTCATAGGTACGCTCATCGCCCATAACACCTACCGATCGTACCGGCAGAAGAATGGCTGCCGCCTGCCACACTTTATCATAAAGAGCATGTTCGTGAAGTCCATTGATATAAATGTCGTCAGCATCCTGTAATATCCGAATTTTTTCTTCGGTGATTTCACCAAGAATGCGGATTCCCAATCCGGGGCCTGGAAAAGGATGCCTCTTTATAAATTTATCGCTTATGCCTAATGCTCTTCCAACTTTGCGCACTTCATCCTTAAAGAGAGTATTTAAAGGTTCAACAATTTTCAGTTTCATATAATCGGGCAACCCGCCAACATTGTGATGCGATTTAATGGTAGCGGAAGGACCGTTGACAGAATGCGATTCAATGACATCAGGATAAATAGTGCCCTGGGCAAGCCATTTTACATCCTTTACCTTATGCGATTCTTCATCGAACACATCAATAAATGTTTTTCCAATAGCCTTTCGTTTGCCTTCAGGATCAGATACTCCTTTCAGTGCATCATAAAAATATTTTTTCACATCAACACCGGTAACATTCAAACCCATATCGGTATATGAATGCAAAACATTCCGGAATTCGTTTTTTCTCAACAAACCGTTATCCACAAAAATGCAGTACAGGTTTTTGCCGATAGCCTGGTGTAGCAGAACAGCTGTGACGGTAGAATCAACACCGCCCGAAAGGCCGAGAATTACTTTATCATTGCCTAATTTATCTTTCAGTTCTTTTACTGTAGCTTCAATGAAGGAATCGGGAGTCCATGATTGACTGCAATTGCAGATATCAACAATAAAATTCTTCAGCAATATCATTCCTTCGCTTGTATGGTAAACTTCAGGGTGAAACTGCACTCCGAAAGTTTTTTCATTCATTATCTGGAATCCGGCCACGCGCACTTCTCTGGTTGCTGCAATAATTTTCGAACCTGCCGGTTCTCTGGCAATAGTATCGCCATGCGACATCCACACCTGGCAGCCAGCATTCATATTTTTCATCAAAGTATTGGAGGAATCGATTTCTGTGAGATTTGCCCTGCCATATTCGCGTATTACAGATGGAAGAACTTTTCCGCCAAAATTCTGTGAAAGAAGCTGTGCGCCATAACAAAGGCCAAGCATGGGCAATTTCCCTTTTATCAATGATAAATCGGGCTGCGGAGCATTTGCATCTCTGACAGAGAAAGGACTTCCTGAAAGAATTACTCCTTTTATATTTTCAGCAACCGTAGGGTAATTATTATACGGATGTATCTCGCAATATACGTTCAGCTCGCGCACTCTGCGGGCAATAAGCTGTGTATATTGAGAACCGAAATCTAAAATTAATATGGTTTCCTGCATGCAGCAAATTTAGAATTTTTGCGTCAAGAAAAAAGAAAATAACAATGAGAATTAATTAACAGGGTATTTCATAATAATCCATCAGAAAACATCCATGATCGTGATTTTCTTTCCGCTGAAATCGGCTACATCATTTTTCTTTTTCCCTGCAAGGGCTTTGCAGAGCGGTACATTAACCGATACAGCATAATAGGATGTCCTGTTAAAAATAATTTTTCCCAAACCGATGGATACAAACAATCTTTGCTCTGATGTGATTACAACCGCACCGAATTCAACTTTTCCTTTTTCCTGCTTCGGATCAATCTTTTCCAATGCACAAAATTCATCGAGGGCTTTTACCAGCATTTGCCCGTACATGTCTTTACGGCGCAGTAGTTGCATGCGGTAGGCATCGTAACGGTCTTTCGGCGGACCGTACTCATTTGCGCTTTGCTGAGCCTCATTCATGGTGCTGCGAAGGTTGTCAAGTACCTTCTGCTGCAGCTTTTTGCATTCCTCAAGCAAATGTGCCTTCAGTTTCAGCTTGTCCATGAATACAGATTTTTATCAAATATACAACAAATATAGGATAAATCAAAAAAATGTATTTTTGCCCTGCCAGAATATTTTTCAAAACCTCATGAATGATGTCAATGACAAAAGACAATGACTATGTATACTCTAAGGGAGTTCTTGAATTCTTAACCGTTGCGAACGAGTACTGTTTGTTCACTGAGAAAGCAGAACAGTATTCAAAAGAAGACATCTTGCATTATTATTTAAAAATCTGCCCTTTACTTTATTTAAAAGGAATACTTCTTCCCAGTCTTGAAGAGAATGATTCGGAAACAACAGAACGTTATGTTACAGAAGAATCATGGGAAAGTATTTTTCAGACTCTCAGAAGAATATTGGGCGAAGAAGATGTTTTCCGGAATATTGAAAATGATCAGACGGAAGAGAAAACATCAATAAAATTAAGCATTTCCGAACATATAGCGGATGTTTACCAGGACATGAAAGATTTTGTGATGCTGTATCAGAAGAATACGCATGCAGCAAAAGAAAATGCTATTGCAGGATGTTACCGGCTGTTTGAAACACATTGGGGAAGCAGAATTATTAATATTCAGAGGGCATTACACAATATTGTGTTTACAGGGCAATCATCAGAAATATACAACGATAGCGAAAACTTATTTTAATTTTAAAAAAATATTGACATTAAAATACAATCGGGTTGTGCCAGTACATATGGATAATGATACTCTAAAAAAGGGAAATTATTTATTTAATAAAAATAAACAGTACTATTATTTTCCGGTTCTGATAATTATAATTGCAGGATTTCAAAATAATTATTCATGCGATACCCGAAAAACGAAATTATAATATTTTCAATAATTGCAGGCATCTTATGGTTCTACATATGGCTAAGAGCCATATACAGCCCTATTGTTCACGATGAAGCCGTTTCATTCTATGCATACATACAAACAGGTAAATTCATTCCGCCGGGTATTTTCTGGGATGCAAACAATCATATTTTAAACTCTTTTTTTTCATATATATCATACAAGCTTTTCGGATCATCGCTTTTAGTGCTCAGGCTGCCTAATGTACTTATTTCTTTATTATTTTTTATTTATATTTTCAGGATTGCAGGATTTATAAAAAATCCTATAAACAGATGGGTGTTTCTGCTGGCTTCCTGTTTTCCCCACTTTATTATTGAATTCTTCGCCTATTGCCGCGGTTACGGAATATCGCTGGCTTTTATAACAACATCCTTGTATTTTCTGATTTTGTATATTAAAAACCTGCAATCCAGAAATGCTTTTGCTTCTATTTTGTTTGCAGCATTTTCCGTGCTGGCAAACCTTACTCTTATCAATACCTATCTTCTGATCTGCGGTATAATTTCTGGCGTTTTATTTTTCAAAAGGAAAAATGTGCACAAACGGAGCAAAATAAAAACTGTTTCTTCGCTTGTATTTATTGCCCTGCCCTCATTAATTCTTTTGAGCAGATATTCACTGGAACTAAAAGCAAAAGGACTTTTTTATTACGGTTCGGATACAGGTTTCATATCTGTAACTGTTAACAGTTTATCAAAATTACTTTTCAGGATCCATCCTGATTTGTTAAGCATTTTAATAATCTGTATTTTTTCGATAGCGTTAATGATTTTTATTTTATCATTTATCATTAAAAAAATAAGGAAAGAGCAGGTACTGTCAGATTTCATTTTCCCGATTCTGTTGCTTGGTAATATTGCTGCCACATTGATTATATCTGTTTTTATGAAAGTAAATTATCCTGAAGACAGAGTGGGAATGTATTTTTATTTTTTTTATACAGCTTTTATATGTTTTATTGCTGACAATAAAATAATCCGTAATAAAATTATGAGGTTATTTCTATTTGCTCCGTTTTCACTTGTTATTGTTCAGTTTTTTTTCCTTATCAGCCTGTCATTTTCTTCTTACACACCCGAATACAGAATTCCATTCAGCTTTTACAAATATCTTATACGGGAATCAAAAAACAAAGCATACCCTGTTACAGTTGAGGCATACCAGATGCACAGGTTCGAATGGGCATATCATGTATCAAAAATGAATAATAAATTAAACCTTCTTTCTTATAATAACTTTCCAAGCGCTGATGCTGAATATGTAATTTCTGATGACAATTCATTTCCTGAATGGAGAGAATATTATATTCCTGTGATCAATGACGAAGTCTCCGGCCTCAGATTATTAAAAAGGATTAAAAATCCTGAATTAAGATTTATTGCTAAAAAAGACTCTATATCCATACAGGATTTATGTTATGATGAATATTATAATTTTCTTGAACTAAAAACCGACTCTCTTGCAGGAAAAAGTTTGTACATTACACTGGACATAACTATTTCAGGAACTACTGTGCCATTTCAGGCATACATCATGGCTGCCGCCTGTGATACAATAAACAACAATTGCAAACGTGAATCCATCGATCTCGATTTTTTAAAACCTGACTGGCAATCATTTAATACCGGTAAGTTAAAAAAAGTACTTTTGATTAACGAAATACCCGAAAACACCAATCACATTCTTGTTTTTTTCTGTAACAAAAATAAAGCAGGTTTCAAAATACAATCCGGCTGTGTCAGTATATTTGCTTTTGATCCTCCTTTAAAGAAGAATACATAAAATCGGGACATTAATCCGTATGGCTTTTTTCCTGTTGTGTGCCGAATTTATTTACCGGAATTTAACTCTGAAAAGTTTTTCTATCCAGCATATCCCTGATTCCATCACCGAGAAGATTAAATGCCAATACCAGCAGGAATATCGCAATACCAGGGAAAATGACCAGCCACCAAGCGTTGAAATATTCTTTTCCCTGCGCCAGCATAGTACCCCATGAAACAATTTCGGGCGGAACTCCGATGCTTAGAAATGAAAGGCTGCTTTCAATTAGTATGGCCGAAGCAATTCCAAATGCAATTGCCACCAGTGCCGGAGCAATGGCATTCGGCAGTGCATGCCGGAAAATTATTCTGAAGTTTTTAAAACCAAGAGAACGGCATGCCGTAATATAATCGAGTTCGCGCACCCTGAGCATTTCTGCCCTTACAAGCCTTGCTATTCCTGTCCATGACGTTATTCCGATAATTACAGCGAGGTTTAATAATGAAGGTTTTGCAATAGCAGCAATAGTTACTATAATTATAATTCGCGGAAGAGAAATTAAAATTTCAATCAATCGCGAAATAATGGAATCGGCTTTTATAAAAACTCCTTTACGAAAAAATGAAATCCTTCCGATAATTTTTCCCAGCAAATAAAACACAAAGCAAACAACTATCAAAATCAAAAGGCTTAGAATAAATTGCATTATAAAACTAAATGTTCCCTGTTGTAATGAGTCAAGCAGAATATATGACCGTACATGAAAAGCATAAAACCATGCTACCACCAATCCAAAAATAAAAGTGTAAAGCATTCCCCGCTTTGTTTTCAGTTTATTATCGCTGAAGTATCCGGCTATGCTTCCAAGCAATAAACCCAGGAAACCTGCAAACAGCATAGACAGCACACCAACAAGCAACGATATTCTAGTGCCATGAATTAATCCTGCCAAAACATCTTCGCCCATTTTATTCGTACCCAGCCAATGCCTGAAACATAAAGGTATCTTGACGACCGATCCATCCTTATTTTTATAAAGCTGTTCACCGGAAGGTTTTTTAAAATCGGAATTTATTAAATCTTTTTTTCCGGGAGAGTATGCTACCGGGGCGAAAATTATTTTTTCAGCATCCAGATGCTTCCATTCAGCAATATCAAGCTGTAACTCTTCTCCTTCAATGATATATTTTTTTGAAAAAGAAAAGGCTGGAAAAAAATGACAACCCTTGTATTTCAGGTATAGCGGCCTTTCATTAGAAATAAGAGGTGCCAGCACAGAGACCGCAACAAAAAAAATCAGTATCGAATATGAAATTCTCCGCAGCAGTTTTTGCTTATTTATTTTTCGCAACATATTCATTTTTTTCTGAAATTAATGCGGGGATCGGCGGTTGCATATAAAATATCGGAAAGCAAATAACCAATCAATGTAAAAAAGCCTGTCAAAGTGAATACGGCAACAATTACCGGATAATTCTGTGTTGAGATGGCGGTATATGCTTCGAGTCCCATTCCGGGAATGGAAAATACAGATTCTATAATTACTGAACCGCCAATGGCCAAAGGGAAAACATTTGCAAAGACAGTAATCAGGGGGAGCAAAGAATTTCGCAAAGCATGTTTATTAATAACTTTATTTTCATTTAAACCTTTCGCCCTAGCAGTTCTTATGTAATCCATGGGAAGAACTTCCAGTACTGATGCTCTCACTGTCCGCGAAATAAATGCAAAGGAACTGTATACATAACAAATCAGAGGCAGTACCAGGTAAGGAAGCACGATCCATAACCGATCAAAGAACCCTGCCCCTTCAGGATATCCTGCTACCGGTTTTACTCCCGATGCAGGAAATATCCATAGGAAATCAGGATTAGCAAACGACATGAGGAGCAATGTGGCAATCCAGAATACAGGCATAGAGAAAAGTAAATACAGAAGAACGGAAGAAATAACATCAAACGCTTTGTGCTTTTTTACTGCAGAACGAATACCTACAGGAATGCTTACTAAATATGCCATGACCACCGAAAGGAGCGCAAAAAGCAGCGACCATAAAATACGTGAACCTATTATTTTTGAAATGGGTTCTTTTGTAACATACGAAATTCCGAAATCACCCCTGATCACTCCTTTGGAAAACCTGCTGCCTTCGGCAGTAAGCCAGTTGCCGTCGCCGAATATCCAGCGGTGGTACTGATTATTTCCATAAAAGGAAATAACGGGAACATAATTTTTCCACGGATTTGATCCTAACTTTACATTTTCAAAAGAAGTTTCAGCATCATCCAAAAGAGTAAGATGCATTTTAAAAAAATCATACTTTCCATATAGTTTTTTCAGAGTATCAAATTTTGCCACAATTGCATTTTCATAATATTCCGAGCGAAGCGAAGTGCATTCAATAACTGATCTGTTTATGGCTTCACACATTTCTTCTTTCGGATATTTGATCAGGCTGGCTGAATCAACTTTAATGTTTTTATACGCATCATCAAGAAGTAAAAGTGAATTATAATAATTACTTATTTCATCCCAATTTCCGTATTCATCAATAAGCCTTTTGAGAGCTGATCGTTCACTTGCATCAAAGACCTTATAAAGCGTATCTGATTCAGCAAGACTGTGAATGCTAAAATAAAATAAGGGAAGATCAAGCCCCAGCTTTTGTATCCAGAATTTTTTCTGTTCTTTCTGACTAACTGATTTAACGCTGAGTTCAGTGCCTGACTGTGAAGTTTCAACCAAGCGCGTCACAGGATCGCCCGGCGCATTCACGCTTATTATAAATGCCAGCAGTGAAATAGCTATCAGGGTGGGAATAAAAAAAAGAATACGTCTAAGGGTGTACTTCAGCATAACGCAAATATATGCTAAAGAATAAATATCTGCAAAAAGGATTTTTATTGGGTTGTTTGATCCTTTACGACAACACCCATTGTACCATACAATAATTTCAGATTATTATAAAGCACACCGGGTTTTTCATAGTACATGTTGGCATTGCCGAATCGCCTGTGGATAACCACTTTTCGCACTCCCGACTTGATAAACACATAAGGTTGTTCATTGTAAACCATTTTCTGAAATCGCTTAACCAACACAGCCCGAATTGTATCATTGACCTCATACTTAATTGAATCGATCAGCGCATCGGTGGCCGCATTTCCGAAACCCGTATAGTTTGAACCTTGCGAAATCCATGAGGAAGTATGCCATAACTGTGTAAAATCTTCAGGAAGCGAATTGCCGCCCCACACACTGAGGGCAGCATCAAAATCATGATTCTGCAGATTATTTATCACCACTTCAAAATCGAGAGGTTTCAGATCGGCTTTTATTCCTGCCATGTTCAATGATTCCTGGATGAGTGAAGCAATATCTTTCCAGTCGGGTACAGAATTCATGTACATCAGTTCGAATTCGAATTGAACTTTTTTCCCATTGATCATTTTATCACGGATGTTATCGCCATCGCTGTCTTTCCATCCCGCTGAGTCGAGAAGCAACTTTGCTTTTTCAATATCGAGTTCCAATAATTTCAGATCTGTATTAAAATCTTTTTTTAGCGGAGATACAGGCCCAGGAACCCTCTTCGACTTTCCTTTATCAATAAGATTTATAATTTCATCAACAGGCGTGAGCAAAGCGATAGCCCTGCGTATTTTTTTATCAGTAAATAACAACTGATGCTTCACACCATCTGGTTTCATATTCATTGCCAGGTAGGAATAGTTGAAAGTAGGGATAAAACCGGAATGATAATTCCCGTTAAAATTTGTATCACTTTGCAACTCAAGTAAAGTTTTTGTAGAAAGGGTTGTAGAAACATCATAGGTTTGTGCTTTAAATTCGAGCATCTGTGAATTTGCATCCTTGTTCATTTTAAAAATGATCTTATCAGGATAAGCACTATTGTATACGGAACTATCCTTAATATTTTGCGACCAGTGATTCTTTTTTCTCACCAGGACAAGGCTCTGACCTGTTTCCCACGATTCAACCTTATATGGACCAAGTCCGGAAATTTTATCAGGATCACGGCCATTTTCGGTTTTATTAAAATTCTCAGCCCACTTATCAAGGTCTGCATGTTCCTTCTTTAAGAAATCTTCTGCATCCAGTTGTGCGAAAGTATAATTATCAAAAACATTATCTGGATCGAATAGTTTTTTCTGTATCACAGGGAAATCAGTAAAAAAAATAATGTTGTGAATATATTTTTTCTTCATGATCACTGTAAACTTGCTGTCATTACCGGAGTCTTTTTTTATGTCAGAAAGATTTTCAAGATAAGTGCGGAACGAAGGATTATCGGTAAGCTGGCATTTGTTTGCCTTGAATGTGAAGATTACATCATCCACGGCAAGCTGTGAACCATCATCCCAGCGCGGTTCATCTCGCAGTTCATATGTATACTCCAATTCGTTGTCCGATATCTCAGGAAGTGATTTGACAAGATCGGGACGTACATTCAGTTTTTCCAGATCGTATGAGATTATAAACCGATGAATAAGGCTGAATATTACAAAACGATCGGCCGAAACTCCATTGGCAGGGTGAAGTGCATCGGGTTCGCTCAGGTCATGGACTACCAGAATATTTTCTTTTGACCAGTCACAATTATTCTCGTTTCCCCTGTTGCAGGTACAGGAAGAAAAAGAATAGATCAGGTATAAAAGAAAAAAAAACAGAAGAGGTTTTTTCATCAAGGAAAAATTTTATCAAATCTATAAAAATTTCTTAAATAAATTACTGAAAGATATATAATCAAAGAAATTAAATTTTGTGAATATGATTTGAATCCCTAACTTTGCACTCCTGTTCAGTTAAACACTTGCAACATATTTCGGAGAGGTGGGTGAGAGGCTTAAACCAACAGTTTGCTAAACTGTCGTACTGGGCAACTGGTACCGGGGGTTCGAATCCCCCCTTCTCCGCAACAAAACGAAAACCGGCATAAACCGGTTTTTTATTTCGAAAAAAATCAAGCATGCTTGCATTTTGTAGGAAATGAAAAACAAAGCCGCAATGCAGACGTTTTCATTAGGTTGCCATCCCCTGGTGTTTCGTTAAAACAAAAAGTATGATCTTTTCATATTTGAAAATTAATTATTAAATCTCGGTCTTGTATTTTTTATATCTTTGCCGCCCGGTTCATCACTTTCCATTCCGATAGCTATCGGAACGGAAAGATTACAGGTTTGAATCTGACAAATTATTTTAGTTCTTATTTTTTTCGGGGTGTAGCGTAGCCCGGTTCATCGCGCCTGCTTTGGGAGCAGGAGATCGCAGGTTCGAATCCTGCCACCCCGACGAAAAACGACGTTAAAGGCCTGTAAATCAGGCCTTTTTTATTAAATCGGAATTAAATCGGAAATATTTTATATCTAAAACACTATTTTTATTAAAGATCATGTTGGTACATGATTAATAGAACAAGCTACAAATCTATAATATTTAGTGCTTCTCTGTTCAGGGAACTGTGTCAGTTTTCAGTATACTTTTTCTAAAAAAGTTGTAAAAATTTCGGAATAATTTCAGGATTGCTGCAGAAAACGCTGCTGACTTGCCGAATGTTTCATAAATTATTATATTTGTTTCAAGCAATGGTGTCTCAAAAATTCAGAATATGAAATTTACA
>JAZDMF010000371.1:0-3398 GCA_043801235.1 Bacteroidota bacterium | reverse complement strand
GTAAATAATGCGGCTGTTATGATGACCGGATATTCAAAAGAAGAATTACTACAGATGAAGTTCTGGAGCATACTTCATCCTGATGAAAAAAAAATACTTAAAGCCAGAGGATTTAAAAGACTTTCCGGGAAAAAAGTACCTTCAACATATGAACTCCGTCTTATTACCAAAAGTGGCGATATCCGTTTTATTGAATATTCTGCGGGCATTACCCGATATAAAGGAAATGTTGCTGCCATTGGTGTTGCAATTGATATTACTGAGAAAAAAATAATACAGGAAAAAATAAATTTTAAAAACTCCCAGCGAATACGTTTTCAGAGTTCCATGCTCGATTTATTGAAAATCGAAGAACACGACATTACCAAAGTCTTTAAAATAATAACAAAGTCGGTTGCCAACTGCCTTGCAGTTGAAAGAGTAGGCATTTGGCTTTTCAGCAGCGACAACAAATTTTTATATTGCCCTACTTTATTTCAAAGAAGTAAAAAATCATATTCTCCTCAGGAAAAAATTGAAGTTTCACATTATCCGAAATATTTCAAAGCCCTTTCTGAAAGCCTGAATATTACGGCCGATAACGTTTATGAAAACAAATACACTCAGGAATTTTCTGAAACATATCTGAAGCCCCTGAACATATATTCCATGCTTGATATTCCTGTAAGGAGCAAAGGAATAGTGATTGGTGTAATATGTTGTGAACATATTGCTTCCCGGCGCCAATGGACTGAAGAAGAGCAGGATTTTGTTATCTCTGTCGCTGAAATCATTTCAATAAATATGGAAGGCAGTGAGCGTTTTAAGACCGAGGAATCACTTAGTACGGCTCACAAAGAACTGAATAAAGCATTCCGAAAGCTCAAAGAACGAGAAGAAATCATTAAAATTGAAAAAGAAAAACTTGAAGTTACCCTGCGTTCCATTGGCGACGGAGTAATTACTACTGATTCAAAAGGGAAAATAATTTTACTCAATAAAACGGCAGAAAAATTAACCGGATGGACACAGTCTGAAGCATACGGAAGACCTTTCGACAAGGTTTTTGTTGTTATTGATGAATGTACTAAAATAGAATGCCATTCGTCTGCCGATATAGTTTTACGAACCGGAGAGGTGGCAGAGCCAACCAACCATACATCTCTTGTTTCAAAAAACGGATATATCAGGATAATAACCGATAGTGCTTATCCCATACGCGACAGAAACGGAAATATTTTTGGTGTAATTCTGGTTTTCCGTGATACCACTGAAAATAAAATTGCCGAGCAAAACCTGAAGGAAAGCGAGGAAGGCTACCGTACCTTATTCGAAACAGCCAACGATGCCATCTTTATTCTGCAGGATGAAATTTTTATTGCATGCAACCAAAAATCACTGGACATGTTTCAATGCTCTGCAGAAAACATTATTGGAAAATCACCTGTCGATTTTTCTCCTGAAAAACAACCCGGCAACATTTTTTCGAAAATTTTAGCAACCGAAAAAATAAAAAATGCCCTTGCAGGTACTCCGCAATCGTTTGATTGGGTTCACCAGCATACCGATGGAAGCCCATTCAATGCTGAAGTCAGCCTGATTAAAATTGAAGTGCAGGGAAAACCGTACCTACAGGCAATTGTAAGAGATATCACCGAAAGTAAAAAAGCCGAGCTTGCAATAATACAAAGTGAAAAACAATTCAGAACCATTTTCGAAAATGCTCCTATCGGGAAATGCCTGGTGGGCACTGATGGAATTTTTATTACCATTAACAATTCTCTATGTGAAATACTAGGATTTACTAAAGAAGAGTTAGTCAACACACATTTTATTAAGTATACCCATCCGGATGATATTGAGAAAAGCAATATTTGGGTACAACAAATGCTTGCGGGAGAAAATGTTACTCCTCACATTGAAAAACGGTATATTCATAAAGACGGACATACTATCTGGGCGCTTGTATCCGCTTCACTGTTCCGAGATTCTTCAGGTTCACCAAAATATTTCATTACGCAAATACTTGATATCACACAGCGTAAAACAGCGGAAGAAAATATAAAGAAATTCAAATTCATTGTTGATAATACCGGCGAGGAATTCTACCTCGTCCATCCTTACGGAAATCTGGAATACATTAACCGGGCAGCTGCTCAAAGTCTTGGTTACAGTGTTGAAGAACTTTTACAAATAGGGATTCCCGGATTTGATCTCACGTACACAACCCCGGAAGAGTATTACAAACACTTCCTGCAACTCAAAGAAAAGGATATTCCGGCTTTTGAAACTCCGCATCGTACTAAAGACGGAAGATTACTCACCAAACTGGTGAAAGCAGTCTATCTGATTATTGATGACAAAGAATATGTTTGCAGTTTCGCCAATGATATCAGCGAACTGAAGAAAGCTTCAGAAGTCATTAAGCAGAATGAAGAAAAATTCAGGCTGTTGTTTACATCTACCAGCCAGGCTGTAACATTAAATGAAATAATTCTTGATAAAAACGGAGAACCTTGCGATTACAGGATTCTGGAGGCAAACCCAGCATTTGAGGTTCATACAGGTTTAAAATGCAAAGATTGTATCGGTAAAAAAGTACTTGAGGTTTTACCTGATACAGAAATGTTCTGGATTAAAGAATTCGGAGAAGTAGCGCTGAGCGGTAGCCCCAAACGTATTGAGAATTATTCAAAGGAGTTGGAGAAATATTTTGACTTTACTGTTTATAGTCCCCGAAAAGGACAGTTCGCCCTGATATCAACAGATATCACTGATCGCAAACATGAAGAAGAATCCAAACGATTAAATGCAGACCGCCTTGAAGCATTGATCCTCTTGAATAATATGACATACAAATCCCTTGAGGAATTAACGGATTATGCCCTTGAAGAAGCTGTAAAACTTACCGGCAGCAAATTCGGCTACCTTGCTTTTATGAATGATGATGAAAGCATAATTCATCTCCACTCCTGGTCCAGTGAGGTTATGAATATGTGCAAGGTAAAGGACTCATACCATCAATTCATTGTAAAGGATACAGGGCTACTTGGTGAACCTATACGTGCAAGAAAACCAATAATTACAAACAGATATACAGCCGACAACCCATTGACACATGGCTTTCCGGAAGGACACGTTCCAATCATCAGGCATGTAAGTGTGCCCATTTTTGATGGCAACAAAATTGTTATACTGGCCGGAGCAGCCAATAAAGAAGTTAATTATAACGACACTGATGTAAACCAGCTTACCCTTCTTATGGATGGCATGTGGAGGCTTATACAGCGCCGCAAGGCCGATGAAGCGCTGAAAGAAAGCGAAGAACGTTATCGGTTAATTACAAATAATTCAAACGACATCATTGTAAAATTCGGCACGAATGGCAAAATTTCATTTGTTTCACCTGTTTGCAAAAC
>JAZDMF010000368.1:0-2034 GCA_043801235.1 Bacteroidota bacterium | reverse complement strand
CTAATTTATTAACGGATACCGAATGCCGCGAGCCTATTATGGGCTATCCAGAATTAAAGGCGCTTTTATGCGCCATAAAGAAGGGATGATTTTAACAGGAAGAGACTAACAATTATGTGAGCGCTATCGGCCGTGGGTGATCACAATACTAAGATGGGGTCACTCGTTACGAATGACTCCCATACCAAATTAATAGTTATATCTTCGACAATATATGAGAATATTTTTGCATACGGTTCAGGTTTGATTCCGATTGAATTAACCATGTCATCCAGCAAAGCTCAATAGGACGATAGCCGTATTGTATTCCCATTTGGTGTACGCAGTGGACAAAGTCTGTATCTGTAGAAGGTATTTCCATTCCTGCTTCAGCTAAGATTTCATTGATTACCCTTTTTACTATTTTATCAGGCATTACGGTATCCACCCCGCCCATCATTCTCAGGTATTGGAATGTGTTTATACCGACACCTTTTATTTCCCCTATAGGGTCTTTGTCCCACCACTCAAGCTTGGTGTTTCTTGCCCAATGAATAAAAACCTGGCGATCGTTTATTTTCATTTGCGTTTTAAGCCTGGCTAGATAAGAAGCTATTGATTTTGCTATATGCCAGGAGCGCTTGTTTTTCCAAACTCCCTCAAGCTCAGTTTCTTTAGCTTTTACCAAATCCTTGAAGGTTATTATTTTCCTGTTATGGACAAATTTTTGCCTGAAAAGTTCAACGTTGGGCACAACTGTTTGAAAATAGTTTAAACCGATAGAGGTAAAGGAAGCATCAACAACCATTACAACAACGTTACCGTCCCATCTTTCGGTACTTAAACAGCGCTGGCAGTAGTCAGTTACCTCTGGGACTTTCTGCATGTAGGTACCGATAATGGTTTTCAGATATCTATTAAGATTCCGTGTTTTAACCATTTTTTGGTTTAAACAACTTGATTCTGGACTGAGTCCTGAATTACGGCAAAGCCGATTCCGGCCTTTTCAAGTATTTAAGCCTGTGTTTATTTAGTGAGCTGCATTTCCCCCAGCGTTTTTGGTTTTGCCCAGCGTAACCACAGGGCTGCGGTGGCGGTGAGAATTGCCATGACCAAGATGATGATTTCCACATGAATTAAGGCGATAATGTTAGTCGCCATCAGAACCATGCTATAATTCATTATCGTATATAAAGCTGCTGCTATTAAATAGAATTGCCAGCCCTTGCCCTTTGCCAGGCCATAACCAGCAAGGGCTAAAGCTGCGGTATGAAATCCGATTGTAAAAAACCTCTCGATAAATGGAAGAAAAGCAAAAAAGCCACCGGTTTGAATCACACTTATTGTCCATCCCATCGCGAATGCCTGGCCATGTACCTGGAAAGCTTCTATCACACCAAATCCTGCCCCGGCCACAGCGCCAAACATTAATCCAGTTTTGGGGTCCATGTTCTTTTTGTTCAGTAACCAGAAAATTACCACTGGCAAAAGCTTTGCTCCTACCTGAACTAACCCGGCTATTATCATTGCCGGTACGCTGATTGCCAGCATATATGTTTGTATGTTTTGCTGGCTAAGAAATTCATTGCATATTTGCGTACTCAAATATTGTAATGGTAACTGTAAAAACGCGGTAAAAACGACTGCGGAAAATATACTGGCAACCATTATTACCCATAGCCATGCCTGTTTAAACAGCGGGGGCAAATAGCAGGCGAGCCAGATTGCACCAAAGATGATTGCAATACCTAATGCTATCAGCATAAGTGGTATGGTAGTTTCTGGCAATTTAAAAAAAGAAATGAATGTGTCGAATATTTGTTTTGCTAATTGGTCCATCATGGTACCTCCAGGTTTATTGTGTTGACATATGGAGTAGCATAATACTGGTTTTTGAATACGCTAGTCAAGAGATACGATTAAAAATGGGGATCAGGCTTTGATTGACCCGATTACAGTAACAAATAAACAAATAGTGTCCAATTACTCGCCAAGAAACCATAGAGTATGATAAAATGTGCCTTGCCTTACTTTAATATAGCCACTCCGGATATT
>JAZDMF010000338.1:0-4036 GCA_043801235.1 Bacteroidota bacterium | reverse complement strand
CAGGCAGGCTCGAAATGACATTTTATCATTTAAGAAAAGACAAAAAAAAACCCGCTCTTTTCAGAACGGGTTATTTTTTTTTGTCTTTATCTCAGCAGGGAAAGGAATCCGTGCTGGCTGTAATCTGTTGATTCAGAATTTGCATTTAATATGTAGTAATAGGTTCCTTCCGAGGCAAGTTCACCGGAAAGTGTTTTTCCATCCCATCTTACAGAGGGGCTGCCGCTTTCAAACATAAGCACACCCCAGCGATTGTATATCTGCAGGTAAAAATTCGACATGCCGCTGCAGCGTATATAATAGTCATCATTGAATCCGTCGCCGTTGGGCGTGAAAACATTCGGAACTATCATTCCTTCTTCCACTTCAATAGTGGTGCATGCGGAGTCGGTGCAATTGTCGGGACTGACTATAGAGAGGCAAACAGTATAAATGCCGGGCTTGTCATACACATGGTAGGGGCTTTCCTGAGTGGAGGTCATGCCATCGCCAAAATCCCAGTACCACTGGGCAGCCAGTATGCTGGTATCAACAAAATGAGTAAGATCGTAAGAAAATAATTGTGAAGTATCGCTTTGCATTACCTGGAAACCTGCAATAGGTTCGGGATATACCAAAGTATAATAACTCGACATTAATGATGTGCAGTAACCCCAGTGTGTTATTTCCTGCATGTTGATTACACCAATGCCCGGAGTATCCCATTCAATCTGTATGATATAACCTGTTGGATCTCCGACAATAGTGCCGCCGGTAACTGTCCATATATATTCGTCCAGCGGATCGCCCCAGGCTTCGTAAGTAAACGGGCCTGCCCCGATGCAGGCATAGAGCGGACCGCTGATGCCAACAGAATCGGGTACTTTGGCAATAAGAGCGTAGGGATCATTAGTCCATGTGTTCCAGTTGCTTTTTATTACTCCTTCCATCGGTGAATAAATCATCGTAGTAGGAGCCATATTATTCCACATTCCGGGTTGAGGCTGATTCCAGTTGGCCATTCCGTTCCAGGGACCGTCTGTTTGTTCTTCATAATAAATGGTAAGATCAACAGGGTTTGTTCCATATTCGCGGTCAATGCGATGATAGTATAGCGAGTCAACCATACATATTGTCGTATCATGATATTTTACTGAATCACCATCAATATTAGGATTATAATTAAAAAATCCAACCCTGTAAATATCGCTATCGGAAACCGAAGGTTTTATTTCAACAGGTCTGTAGCGATATGGTCCGCCAACAAGAACACCATTGTTCCCCATGGGAAACAAATATGGGCCGTTGACATTGGCAATTCTGTAAAGCCATCCGTCGGTAAGGTTGCTGACAAAACCCAGTGTGCGGGTAATGGCAAGGGGGTCGGGATTGGTTACCCAGAAATGATGATTGTCAATTGCCAGTTCCCTGTCGTTCAGGTTCAAGGAATGGGTTGCGGTGTCATCAAGAGTGGTTGATTTTATTCCAACACCTGTGAGAGTAAGATCATAGAAGGAGGTAATATTAGAACCTGTAATTATCTGGTCAGTAACAACAGGTGTTATAATTCCATATGGCTTATTGTTCATAATAACTTCACTGGTACCATGTTTAAAAGTATTATTATTTACCCAGTGTCCTGCCACTTCATAAATTCCATTACCCGAAATTAATCCGTTGTTTTGAAGATCGCCGCAAATAGTTATGTGTCCAAGATTATAAAGAGAATCGCCGATATTATCAACACCACCATGAACCCACACAATCGAACCGGCAGCGCAGTAAAACGTCGCATTATTGTTTGTCATGGTTATCTGGCAAAATGCAGTGTTGACCGAAAAAAAAAGTACTACAATAAAGAGTAATCTTTTCAATTTTATCATAGAAAAGGGTATTTTTTATCCAAAATAATAAACAAAGAAACAAATTTTAATATGAATATACAAATTTTATCTGAATATTTTAACATTTTATCTATTAGGATGTTTATACGGAAAAAAATAATTAAGGTTGCTGCAATTATATTATTTCTTTGGCTTGTATTTCGACTTGGTAAAAATATCCTGGGAATCCTGATTTTTAAAAAGTTCCGCTAAAGTTATAATG
The DNA here is from genome assembly GCA_043801235.1 of Bacteroidota bacterium. Lineage (GTDB taxonomy): Bacteria > Bacteroidota > Bacteroidia > Bacteroidales > CG2-30-32-10 > DAOQAK01. The sequence goes on along the minus strand of JAZDMF010000338.1, from coordinate 1,951 downwards.
CTGTTTTCTTTCATGTATTTTCTGATGATCTGCCAGCCTGTCCAGATACCTGTTCGTGACGGGGATTCTTTAGCGAATACTGACGTGAAAGGCCCGTCGGTGCATAGTTTTGAAATCAATGATACATCGGTTGAGTAAAGCAGTTTTCTGTCGATGATGAACGACCATATGTTTGCTTCGTTGTTCTGGCACCACAGCATTTGCGAAGGAGAATAGTACATTTTTATTGAATCGGGGGCGTCAGGCAGGGTGGCATCCATGAAATACAGCAATTTTCCTTCATAGGTAATGTAATCAAGAAAATTTTTGTTCTCCTTGCTGTTGTCGACAAGGGTCATGGCAATGGCGCGCATGCAGTCAGGAAGAATAAAATCTTTGCGGAACCTTTTCTGTATGTATAAAGGAAGGCCAAGCATTTCCTTGTAATATTTATAATTGCTTCCCATGTACATATCGAGGGAAATAATAAGAATACTGTCGTCAAAATGAACAGGCTCCTCATAATACAGGCCGGAAATGCAAGTGAAGACCTCAGGAGTTTTCTTTTCAGGGAAATAATGCTTATATAAACTCAGGGCTTTGTTCAGCTGTTCTTCCAGATCGGCAAGGTCGGGAAAAAGTGTAAGACAGTCATCATACAGAGTGATGATAAAGGGGTCGGTGAGGTAGCTTTTCATTTGTAAAAGAGAGAGAGAATCGTTCAATGCGCTGTCGGGAATGAAAAAGGAATATTCGGGCAATAATTTTTGAAGATCAATCTTCATATTTTTCACATCCACTGCAAACAAAGCTTTTTCATAACGGTGAATCTTAATATTTATAGTATCATTTGTATCCAGTTTTATATTTTTTAAATGGTCAGTCGTATTTTTGTCATTATTACACTTATTGCAGGAAAATGACAGGATCAGAAATAAAAAAACAGAAGTGATAAAATATTTTTTTTTCATAGGTAATATTTTTTTACTATACTTGCATTCTGAATCTAAAATTAAATTTCAAAAATATGAAAAAGTTTACAGTTTTAGCGCTCTTTGCAGCATTATTATTAACAGGCAAATCGTTAGTAGCCCAGGAGGGCGAAAACGATTTAAAAAATTTCCGTTTTGGAATTTACGGGCAACCGGCCATTTCGTGGTACAAGCCCGACAATCCTGATATTATGGAATCGAAAGGTTCAAAGCTGACGTTTGCTTACGGCCTTCTTCTTGAATTCAGGCTGAATAAAGTGGCCTGCATTTCAACGGGCTTAGCCGCAAATTATTCAGGCGGACGACTGGGTTTTAAAACCGATACCATTATTTATTCGTCAAATAATGATGCCGATACCTTCCGGCTGCTTTCAAGGGATTACAAGGTTTCTTATGCTGAAGTACCTTTCACCATTAAGATGAAAACTCCCGAAATCGGGGCATTCACGTATTTCGGACAATTTGGGGTAAATATCAAATTCAAAACCAAAGCGAAATCTATTACCGATGATGGCTTTTTCATTCAGAATAAAGCATATGTTTCGGGCAGTAAGAATAATGTTGATATTTCAAATGATATGGCCTTTCTGAATCTGGGATTAAACATCGGAGGCGGACTGGAATACAATCTTGCAGGAAGCACATCTCTGATTTTCAGCGTGAATTATAACAACGGCTTCATGAATGTTTTGCGCACTAAATCGAAAAGCCTGCAAAAACTTACTACTACGGTTACTTCAGGAATTCCCACATACACTTATGAAGAATACGAACAGATTGCAAAACCCAATTATGTTTCATTTTCGGTTGGCTTTTTGTTCTGACAAATAAAATTGATATCTGAATTCCCGGTCGGTTGCAACATCTGATCGGGATTTTTTTCATAATTATGAAGATTGCATTATCACAACTGAATTTACATATAGGCAATTTCGAAAGCAATACGAAAAAAATTATCGATGCCATCAGAAATGCAAAAT
>JAZDMF010000329.1:0-5031 GCA_043801235.1 Bacteroidota bacterium | reverse complement strand
ACGTGCAAGTAATTGTTTGCGTGTATCGCCATTTGCAAACACTTCAGGGTTATATGTTGTATGATTCTCACGGGCTTCCTTTATAGATTCATTTTCTGATTTTATTGCTTCCCATCTATATTTTATACGCACATGCTGAAGAGCATCTGAAACTAATCTCACTACATGAAAACAGTCAGTTACTAAGCTGGCATTTTGAAAGCATTTCCCTGATGCCGATTCCATGTTCTTTGCCATATCTAATGTTACCTCTTTTACCTTTAAACATTTTTCAATCGGAATCTTCATCAGGACAGCCTCTATCTCTTCTACCTTAGTGCCATTTAGTATAGATATTAATGCGCCTTTCTTCCCTTTGGCTGCTTTATTTGTTACGATAGTATAGAGTTCTCCGTCTGATAAACTTACTTCATCGATGCTTATTTTCTCTCCTATATTTTCCGGATAGAGCAAATACTCCGATGCGTGATCTTTATGTTCCCAGGTAGCATAACCGCTTAAATGTTCTTTGTAAGCTCGGTTTAAATTATCAGGGTCGATATAGTTATAAAAAGCGATATTACTTATTGTGTCTATTCTTGTATCGATCAAATTCTTTTAAAAAAGCCGCAAAATCTTGTGTTATGCGGGTACCTTCTGCTACTAAATGCCAGTCTCGTTCTATAATTTCTCCCGTTGTCTTATTCCGCCATCTGCGTCGTTTGATCAATAAAAATGCTGCTCTCCCTCGTAATGGAAAGTCTTGAACGGTTATTTCATTATGAAAACCCTTGGATTCATATTCTGTTTTTGCATATCCTTCTGGTAATTCATTCTTCTCTTCCAGATATATGTTTACACGCTGTTCTTTCTCTAACCGTTCTATTTTTATTATCTCAAAATAATCCTGTACCTCTCTTGGAAGCAACAGGTGGTATAAGTCTGTTAAATTCATCTTTTATGTTTTGGACAAAGCTAATTATTTTTAGATTTGTCCCCAACTATTGTGGGTGACCCGTTATTGAGCGGAAAATAAAAAACAATTTTATGGCAAATGCCCGCCTTGCTTCGCACAGCGGGGCAGGTCAAAAGTCAAATGTAATATATTCCTTTCCAAATGTAATGAAAAGCACTAATTAGAAGATATGTCAATCACTTTAAACTCTGTTCTGCGGTTATTTGCACGGCCGGCTTCCGTAACATTGGTATCAATGGGTACAGTTTCGCCATAACCTTTATATGTCAGTCTGTCTGCAGCAATTTTATGATTGATAAGATATTCATAAACTGATTTGGCGCGGTTTTCGGAAAGTATCTGGTTGTAATTATCATCTCCCACATTATCGGTATGCCCGCTGATCTCAATCTTCAACTTTGGATTTTTATTTAACAGGTCAAGGAGTTTTTCAAGTTCTGTAGTTGATTCCCATTTAAGATCATATTTATCCGTGTCGAAGAAAATATTTTTAAGGATAACAATCTCATCTTTTTTAATGGGCTGCAAAGGGATGTCTTTCAGATAAGGATCCATTTTTGAATGATCTCCTGTAAGGTTAAAATTTTCGGAATAAAATAAATAACCATCTTTAGAAACATTCAGCGCATAATCATTTTCCGAAACAAGGCACACAAAAAACTCCCCTTTTATGGAATCGGAATACGATTCGATAACCGTTTTGCCTGTTTTCAGATCGATCAGTTCAAATTTTGCCCTGAGTTTATCCTTAGTGATGCTGCTGAAAACAAAACCTTTCATATAAGTAACTTTATTCGGTCTTGCTTTTTCATAAAGTTCGAAACAATAAATGTCAAATCCTCCTTTTCCCTCTTCCGTGTCGGAAGAAAAATAGGCCTTATCGCCTGAAGAATTAACGATCAGATAGCTTTCATCAGCATTCGTATTAATAGGATAACCGATATTAACCGGCACACTCCAGTTGCCTGCTGAATCCTTTCGTGTATAAAAAATATCATAGCCTCCCATGCCCATATGACCGTTGGAAGAGAAATACAGCGTCTGGTTATCAGGATGAATAAACGGTGCCATCTCGCCTCTGTCTGTATTTATTGTATCGTTCAGTTTTACAGGTTTTGTCCAGTTACCTTTATCATTTTTTGTCGTAGTCCATATATCCATATTATCTTTTCCTCCTGCCCTGGCGCTGGCAAAATATAAGGTTTTCCCATCCGAAGAAATGGAGGGCTGTGAATCCCACCTTTCGGAATTTACAATTACACCAAGATTTTCAGGCACGCCCCAGTTGTCGTCTTTTTTTTCAGAAACATACAGGTCGCAGCTTCCAAAGCCGTCAGGCCGGTTGCAGACAGTGAAATACATGCTTTTTCCATCAGGTGCAATGCATTGAGCTCCTTCATTTAAGGCAGTATTGATAGGACTTCCCATATCCACTGTTCCGGTCCAAATGCTGTCATTTCTGTAGCTTATATAAAAATCTTCCTGTTCCTTGTTTCCCATTTCTATGGAATAATTTTCCCTGGGAATTTTCCGGGTAATAACCAGGGTTTGTTCATCAGCAGTCAGAGAAGGAAGATATTCGCTTAGTTCCGTATTAATGCTGTCGCCCATGTTTACCGGTTTGAAAGGAACCGGATTGTCCACAGCGTTTATTCCGAAATCGCAGGATTTGATTATGTATTCAGCCCGCTTTTTATTTATAATGTTTGCGTTTTTGCAATTGATAAAACTTTGCAAATCCTTTTTAGCATCGGCATATTTCCCGCACATATATTCATTAAGGCCGGCATTCATAAAATTGTTCGGGAAAAATGCTGAATCAATTTCAACGGCTTTTTTATAATTAAGCGCCGCCGATTCAAATTCTCTTTTGTCCGAATAAATATCGCCCGTCAGCATGTATGCTTCAATAAATTCATCATCAATTTTAAGAGCATCGGTCAGTGATTTCAATGCATTCTCATTATCATACAGGTCATAATACAGCGTTGCCTTCTCATAAGCTTTAATAGCTTTCTCTGACTTTGTTGAATATTTATAGGTAGTGGGTTGCGCCCTGCAGGAAGTCATCAGTATAAGCAGGAGTAAAAATATACAAGAAACATGATAAAAATTTGCATTTATTAATTCCAAAATTCCAAATCTCAAATCCCAAATTCCAAGCGCTTCCCTTGTTATTTGGGGCTTGAGATTTGTGACTTGGGGCTTATATTCTGTCTTTTTGAGTATCATCAGTTATTAAGGAATATTCATGTATTTATGCGACTGCAGCGAAATGCTCCATTTTGCCTGCCTGCCGGCGAGGCAGGGATTATTCAAAATATAATCAACAATCACGGGAATTACTTCTTTCCTCTTGCTCCATTCGGGTTGCAAGAACAGATGCGAGTGCTGTTTCATTTTTTTCGCATTTTCTTCTGCCCAGATAAAATCGCTGCTGTCCTGTATTATAACTTTAAGTTCATCTGCTTTATTATAGAATTCAGGCAATATTACAGAGTTTTTTTTAGGGGAAAGGCATATCCAGTCCCACTGTCCGCTCAGAGTCTGGGTTCCGCTTGTTTCCAGAAATGTTTTAACATTATTTTTTTTAAAGCCCCTGCTGAGATATTCAAGATTGTAATTTAACGGTTCGCCTCCTGTAATTACCGCTGTATCTGCTTTGCATGCTACGGCATTTTTTATCACCTGTTCTGTGGAAAGCAACGGTTGAAGTTCCGCATTCCATGATTCCTTCACGTCGCACCAGCTGCAGCCTACATCGCATCCACCTATTCGTATGAAATAAGCTGCTTTCCCTGTATGAAAACCTTCTCCCTGCAATGAATAAAATTCTTCCATTACGGGAAGCCATTTACCCTGCTGAATATTTTTTTTTATTTGAAGATCTGTATTCAAAAAACGGAAAACCGGTTTGGATATGTTAACTGATTAATTCATAAATTTTGAAAAATTCAATAAATATCGAATAACCTGCCTTGCCGGTAGACAGGCGAACAAGGAATGATGAATAATGAAATAATTTTTTTATTTCCCTTCAACATTCTATATTCCTTGTTCGGCGTTCATTATTCAATATTTAGTGAATAATCCAGGTTAAATGGTTAATGTCAATTCTGTGCTTTATTATTAATGTACTTCTGTACTTTGCATTCATCTTTGCCTATATCAATTTCAATAAATTTCTATTTTAATTCTGAATTCTTAATTCTTACTTCTGCATTTTTTCAGAAATTGAGTGCGGATAATTTGGCATTTCCTGAAATTAAGCTCCCTTATAAATAAACTTCTTTCTTCGCAGCTTTCATTGTATTCATAAGCAGAGCAACTCTTGTCATTGGTCCAACGCCGCCTGGTACCGGAGTGATGAAGCTGCATTTTTTTGAGACCTCGTCAGATTTCACATCACCTTTAAGTTTAAAACCTGATTTTGTTTCGGGCGCTTCATAGCGATGAATGCCTACATCGATGACCACTGCACCATCTTTTACCATATCAGCAGTTACATATTCGGCTTTGCCGATAGCTGCAATAAGAATGTCGGCGCTCTTACAAATTTCTTTTATGTTTTCAGTTTTACTATGACACAATGTAACAGTAGCATTCGCATCAGGATTATTCCTTGAGATTAGAATACTCATCGGAGTTCCAACGATATTGCTTCTTCCCAGCACCACGCAATGTTTTCCGGAAGTTTCAATTTTGTAGTATTTCAGCAATTGCATGATTCCCCAGGGTGTTGCCGGATAATAGGTGGGCAGATTCAGAACCATGCGTCCCACATTCGATGGGTGAAAACCATCTACATCCTTTGACGGATTTATTTTCTCAAGAACTTTCATTGAAGAAATATGTCCGGGCAATGGTAACTGCACTATCAGCCCGTCGATCTCATCATCATTATTGATAAATTCAATAGCATTCAATAGTTCTTTTTCGCTGATCGTTGCCGCATATTTATAAACGGATGAAATAATTCCAGCTTCAAGGCAATCCTTTTCTTTATTTGCAACATACGTTTGACTCGCCGGATCTTCTCCAACAAGAATTGCTGCAAGGTGTGGAGCTTTTACTCC
>JAZDMF010000325.1:0-17302 GCA_043801235.1 Bacteroidota bacterium | reverse complement strand
CTATTTATTTTTCGTCTATTTTCATTTCATCAATGAGCCAAGTTGCTCCTGCATATTTATCGATAATAAAAAGTGTATACCGGATGTCGAGTGAAATATTACGACACTGACCTGCGTCATACATTATGTCGCTCATGGTTCCTTCCCACACCCTGTCGAAATTAATTCCTATAAGTTGCCCCTCCGCATTTAACACAGGACTTCCTGAATTTCCGCCTGTAGTGTGATTGGTTGCTATGAAAGCAATGTGCATGGTGCTGTCGGTGGAATAGCGTCCGTAATCTTTATTCACGTATAGTTTTTTCAGATCATCCGGAACCTTGTAATCGCTTACATCTTCATCTTCTTTCTGCATTATGCCTTCAAGGGTGGTGTAAAAATTATATTCTACGGCATCCATGGGTTTGTAATCAGAAACTTTTCCATAGCCAATGCGCAGCGTGGAATTTGCATCGGGATAAAACTTTTTACCGGGCTGCATTTCGCGGAGGGCTGTAATATAAATACGGTAAAGGCTGTCGAGTTCATCATTATATGTAGTATATAACGGAAGTATATTGTCGATAAAATTATTATAAAGGACCGAAGAAAGCTTGAACACGGGATCATCACTAATCACTTTTGTTTTATTCCGTTTGAATTTCGTCAGCATTTTCTGCACGCCGGCTTCATATGAAAATGAAGTTTTGCCGTAAACATAAGTAGAATATTTTTCAATATCTCCATTGAATTTATTGGAGATGACATTGCTGAAATATTCCGGCTGATATGCAGGAGTACCCTGCAGGTAATAAATCTGAAGAAGAGCAGTGAATAATTTCTTGTCTGTTTCAAGGTTGTAATTCTTGAAAAAATATTTTGAACCATTCTTCAGTTTTTCCACAATTTTATTGACATCATCATCTTTTACGGTTTTATCAATGCTTTTTGTTATAAGGTTGTTATAATTCCATGCATATTTCACAAGTTCCATTCCCACGCCGGCTTCCACAAAATAATCATAAGCAAGGGCAACGGGAGTATAGTTTTTATATGCATCTTCGAAGGTGTATAAAAGAGTGCCGTATTTCACTTTTCTTGAAGCATCGGCATTCACCCAGTTTGTGAATTCTGTTTCGAGGGTTTTTTTTCTCTCAACACCATTTAGTTTTGTTATTCCTTTACTTTCACCTTTGAATTTTTTCCAGTAGTTGGCAACATTTGCGTATTTCGAAGCATATTGAATTTTAATAAGCGGATCGCTTTTCATAGCGGCTCCTATAACTTCAAGCTTTTTATCGCGAATTCCAATAAGTACAGGGTTTTCGACATTGCTTATGAGGTTCACGCCGTATGATGTGAGATATTCCTGTGTTTTTCCGGGGAAGCCGTATACCATGGTGAAATCGTTTTTCTGAACTCCTTTCAGGGAAATAGTGAGTGATTTTTTAGGAATGTAGGGAATATTGTTTTTTGAATAATCGGCCGGATGGTTGCTTGAATCGGCATAAATTCTGAAAATCGAAAAATCGCCTGTATGCCGCGGCCACATCCAGTTGTCGGAATCACCGCCGAAATTTCCTATGGAAGTAGGGGGTGCACCTACCAGGCGTATATCCGTGAACATTTCATAAACGAAAAGGTAATATTCGTTGCCGTAATAGAATGCTTTCACCTTGGCTTTATAATGAGTGTCTTTTACTGTTTCCGTTTCTATTATTGTACTGTTCTTCTTAATAATTTCATCGCGCTGGGCTTCCGTCATTTTTTCTGTAACGCCATCGAGGATCTTTGCAGTTACATCTTCCATGCTGATTATAAACGATACGCTTATGCCTGAACATGCGAGCTCATCGGTTTTTTCCCTGGCCCAGAAACCATCTACAAGGTAATTTTTCTCAAGTGTCGTGTGTGATTGAATGGAACTGTATCCGCAATGATGATTGGTGAGAATCATTCCCTGGTCGCTTACCACTTCAGCCGTGCATCCGCCCCCAAAAAGACAAACGGCATCTTTCAGGCTCGAATGGTTGATGCTGTATATTTCTTCAGAAGTAAGCTTTAATCCTATGCTTTGCATATCGCCCTGGTTAAGCTGTTCAAGCAATATGGGCAGCCACATTCCTTCATCGGCTTTTGTGCCCATGGCAGAAAGAAAACAAAAAAAGAGAACGATCATTCTTTTCTTCATAACTTAAATAAATTTACACTATGCAAAAATGAAATATAAAATTGCCTTTGACAAAACTGTTGCCGCCCTTTATCAGACAGGCGAAAACTAATGGTTTCTTTGAATTTCAAGAATAAATCAATCCATGAAACCAATCATACACCTGTCTGCCGGCAAATGGGCAGGCAAGGGCAAAATTAATGAAATTAAAAGACATTTTCCAAGACATTTAGATTTAGTCCATGTTAATTAATTTTTTTATATTTGCAAATTATATATTGTTTAACCTAAAACAAAAAATTATGAGCACAACATTTATTTTATTCTATATTTCAACAATCATTATTGCATTGTTGGGTTTAGCAGGAGTGGTTGTATTGATCAACGGGCTAGCAACACAAAACAAAAAATTAATGTGGAGGGGAAGTATCCTTACAGGACTGACATTCGTATTGATTATATCAGGTGTTTTCTGCGGCGCTCATAAATGTTATCGTGTTTGCCAAAAGAATTGCATGAACAAAGAAATGAATTGCAGGCATATGGATTTTGATCATTGCATGATGAAATGCAATTCAATGATGATGATGGATTCAACATTTTCAGGCGATTCCTGCAAAATGATGATTGAAAAAGAGGTGATGAACGATAAAATGCAGTGTGACCCTTCAAAATGCGATCCTTCGAAATGCAAACCAGATTGTCCGCATAAGAAATGACATTTGTTTATAATTCTATAATACAAGGCCTGAGAATTCAGGCTTTTTTTATTATTTCAATGAATTTTATACTTTTGTCAAACCAATAAAAAAGCATTTATGGAAACCTCTGCATTTTTGTCTTTTTTGCTTATTATTATTTCAATATTATCGGGCATTACCGGCATTATACTTTTTATCACCGGTATGTTTAAGGGGAAAACAAAAATGTGGATTTCCGGTCTTGTATTTTTTGCAGCAGGAATCATCATAGGAATTATGAATTTCAACAAAAGTTTGTCTGTCATTACAGATAATACTGTTGTAAATGCCGACAGCACAATAGCAAAAAAAAAGCATAACAATTATGTGTTTTCCGATTCAACCACATATTCCGAACGTCCCGTGGATTCAACGTATGCCGAACCCATTTCAGGAATGGTCGAGGATGAAGATTTCAAAAAAGTTTATATTAAAATTTTCCCCAGCCGTGATATTAAATCATGCGGCCTTTCACTCGAAGATGTTGAGAACGGGCATCATTCAAAAGAAGTAAGTAAAGCAATAGCTGTTGTATTGAATGTTGACAAGGCATTTTCAGGCAACCTGATGATACATGCTTACGATTACGAAAAAAAACTGCTCGGAAAAAGTACTGCAAAAGTAAAAGGTTTGATGGGCGACAGGAAAACAGTTAATTTCCCTTTTACCAAAAGCATCGATTTTTCGCTTATTGATTACTGCACTTTAGGTTTTGAAGAATAAAAAAATCACTATGAAATATCCATGCAAACAAAAATTTGTACTAACAGTGATGATTAAAATATGCGTAGGGCTTCTATACATCAACTTATGCATGGATATTCACGAGCAAGCCAGTGTTGCGGTTGTGGGAGCGAGCCTGCCTTGCCGGCAGGCAGGTAACAAAAAAATCACGTTTCCCAACACATTGATTTTAAGCACATACAAAATTTTTAGCACATGAATATCAACACAAATCAGATAACAGAAATATTCAATAATTTTTCCTCATTACGCATCATGGTTATCGGTGATGTAATGATTGATTCGTACCTGTGGGGAAAAGTTGAGAGAATTTCGCCCGAAGCGCCTGTACCTATTGTTGCGGTAAACAAAAGGGAAAACAGGCCGGGTGGCGCGGCAAACGTTGCCCTCAACCTTACAGCGCTTGGCGCTGTTCCCATTCTTTGCAGTGTTGTGGGTGACGATGCCAAAGGAATTCTTTTCCGTGAATTAATACAGTCGCTTCACTTGTCAGATAAAGGAATTATAACCACTGATGATAAAAATAGAATAACTACCACGAAATTCAGGGTCATCGGCAATAACACACAAATGCTGCGGGTGGATGAAGAAACTGACAATTTCATTTCAAAATATGACGAGAAAAAACTTATTGATACTATCTGCAGCATTTTAAAAAATGAAAAGATTCATGCTGTCATTTTTGAAGATTACGATAAAGGTGTTATTACACCCAAATTAATTCATGAAATCACTACTGTTGCCCGAAGCATTTCAATTCCTGTAATTGCCGATCCCAAACAAAGAAATTTTAATGAATATAAAAACCTTTCTCTTTTTAAACCCAATCTGAAAGAGTTGAAAGAAGGCCTGAAGATCGACTCTTTTGATTCACCGGCAGATATTGAAAACGCAGTGGACCTTCTGCAGTTAAATAATAATATTGACATGGTGATGGTTACATTATCGGAAGCAGGAATGTATGTAAGTTCAATAAACGACAAGGATAAATTTCTGAAAAAAATGATTCCTTCTCATATAAGAAATATTGCCGATGTTTCCGGTGCAGGTGATACAGTAATTTCAGTTGCCGCTCTTTGCCTTGCATTGAACATTGAACCTGAAATTACAGCTTCTCTTTCTAACCTTGCCGGCGGCCTTGTTTGCGAAGACGTGGGTGTGGTACCCGTTAATAAAGAAAAGCTTCTGAATGAAGCCATAAAGTTGCTAAAATAACATATGCTTTCCTGGTCCGACTTACGCGAAAGATGCAACATTGCTATCTACAACAGCAAGAAAAAGGTTTTACGAAACCTCAGGGTGCTGAGAGGGCTCGGGCTTATCGCTGCTGTTTTTATTTTAATTGTTTACTACGGATTTCCTGTACTTCCCGAAACAAAAATTCTGTTATTAATAATTACCAAAAGTTTATTTATTTTTTTCTTTTTCAGTTATTTCATCAATTTTTTTTACAATTTTGAACCTTTTAAATTTTTTAAGTCAAGCTTGTTTGAGGCTGTGTTCCTGATTTTGCTTATGCTGCAGGGAATACTCTTTAAATATTACCCGGCAATTCATGTGCCTCATTTGTATATCCAGTTTCTTTTATTAATTCTTATTCTTATTGAAACAGGAAAAGCCAGCTCAAGTTTGTCATCACTTCATATTGGTCCGGCCAATATGTTTATTCTTTCGTTCATTATTCTGATTTTGGGTGGTGCCGGCCTGCTGATGTTACCCGAAATGACTTCTTCCGGCAAAAGCATGCCTTTCATTGATGCACTCTTCACATCTACAAGTGCCAGTTGTGTCACAGGACTGATTGTTAACGATACTGCAACATTTTATACTCTTAAAGGGCAGATTGTAATCATGCTTCTTATACAAATGGGTGGTATCAGCATATTATCGTTCGCTACTTTTTTTGCCACCTTCGCCCGAAAGTCGCAGGGAATAAAACAACAGTCGATCATCAGCGCATTCCTTGGAGCCGAAAACCTTTTTGATTCTAAAGGATTATTAAGGAGAATCGTATTCTTCAGCGCAGGTATTGAATTGGCCGGAACCCTGTTGATATTCTTCTTATGGAGCCCCGAAATACATTTCAATTCATGGATGCAGCAGGTTTACTATTCCATTTTTCATTCCATTTCGGCTTTTAATAATGCAGGATTCTCGCTATTCACCGACAACCTGTACAATCCTCTTGTGCGAAATTCGTACTTCATACACCTGGTTATAGTTTCACTAATTTTCCTCGGAGGTATCGGTTTTACTTCGCTTACCGATATGTTCAGCATTAAAAACCTGCGCGACAGGATAAGGCATCCCTGGAAACAAATTTCGGTAGGAACAAAAATAGCTTTGTACACTTCCATCGGATTAATTATTTTAGGCACTGTTGTTTTTTACCTTCTCGAGAAAAATAATACCCTGGCCGGTAAAAATGCTTTTGAATGTTTTGTCTTATCCTTGTTCCAGTCAGTTACTCCGCGCACCGCCGGCTTCAATACTGTTGATTATGCGAGGCTCGGCATGCCCATACTTTTTTTCATGTTGTTCCTTATGTTTATCGGAGCTTCATCAGGATCAACAGGCGGAGGTATTAAAACATCTACTTTCGCAATTGTTTCATCCACAGTCTGGTCAACAATAAGGGGTAAAAAAAATGTGGAAATATTCAAACATACCATTACTGCCGACTTGTTCAAGAAAGCGCTGGCGGTGCTGTTTTTTTCAGTAACCGTGTGTTTTATTGGCTCCTTATTACTGATGATCACAGAACCTGATTTTATGCCCATCCAGATTCTTTTTGAGGATTTATCGGCATTCGGAACTGTAGGTTTATCAACCGGAATCACTCCTGATTTAAGCAATGCAGGAAAAATAATTATCATCCTCACTATGTTCATCGGGCGTACAGGTCCGTTAACTCTTGCTTTTGCCATGTCAACCCGCAAAGCAAGGGGACAGTATAAATACTCAACAGCTAATATACTAGTAGGATAAACATTTTAATGAGACCTTCCGCTACTTATAATCCGCAAACCACAAATGTTGAACAGATGTTTAACGACATTGCTCCTCATTATGATTTCCTGAATCATTTCCTTTCCGGTGGAACTGACAAGCGGTGGAGACGAAAAGCGATCAACTTGTTAAAAAAATACAATCCTCAGACTATTCTTGATGTCGCAACAGGCACGGGCGATTTTGCTATTGCCGCACTTAAGCTGAATCCGCAAAAAATAACCGGTATCGATATTTCAGGGGAAATGCTGAAGATTGCCGAAAAAAAAATACAGCAGAAAAAAGTTCAGGATAAGATATTTTTAACTTCGGGCAGTTCTGAAAACCTTCCTTTTCCCGACCTTAGCTTTGATGCAGTTACTGTGGCTTTTGGCGTTCGTAATTTCAAAAATCTGAAGAAGGGAATTATAGAAATGCACAGGGTTTTAAATAGGAAAGGAGTTGCTGTAATTCTTGAATTTTCCAAACCCTATGTATTTCCCATGAAACAAGTATATTTTTTTTATTTCCGCCGCATTCTCCCCTGGGTTGGAAAAATCGTCTCTAAAAATCCTAACGCTTATGCTTACCTGCCTGAAACCGTAATGAAATTTCCTCAAGGCGACGAATTTGCTGAAATCATAACAAATTCAGGTTTCGGAAAAGTTAGAATATACATACTGAGCGGAGGTATTTGCTCAATATACCTTGCAGAAAAATAAAACTTTGCGTCTTCTTTATAACATTTTAACTTGAATTTTCGTTTAAACATAAATAATCAATGGTAAATTTGCATTCCGAAAAACAATATAAGTATAGAACATCCGTTACTTTCAGTAATATTTTGAATGGTTAAATTGTTTCATTGTTAAATTGTTATTTTAATCTTCATCCATTTCGTTAACGGATCGTCACAGCAATATAGCAATAAGACAATTTGACAATATTATTTCAGTAATTTTAAATTTGTATCCGTTTACAGTATAAAAACAATGTTTTTGGCAACCCGTATAAAATATTACAGCCTGATACTTGGAATTATTTTAATAATTCCACAAACGCTTTCTGCACAAAAACATCCCCGCATCGAAAACCTGCCGAAATATGATCTCAAGCCTTATCATTTTGGTTTTGCGCTCTGTTTAAACAAAATGGATTTCGCCATCCGTCCGGTAGAAAATTATGTGAACGATTCGCTTTTTGTAATTCAAACACAGCCACAGTGGGGCTTTAACATCGGAATTGTTTCAAACCTGGGAATAGGAAATTTTTGCGACTTGCGGTTCATTCCAACACTTTCATTCGGACAAAGAAACCTTATTTACACCCTTAAATACAATGGCAATGTTGTTGAAACACCAAAGAAAATCGAATCAACTTTTATTGACTTCCCTCTGCTTTTCAAATACAAATCGAAACGGCTGAATAATATACGGGCTTATGTCATTGGCGGAATGCAGTACAGCATTGACCTGGCGTCACAGGCCAAGAAGAAGGACAGGGAAAATGACCTGGTGAAATTAAAACAGAATGATATATGTTACCAGTTTGGAGTTGGCTTTGATTTTTACCTTCCCTACTTTAAATTTGCAGCAGAAATAAAAATGATCTATGGTATGCGCGATCTCCTGAAACGCGACAACACTGTTTATACCACTTCCATCGACAGGCTGAACTCAAAACTTTTCCAGATTTCACTTCTTTTTGAATAAGCCGGATGAGAAAGCAAATTGAACTGGCTATTGTGCCTGAACAACTTTCAAATCCGCTATATCATAAAAATATCATTGCCCGTTCACTGAATGTCGATCCTTCCGAAATTACAGGAATAAACTTACTGAAACGTTCGCTTGATGCCCGCAAATCGAAAATATTTTTCCGCTGCCGTTTTGAAGTTTTTATTGATGAAATTCCAGAACAGCATCATTTTGATTTCCCTTTTAAAAATGTCACCAAAAGCCCGGATGTAATCATTGCGGGCGCAGGCCCTGCCGGAATGTTTGCAGCATTAAAATGTATAGAGCTCGGTTTAAAACCAATCATTATTGAACGCGGAAAAAAAGTAAATGAACGGAAGCATGATATTGCACATATCCTGCGTGAAGGAATTATTAATCCGGATTCAAATTATTGCTTCGGTGAAGGCGGGGCAGGAACATTTTCCGATGGCAAACTTTATACACGTTCAACAAAGCGTGGTGATGTAAACCGGATACTGCAATTATTATACATGCATGGAGCAGAACCGGATATTCTTGCCGATTCACATCCTCATATAGGAACCGATAAACTGCCCGCAATCATTGCCGCAATCAGGCAAACCATTGAAGAATTCGGGGGTGAATTTCATTTTGAAAACCGCATTAACGATATAAAAATAAAGAATGACACCTTTGAAAGTGTCACAACTGCACAGGGAAATGAATTCGGCGGAAGCGCCTTTATCCTGGCAACAGGCCATTCGGCAAGAGATATTTTTTTCTTATTGGAAAAGAAAAATATTTTGATTGAACCCAGCCCCTTTGCTGCAGGCTTTCGTATCGAACATCCTCAGCAACTTATTGACGAAATTCAATACCATAGGAAAAACAGGGGTCGTTATCTGCCTGCGGCTACCTACAGTCTTGCCGGTCAATTCGGAGGAAGAGGTGTTTTTTCATTTTGCATGTGCCCCGGTGGAACCATTGTCGATGCATCTACTTCGCAGGATGAACTGGTGCTGAACGGTATGTCGAATAGCCGGAGAAATCTGCCCTTTGCCAATTCTGGTATTGTTGCTACAGTAAATGAAACCGATTATAAATCGTTCGGGTTCGAAGGACCTTTATCAGGAATCCGTTTCCAGAAAATGCTCGAAAAATATGCTTTTGTTGCAGGCGGCAGCAATCATTTCGCTCCTGCACAGCGCATGACCGATTTTTTTGAAAACAAACTTTCTTCCGGAATAGGTACATCATCACTTAGGCAGGGCACACAATTATCGCCTCTGCATGAAATCTTCCCGCCATTTATCGTTACATCAGTGAAAGAAGCATTTAAAGAATTCGATAAAAAAATGAAGGGATTCTATACCAGCGAAGCTGCAGTATTTGCTGTCGAATCGCGCACATCATCACCTGTAAGAATTCCACGTGATGCAGCAACACTCGAACATCTTCAGATCGGGAATTTTTTCCCCTGCGGTGAAGGCTCAGGTTATGCCGGCGGAATCGTATCATCCGCCATCGACGGGGAAAACGCAGCAGAAGCGGTTGCAAGAAAAATTCTGTGATAAGATAAAAAGCATCTGAATGGTTACTGGTTGGTCTTTGCTTTTTCGCAACTTCGCATTATCGCCTTGTCGCCCATTCACCGTTTCAATTGTTTTTACTATTAACTGCACATTTGTTACCGATCACCTTAATTTTCTATACATCCAACATTTTTATTTATTCAAAAAAAAATTGTAAGTTTGTTTTCTCCTAATTAAGAAAATTCATCATGACTAATGAAGAACTGAAAAAACTGCCTCTTCCCGAGAAAATTATTGAAAAAGGCGGAATGAAGCTTGACATTTACAATAACACTTACGAATCCTTCCAGGAAATGAAAACCCTGGCAAAAGAAATGATTGAAAACCTCAAGAAAAAAGTTATCAAAATTGATAAACGAATACAGTTCAGTTTTTCCGACCGTGGCGAATTTGAAGCCGAGCTGAGGTTTGGTGGCGACATGCTTATTATTTCAATGCACACCAATGTTTTTGAATTCCCCCGCGAGCATGATATTATGAACCTGGGTTATATCAAACATGACATCACCCGCTCTTACTGTGGCATAATCAATATGCACAACTTCCTGTCTGATTCATACAAATATAACCGGGTAAATGATTTGGGCTACCTGATTGCGCGTATCTTTATAAACAGGGAATACCATTATTTTGTTGAAGGAAAAAGACAGATAGGACTTATGTATAATAACTTTTCAAAAGCCCGCCTCAACACTTCTGCAATGAAAAAAATACTTGATACAGCAATAAATTACTGTGTGGATTTCGACCTTCTCACACCCGTTTACGACAGTGTAAAAGTCGTGAGTGTATCAGAACGTCTCGAGAATACTATGAATCTGCGTACAGGAAAACGCCTTGGCTTCCGCTTCCAGGTTGACAGGGATGATTCGGAATGATTTACGATTTTTCCTATTTTGCTTTTTCACTAATGCCCGTTGACCAATGACCCTGCCTTGCCGGCAGGCAGGCAGACTGGCTGCTATATACCTTCTACCATTGACCATGCCTTGCATTTAAACAAATTCTTTATTTTTTTTTGCAGGAATAAAATATATTTCTACCTTTGCACTCCAATTTAAGAGGCCCGTTCGTCTAGCTGGCCCAGGACGCCAGGTTTTCATCCTGGAAATCAGGGGTTCGAATCCCCTACGGGCTACAAATTTTTAAGATTCACAACAAACAATAATCATTTTGCTTTTATTGTATTATATTGTCAAATTGTTCAATTGCTGGATAACAATCGTAAACAATATAGGTGTGAATTAATATAACAGTTAAACAATACCAGCAATTTAACCATACAAAATTATGGCATACCATAAATCAGCAAAAAAAAGAATACGCAGCAGCGAAACCCGTCGCGTTGAAAACCGCTTTAAAGCAAGAACGACACGCAACGCTGTTAAAGAATTCAGGAGCACGAAAGACAAGGAAGAAGTTAAGAAAAAACTTCCTGAAGTAGTTGCAATGCTCGATAAACTGGCAAAGAAAAAAGTGATACACAAAAACAAAGCTTCCAACTTAAAATCGAAGCTGGCAAGAAAAGTAAACGCTTTATAAATTATTTTCATAATGATTTGGGTAAGCCTTTCCTGCCTGGGAAGGCTTTTTTTATTTTATTTAAATCAAACATGAATTATATATATTATGACTTATTTTTATATATCCATATTCTGTTCCTTCCAATACTCGTACGGGAAGGGAAATAGGGATGGGGTATAAAAACATAATATATTTTAAATGACATTATGCAGTCAGAGAATTTATGTAAGTTTGAAAGTTCAATTTCCAATATCCGATGACGAACTCCCAATAACCAAGTATAATTAACTGTTTCACTTAGTAATTGGATGTTGTGTGTTGTGTGTTGTATATTGTATTTTGGATATTGAGAAACACTGTATTATGACCCAGAAATCCAATTCTATAAAATCATGGGCTCCCGACGACCGCCCCCGTGAAAAGCTTATTGGCAAAGGGAAAAAAGCTTTAAGCAATGCCGAACTGCTGGCAATACTTATTCAATCAGGCACGAAAGAAGAATCTGCCATCGATATCGCAAAAAGAATATTGACCCAATGCGGGAATAACCTGATTGATCTGTCAAAACTTTCGCTTAAAGACCTTACTAAGTTCAAAGGCATTGGCAGTGCAAAAGCTGTTACCATTGCCGCAGCGCTTGAACTCGGGAACAGAAAACGCGAAACAGATGCCTTAAATAAGAAAAAAATCTCTGCCAGCAAGGATGTGTATGATATTTTTAACCCCACCCTGTCAGATTCTGCATACGAAGAGTTCTGGATACTTCTGCTGAACCGCGCCAATAAAGTTATTGACAAGCATTGCATCAGCGAAGGCGGCCTTACTGGTACAGTTGCCGATCCTTCCAAAATTTTTAAAATAGCTATTGAGAACAAAGCCGTAGGAATCATCCTTTGTCATAATCATCCATCGGGCAACATCAGCCCCAGCGAATCGGACAACAACATTACACGAAAACTTAAAGAAGGCGGAAAACTTCTTGATATTTCTGTTCTGGACCACATCATTATTGGGGATGAAAAATATTTTAGCTTTGCAGATGAAGGATTAATTTAAGTACAAAAAGTTTAAAGTTCATAGCTCAATGTTAATAAAAATGAAATTTATTGAAACTTTATGAAATTATTAATGATAAATGATGATTTGCGATGACCTAGTATAATTTCCTAAAAAGCTATTTTACTAATTAACTATTTCACAATTGACTTATAAAACAGCTTAGCACATTGACCATGAGTGACAGTGCAGCTGAATGACCATAAATGACAGCAAAGCGAATAACTATGTATGACAGCGAAGCGTAATGACTTAATGACGCTGCTCCCGATATCTATCGGAACAGCAAATGACTATTGACAAATGATGAAGTAAAATAAGGAATGTTAAAAATTATTACCATAATAGGCGCCCGTCCGCAGATCATCAAAGCTGCTGCCATCAGCCGTTGTATCAGGAATTCATATGCCGATAGGATTCAGGAAATAATTGTGCATACCGGCCAGCATTATGATGATAATATGTCGGATGTATTTTTCAGGGAAATGGAAATTCCTGCCCCGGATTATAATCTTAACGTAGGTTCCGCTTCTCATGCTGTGCAGACAGCACTGATGATGCAGCGCATCGAAGAAACACTTTTAAGAGAAAAACCCGGTCTGGTTTTAATTTACGGCGATACGAATTCAACTCTCGCAGGCTCGGTAACCGCTGCAAAACTTAATATTCCTGTGGCTCACGTTGAGGCAGGGCTTCGTTCCTTCAACCGCCGCATGCCTGAAGAAATAAACCGTACCGTATGCGACCATCTGTCAGCCTTACTTTTTTCACCTACAGAAACCGGTGTTAAAAATCTGTTCTCCGAAGGGATTGGGAAAAACACAAAACCACCCTATAATGCTGAAAATCCAGGTGTTTTTAACTACGGCGATGTGATGTATGATAATGCTCTTTTTTACTCAGAAAAGGCTAAAACTTCGAAAATACTGAAAACACTGGACGTTCAGGAAAACAAATACTTTTTATGCACCATTCACCGCGATCACAATACCGATGTCCCCGAAAACCTTAATTCGATTTTCCGCGCGATACTGAAGGTTTCTGAAAATACGGGCTTAAAAGCTGTAATTCCCTTACATCCCCGAACCAGCGGAATACTTGAAAAGACTCTTAAAACAAACGTGCACTGTTCTTTAAATAAAAATCCGTTAATTTCCATTATTCCTCCTGTTTCATTTTTTGAAATGATGATGCTCGAAAAAAATGCAAAACTTATAATGACCGATTCCGGCGGCGTTCAGAAAGAAGCATATTTTTACAAAAAACCCTGCATCATCCTTCGTCCTGAAACAGAATGGGTGGAACTGGTTGAAACAGGTGCGGCCGTGATAGCAAATTGTGATGAAGCGAAAATAACTGAAGCAGCCGCTGCATATTTAAACTTAAAACCATCATCGTTTCCTGAAATTTTTGGTAATGGCAGGGCAGCTGAATACATTTGTTCAGTAATAATTAAAACAATCAAACGCCTGGAATGCTGTTAATTTTTACACCCAGGACCAACAACCGCATCAAATATATTTTTGATGTATTTTTCAGGAACCTGATCCCTGTTGACTACAGTCTTACCTGCAACACTGCTGAATTTAAAAACTATAAAGGCCCCAAACTCAATTACTCTTATCAGCCTATCGGTGATGAAATTTTTTTTTACCCTGTGAACCTTCTGTTCGAAACAGGCATAAAACAGCAGCAATTCGATTGTGTTAAATTTGAGAATACCCTTTGCCCCTTTTCGGTATATAAAAATTCAGCACTGCCTTTCGATCCTTTTGCTGCAGCTTTTTATCTGATCACGCGCTATGAGGAATACCTTCCTTATAAAAAAGATAAATTCAACCGCTTCGATGCAGCTGAAAGCCTTGCACATATCAATGGGTTTCTGAAAAAGCCTGTAGTAAACATCTGGGCTGAAAAAATTAAAAAAATGCTGAAGTATAAATATCCCTCATTGAAATTTTCTGAAAAAAAGTATCGTTTCCTTTCAACCATCGATATTGACAGTGCATGGGCATACAGGCAAAAAGGATTTGTGAGAACATTTGCGGGTTACACAAAATCGCTTTATGAATTGAATATTTCAGAAATTTCCGAACGCACCAAAGTCCTTGCAGGGTTGAAAAAAGACCCATTTGACACTTTCCAATTTCAATCCGAAGTTCACGAAAAATATAAAATTATTCCATTGTATTTTGTCCTTTTTGCCGGTTATTCGCAATACGACAAAAACATTCATGTGAACAACCGCCAATTTCACTCACTAGTTAAATCCATTGCCGATCATGCCGATGTGGGCATTCATCCTTCTTTTGCTTCAAATACCCGGCCCGGAAAAATTCTTCAGGAAACAGCAAGATTATCGAATGTCCTGAACAGGGAAGTGACCAGAAGCAGACAGCATTTTTTAAAACTGTCCTTCCCCAATACCTTCCGCGGCCTGATTGAGGCTGATATAGAGGAAGACTATTCGCTGGGTTATCCTACACAAACCGGATTCAGGGCTGGAATATGCGACCCTTATAATTTTTACGATCTGGATATGGAAACCGAAACGCATCTGAAGCTTTTCCCTTTTGCACTGATGGAAGGCACACTGCGCGATTACCACAACGTATCCGCTTTTGACGCCATAAAATATATTAAACCTCTGATTGATGAAGTGAAAGCAGTAAACGGAATGTTCATCAGTTTATGGCATAACGAATCGCTGAGCAATGAGAAAAGGTGGATTGGATGGCACAAGGTTTACGAAGAAATGATAAAACTGGCTTTACCATAATTAGAGTTTGAATATTAATTACAATTTTTGAAATAATTTATGATTTTAGAATTATTATTTAAAAACTGATTCTAAATCTAAAATCGTAAATCTAAAATAAATAAGTACTTTACTTTCGACAGTCGCTTTCTATGATTTATCATTTAACTAATAATGAAATTGATAAACAAAAATGGGATGAATGCATTCTAAATTCATTCAACGGACTTATCTATGCGTATTCATGGTATCTCGATATCGTTTGCCCCGGCTGGGAAGCACTGGTTGAAAACGAATATGAACGCGTGTTTCCGATTACGGCCAGAAAAAAATCCGGGATAGATTACCTCTTTCAGCCATTCTTCACCCAGCAGCTTGGTGTTTTCTCGAAAAATATTCTAAATGAAAATATCATTGATGAATTCCTCTGCAGCATTCCCGGAAAATTCAGACTCATTGAGATAAATTTAAATGTCTTCAACAAGATTGATGCTTCAAAGCATGAGGTTCGTCTCAACAAAAATTATGAACTTGACCTTATTGCATCGTACGATATACTTTATAAAAACTACTCGGAAAATACAAAAAGAAATTTAAAGACAGCTGAAAAGTCGGATCTTTCCATCCTTAAAAATTTTGATCACCGGAAAATTATTGAATTATTCCTCATGCACAGGGGAAAAAATATTGAAACACTGAATGACAGGGCTTATAAAACATTCAGTAAACTGATTGATGTTCTTTCAGGAAAAAACCTGGCTCATATCTGGGGCGTGAAATCACCGGAAGAAGATTTATGTGCTGCGGCAATTTTTATAGAAAGCAACAAAAGGGTGATTTTCATATTTTCTGCTACAGGCATTGCTGCCCGATCGAACGGTGCCATGACATTTCTGATCGATAACTTCATCAGGGAGAATGTACAGCGAAACATCATTCTCGATTTTGAAGGCTCGAACGATCTAAACCTGGCAAGGTTTTACAAGGGTTTTGGTTCAACAGAATGCACCTATTTTCAATACAAAAAAAATAAGCTTCCGCAGATATTATCAAAAAGTATTACTTTTATAAAGTGGTTCAGGAAACAAATCTGAAATATTAATAATATTATATGGTTTATAATTTAGGGCAACACAATTCCATTATGAATGATTTCATTTCCGAAATCAGGGATGCCGAGATACTGAAGGACAGCATGCGTTTCAGAAGGAACCTCGAACGCATTGGCGAAATCTTTGCCTATGAAGTAAGCAAGGTGATGGAGTATGAATTGCGCGAATTCACCACATCGCTTGGCGCTGTTGAAGTTCCCGTATTAAAAAACCAGCCTGTGATTGCCACCATACTGCGGGCAGGCTTGCCCTTTCACCAGGGCATTCTGAATTTTTTCGACCGTGCTCAGAATGCTTTTGTTTCGGCCTACCGCAGGCATCATAAAAGCGGCAAGTTCGATATCCAGATTGAATACACATCAAGCCCCAATCTTGAGGACAAAGTACTTATTATTTCCGATCCGATGCTGGCAACAGGTTCGTCGATGCTGCTTACATACAAGCAGCTTCTTGAAAGCGGCAAACCCAAACATACTCATATCATATCCATCATTGCCAGCGCCCAGGGTGTTGATTACCTCAACAGGCACATGACTGAAGATGATTATACACTTTGGGTTGCAGCAGTTGACGATGAACTTACAGCACAGTCATACATCGTTCCGGGTTTAGGAGATGCCGGCGACCTTGCATACGGAAGCAAATTAAAATTTTGATATTTTCGGCATTAAAATTTCCGGCATCTGCCTACTTAGTTTGTTCATCCGTCTAATTTATCCTCTTTAGCCTGAAAATATTAGCATTTCCCCTTGTTTTTTTTTTTTTGAATGTCGTAATTTTGCTACGATGATTTTTCAGTTTTTGATAATTTTTATAAAAGCAGGCAGTTTTTATAAATTGATTCAAGTTGGTATTTTAAGCGGAGTAAAGTTTTTAATTGCTCCCCTTTTATCTTTTCAACTGGGCTATAATTATATTCAAACTATCATTATTACCACC
>JAZDMF010000323.1:0-2971 GCA_043801235.1 Bacteroidota bacterium | reverse complement strand
TAAATATGCGCCTTTCATCAGAAAAAAATCTGTAGTCCCCCCTGATGAAATCTTTAGAAAGGTCACAGCTCATTGTCAGCTTATTACGGATACATAGCTGCAATGTGGGTTAAATTTCAAAATTTGAAAAAGTCAGCCATTTTGCAATCTGCAATTTACATTTTGCAATTTGAAATATTTTGCGATTTTTGGTTAGAATATTAATAGTAAGACACTAACGCAATAAGCCTACTTTGAATTTGGGGCTTGGAATTTTGGACTTGGGACTTCTGCGTTTCAAATAAGCCCCAGCGATTTCAGCTCAAGATATTTATTAATAGTGTTTACAGAGAGGTTTGCCGGTTCGGTAAGTATGCAATGTATGCCGTTCTTATTTAATTCCTTCGCGATTAGTCGTTTCTCAAGAACAGTTTTTTCAGCGATGGTTTTTATATAAACATCCTCAAGAGTTAATATTTCAGAATTTAAAAGTCCCTGTATTTCGGTGTTTACAAAGAATATCACAACGAGCAGATGATAATCGGTCAGGAGTTTCAAAAAGCTTAACTGGCGCTGCAAGGATGTCATGCTTTCAAAATTCGTGTATAAAAAAAGCAGGCTGCGCTGGTTGATATTCCGCTTTACCGTTATGTATAAAAGCTCATAATTCGATTCCACAAAATTGGTTTCCTGGTTGTATAATATTTCCAGTATTCGCGGGATCTGATTCTTTTTCCTGTCGGCCTGGATAAATGTATTTATTTTATTTGTAAAAGTGACCAGACCTGCTTTGTCGTGTTTCAGCACTGCAATATTTGAAATAACCAGGCTTGCGTTGATGGCGTAATCGAGCAGCGTCATTCCTTCAAAAGGCATTTTCATCACACGGCCCATATCAATGAGGCTGAACACCTGCTGCGAGCGTTCCTGCTCATACTGGTTCACCATCAGCTCGCCTTTTCGCGCCGTAGCTTTCCAGTTGATGCTGCGGTAATCGTCGTCAGTATTGTATTTCCGTATCTGGTCGAATTCCAGGTTACGGCCTATGCTGCGTATTTTTTTTATTCCCGCCTCAGTTAAACGGTCTGATATGGCCAGCAGCTCGTATTTGCGCATCTGCAGAAAGGACGGATAAACAGGGATCATTTCGGGTTCGCAGAAAACAAATCGCCTGCTGAATATTTTAAGAATTGTGCTGGCATATATTTTTAGTTTTCCGAAGCGATATTCCCCTCTTTTCAATGGCCTGAGAGAATATGAAAATACCTTTTCTTCTCTGCTTTTTGAAACGGTAGAAATATAAAAATCGCGAATCTGGAATTGCGCAGGGATTTCATCAATGACGCCGGAATGAATTGTGAACCGGTAATTATTTTTAACATGAATATTAACCTTATTCTGATCGCCGTTTGAAAATTTCTCAGGCAGGTCGCGTGAAGCTGTTACTCCTTGTCTTTGTGAATAAAGCAAAATCATGTCTGTAACAACCAATGCAATAATGCCCCCTGCAATAATCTCTCCTATAGCATAAAGCACAGGAAAGAAATATGCAAATACAAAAACAACAGCATTTGCCAGCAACAGCAGGTACAAACGATTGTCAATATAAAGCGATCTGATAAATTTCAAAACAAAAAATTATCTTGGTATTTCAATAATATTTACAATTTCACTAATGATGTCGTCCGGTCGTTTTCCTTCCATTTCCTTTTCAGGAGTGAGAATAATACGATGTTTCAGCACATGGGGAAGTACAAAGCGGATATCGTCGGGTGTAACAAAATCGCGGCCGTTAACAGCAGCGAACGACTTGGATGCATTCATGATATTTATTGAAGCACGAGGTGATGCGCTTAAATAAAGCGAGTTATTATTTCTTGTTTTATTTACGATCTGGGCAATGTACAATTTCAGTTTATCCTCCATTATTATCTCTTTCACTTTTTCCTGGTAATCTATCAATTGTTCTGACGACATCACAGGCATCACTTCATCCATTTCTTTTTTCCCTTTACGGTCGTGATGATTATGTAAAATTTTTACTTCATCTTCAAGACTCGGATAACCCACTTCAATTTTAAAAAGAAAGCGGTCAAGCTGCGCCTCAGGCAACCTGTATGTTCCCTCATGTTCCAATGGATTCTGTGTTGCAAAAACGAGGAAGGGTTTTTTCATCGGGTAAGTATATCCATCAATGGTTATCTGTCGTTCCTCCATCACCTCGAACAAGGCCGATTGCGTTTTTGCAGGTGAACGGTTAATTTCATCAATTAGCACAATGTTTGAAAACACCGGCCCTTTCTTGAATTCAAAGGATGTGCTTGCAGGATTGAAAACCGAA
The DNA here is from genome assembly GCA_043801235.1 of Bacteroidota bacterium. Classification (GTDB taxonomy): domain Bacteria; phylum Bacteroidota; class Bacteroidia; order Bacteroidales; family CG2-30-32-10; genus DAOQAK01. The sequence continues at coordinate 651 of JAZDMF010000323.1, read as the reverse complement.
GTTCCGAGAATATCCGAGGGCATCAGGTCGGGAGTAAATTGTATCCTTGCAAAATCAACGGATAAGGTTTTGGCCACAAGCTTTGCTGCAAGCGTTTTGGCAATGCCGGGAACTCCTTCCACCAGCACATGGCCATCGGAAAGTATTGCCGTAATGAACAGATCAATCATTTCATTCTGACCGACGATTACTTTTCCGATTTCTTCTTTTACCTTGTTTACAGTCTGGTTCAGCTGCGAAAGGTCAATACGGGGTTGAAATATATTTTCCATAATTTTTAAGTTTTTATTCGGATAGAATTTATTTTTATTTGAAGTAGATTTAAATTTCTTTCGACCCTGAAAGGTTTAATATATATGTACAACTAACATTTAACACCTCCGGTGTTAAAATTTTTATTATACTTTTTTTATTCATATTTAATCCCTTCGGGATTATTATATAAATTTCATTCTTAATTTTTTCCAGCATCTATGCGTCGCAATTATTTTTTGTTTTACTTTGTTTTATTAGATTTCTTGCGTAAGTCGTTTATCATATTGATATTCAATTATATAATAATTTTGGATATTTGAGTTTTGTTCATTCATTTAAGAACCTTTTAAAACAGTTGATTTAACAATGGATATAGCAGTTTAAAATTTGAAATAT
>JAZDMF010000322.1:0-3932 GCA_043801235.1 Bacteroidota bacterium | reverse complement strand
TTTCTTTTATTTCTATCAGTTCAAAGGATTTTAAAATGTCCTCTGGCGCTATGAGCCGGAGATAATTTTGTGCTTCCATGGGTTTTTCCCATTTATACGTAGCACCTTAAAAAATGATTTAACCATGAACAAGTGTAAAATAATTCTTCAAATATTATTCTTTACTTTTGCAGTTCAAATTTATTTAAATGTATCGTCAATTACATTTTAATTATTCACTTCTTCCTTTCATTTTTGTTGTAACTCTTAGTTTTTCGCAAAATCAACAAACAGATACTGTTTCCGGTAAGTTTGCAGGCATTAATGAAGATACCTCAAAAGTAATTAAGATTTATAAAACAGGTGTCGGACTGATGAGTTCCGATCCTGAAAAAGCATTGATTTATTTTGATGAGGCTTTAAAACTATCGCTTAAAATTGGCTATACGAAAGGAGTTGCAAAAGCATTTTATTACAAAGGCCTGGTCAATAAAAATTTAGGGAATTATGATCTGGCTGAAGATTTTTACAACAAATCACTTCTTTCGTATAGTGTTTTAAACGATTTCAAAGGAACCGCCCAAAACTATAATGGACTTGGACAGGTATACCTGTTTCGCGGAAGTTATGATACTGCTATCACTTATTTTCAGAAATCACTTTATCTCAGTTATCAGAACAATGACAACAAGGATATTGCAAATGCGCTGAACAATATAGGGCTCACCTACATGAATATGGCTGATTATGAAAAGGCGCTATCATTTTACCTGAAATCGCTGAACTATCGCGAACTTGCCTGCGACACCCCAGGAACAGCATCATGCCGAAGTAATATAGGAGCTATTTATTATTATTTAGGAAAGTATAATAAAGCACTGGAGCATTACCAGCAATCATACACAATACAGCAAAAAGCAGGAAATAAAAAAGACGCAGCCGAAACATTAAATAAAATAGGCGCTGTTTATTATTCTCAGTCAGACTATACTAAATCATCTGAATATTATAATAAATCTTTAGAAATATGCAGGGAGATTGGTGATAAACAAGGTATAGCCACTGCATTGGGCAATTTGGGTCTTATTGAAGAAGCAGGGGAAAAATATTCAGCAGCGCTTGAAAATTATTTTGAAGCATTAGCTATCGATGAGGAACTGGCTAACAAAAAAGGGGTAGCTACAATTAAATATTATATTGGTACGGTATATTCAAAACAATCCAATTTTTCTAAAGCTATTGAGTATATTGAAGAAAGCATTGTGCTGGCAAACGAATTGAAAACTTATGATGTGCTGAAAAATGCTTACAGTAATCTTGCAGACACTTATGAAAAAAACGGTAACATTTCAAAAGCCTATGAGAATTATAAATTGTATTCGGCAATCAAGGATTCTGTTTTGAATATTGAAACCAGCAAGCAACTTACCGAAGCGCAAACAAAGTACGAAACTGAAAAAAAAGAAAAGGAAAATAAACTTCTTGAAAAGGAAAAAGAAGTAAAAGAACTTGAGCTTGCAAAGAAGCAGAATCAGTTATTCGGTCAGCGTTTATTGTTTGCCTCTGTGGTAGTAATAATTGTGTTTCTTTCACTGGTGATTTATATATTATATAGGAATAAAGCAATAAGGAAAAGGAACAAGCTTCAGCAGGAATTAAATTTATACATGCAGAAGGCCCTGAGCCAGCAAATGAACCCGCATTTTATTTTTAATACTGTTAATTCCATTCAATATTATATTCTCAATAACGACAAGGTCGCATCAAACAAGTACCTCACTATGTTTGCACGATTGATGAGGGTGACATTGGAAAATTCGCAGCATCATTTAATCCCGATACAGGATGAGGTTCGGGCCTTGAATTTATATCTGGAGCTGGAATCGCTTCGGTTTGAAGGGAAGTTTGAATACCAAATCACCCTTGATGAGGAGAATGAAATCGCCACCTATAAAATTCCTACACTTTTAATCCAGCCGTATGTTGAAAATTCAATCTGGCATGGATTGATGCACAAAGAAGGTATAGGGAGAATATCTGTTGATATTGCATTAAAAGATAATATGGTGAAGTGCTTCATCGAAGATAACGGCATCGGCAGGGAAAAAGCGGCAGAGATTAAGAAGAAAAAGAATACCTCCCATAAATCATTGGGAACAAAAATTACTGAAAATAGGCTGAGGCTCATAAACTCATTGTACGGAAGCGATATGTCGGTGAGCTATATTGATCTTAAGGATGAAAGCGGAAACGCAAGCGGCACAAGGGTTGAAATTTGTTTCCCTGTTTTAGAATAATACCATTTAACTCATGTTACGCAAAGGTTATTGAAAATAGAAAACAGCAAATTTAAAAAAATGGAAGAGTCTATATGCTAATGCATGAAGATAAAAACAAGAAAAATATTTTCTATTTGACATTTTCTATTTGCTTTTTACTATAATATATGGATATACGTAATATCATCACTTAACTTGAAATATTAATATTATGATAAAGACCATCATCATCGACGACGAAAAAAAAGCAGTGCATTCATTGATACTGCTCCTTAATGAATATTGTCCGGAAATTGAAATTACCGGAACAGCTCATTCGGCTGCTGATGGAATAAAGGAAATCACCCTGCGAAAACCCGACCTTGTATTTCTTGATGTGGAAATGCCTCATGCAAGCGGATTCGATTTACTTGAAAGCTTACCGGAAAGAAAATTCGATGTGATCTTTATTACGGCCTATGATAATTTTGCCATAAAAGCATTTAAATACAGTGCTGTGGATTATATTTTAAAACCTGTTGACATTCAAGAGTTGATTAGCGCAGTAAAGAAAGTGATTGATAAAAGGGAAAGACAAACAAATGTATTTCCTGATTATAAAGTACTATTGGAAAACATAAAAAACCCTGTCCCGAAAAAAATTGCTGTGCCTACCGGCGATTCTCTGGAATATATCGATACCCATGATATTATCAGCATTGAAGCCGACAGAGCCTATTCCATTATCAACCTGGTTGGTAAAAAAACAATGATGGTATGCAAAAACTTGTTGGAATTTCAAAATATTCTTGAAGAAAGAAAATTTTTCAGAATACACAAATCTCACCTGATAAATCTTGAGCATGTTGTCCGGCTCATTCGTGTTGATAGCGGGTATGTTGAAATGTCCGATGGTTCCAAGATTGCTATTTCAAGAAGAAGAAGAGAAGATTTTGAAAGAGCTATTGAAAATTTCTCCGGTAATTTCTGATTTTAATTCAATTTATTTTTATGCTGCATTTTCTGATGTATTAACGAATACATTAATGATTATGTAACAAGATTCTGTGCATTAATTTCCATAATGCAATTTCCCCGTTCGTTTGTCTGAAATCACCTTTGGGAAAATCAAACTCACCGTTTGGAAACTTGCCTTTTTATATAATAATGAATAAAATCAATTTTGCCGCAAAATTAATATACGGGATTGAAAAACCTCTTAAATACCTGTAAAGATAATGAAAAGGGAATAGGTTGGTTTGCCCTGAAATCGGAACAAAAAAAAGGTTGAAGTTTTCGAGTATGGAAACACTTTTTGAAATTGAATATTATAACGGCCGAAAGAAGAAAATCAATAATTCATTTTATAAAAATTATTCTAAAGCAAGAAAACGGGCGCGTAAAATGATATGCAGGAAAAACATGGAAATAAGGAACAGGCATTGGAATGAGAATCCCGAAGACATTTATTTATTATTCGTTGAGAAAGAACCGGATAATTGGACTGATGGAAAAGAAACAATCAGGATTACAGTAATAGAAGTTAAATCATAATAGATTTCTTGCGTAAGTCGTTTATCATATTGATATTCAATTATATAATAATTTTGGATATTTGAGTTTTGTTCATTCATTTAAGAACCTTTTAAAACAGTTGATTTAACAATGGATATAGCAGTTTAAAATTTGAAATAT
>JAZDMF010000277.1:0-16028 GCA_043801235.1 Bacteroidota bacterium | reverse complement strand
CTGCCGGCAGGCAAGGTAAACCGGGTTTTATCCGCCCTGAATCACATTTCAGTTGAGTTGAATCGTGTTTTATCTGATTTGAATTGTGTTGTAATTTACCTGAACCGGTTTTCAGTTGACTTGAACTGGCTTTCAACTGATATAAATTGGGTTGCAGTTGATTTGAACTGACCTTAAATTGGCTTGAATTGCCCGCCGGTTGACTTGAATTGACTTTCATCCGGCTTGAAGTCGGTTTGAATTGAATTGCAGTAAATTTGAATCGTGGTAATTGCCCGAAGGGCGTTGATATACAGGACTTATTCTCTCTCTCTCTCTCTCTCTCTCTCTCTCTCTACAACCATGCGGGTTTCAGAAGGGCAGGCGGTAATATATATGCTTTTTATCAGCATTATCTGTACATTTATCGAATAACAAAGATAAAAGTTAATTTTATAAAAGCAAGGATTTATTGAAAAAAAATTGATTTGGAAAATGAAGAACAATTAAACAATCGAATAATCGAACAATCGAACAGTCGAACAATCGAACAGTCGAACAATCGAACAGATGAACAAGCGAACAGATTAACAAAGAACTATGGAAACAATCTACTTGTCTACCTGCCAACTTATCAACTTGTCTACTAAATAAACTACATCTGAACCAGGCCATTCCTAATTGCATATGTCAACAGATTGACGGTATTCCGTGAACCAGTCTTTGCAATAAGGCTTGCGCGGTGGCCGTTCACGGTGCGCTGGCTGATGAACAGTTTATCAGCGATTTCCGAATCGGTAAAGCCTTCTGCGATGAGTTGAAGAATTTCAAGTTCACGCTTTGTTAAGTTAATATCCGATGTTTCCTGTTTAGGCGGCTGTATATATTTGCGGGTAAAAAACAGTAATAATTCTTCAGAAAAATAATTCTTTCCTTCAGAAATAAGTTGCATGGCGCGGTACAGGTCTTCCTTACCAATATTTTTCAGAAGAAAACCTTTTACTCCTGCATCAACCATTTGCTGCAGGTATTCTTCCTCGCCGAACATGCTTAAGGCAACAATTTTCATTTCGGGATATTTTTGCAGGGCAGTACGCGTGGCTTCAATTCCGTTCATCACGGGCATTTCAATATCCATGAACACCAGGTCGACTTTTTCTTTCTCGATAATATCAAGAAATTCCTGCCCGTTGCCTGCCTCTGCAATTACCTTTGCATTTTTTGCCTTGTTTATAACCATTGCCAGTCCTTTGCGGAAAATTTCATGATCGTCAACTATCATTACTCTAAGGTTTGCTTCCATATTTTTTTCAGTTACTCTTTGTACAATCTATAATTATTTGTATTATTTCAATTATAATCAGTGATCGGTAATCGGTGATCAGTTATCAGTCAAAACATCCTATTAGTGATAACCGTTCACTGATTACCAAATTGTAATCCCATTTTCAATATTGCATTTCTGATTCATTCTTACAATTGTTAAAACTTATTCAGGTCAATTTCAATTTTAACTTCCGTACCACTGCCTTTGGCGCTTTTCATTTCGCAAAGCCCTTGTATCGATTTCACGCGGTTAATAATGTTATTCAGCCCCAGTCCTATCTTTGGATCTTTCAAAGTTTGAGCAATGTTGAACCCGACACCGTCATCTTTATAATTCACGTGAAGTATACTTTTTTCAAGGCCAAAAATAATAACAATATCTTTTGCAGAAGCATGCTTTATTGTATTATTGATCAACTCCATCAAAACGCGGTACAAAGTTATTTCAATTGTTTTATCATATCTCCTGTTTTCATCATCAGCCTCAAGCTTTATATTTATCGACTTGGAAATATTTAATTTATTGCAGAAGGATTGCAACGCTTTTACCAGCCCATAATCGGTAATTATTCCGGGCATAAGGTTATTGGCAATGGTACGCGTGCTCGATACGGCATCGTCAATAAGTTCGTTGGTGTATTTCAGCATTTCGGGTTTTTCCTTATCATCGGAATCGGGTGACTGAAGTTCGTTTACATAGAGTTTAATACTTGACAGCAATGGACCAAGCCCGTCATGCAGGTCCTTGGCAACGCGTTTTCTTTCCTTTTCTTCGGTCTCAATGATCTTACTTAAGATTTTACGTTCAACCTGCTTGAGTTCGGTAATATCAATTGCAATCCCGCGCAGACACTGGTTTTTATGTATATCGAGAAAAGGGCTGAAATAGCAGAGAACGGGAAACATGCTGCCATCCTTGCGTCTGGCATTGTATTCCTGGCTTTTGATAGCCACGCCCTGGTGGGTTTCATCAATATAATTCAGGATTTTCTCTTTTTCATCATGGGCAAAGATCTGTGCAATGCCCATGCCTTCAACTATATCGTTATGGGTGTAGCCTGAGATGGCCATTCCGGCTGTATTTATAAAAGTGATCATGTTCAGCTGGTCCACTTCAAACATAGTCTGCGGTAACAGGTTTGCCAGATCGCGGTATTTTTCTTCACTTTCGCGTAAAGCAATTTCGGCATGAAGCTGCTTTAACCTTTGCCTGTGCCGATAGTTGTTGAAAATAAATAAAGTCAGAATGACCAGCAGTACAAAAACAGCAATAAGGCTGTACATAAGCAGCACATTCTGGTCGTACTTCAGGTTCTGAACTTCTGCATCTTTTTTCAGCAGGGTATTTTCCTTTTCAATTTCAGCCGTTTCATATTTGGCCTGCATATCGGTAATCTGCTGCATGTTCTCATCATTGTATATGCTGTCCCTGATGTCGGAGTACAGTTTGTGGTAATTGTATGCCTGCATGTAGTTCTCCATGGAAGCATAGGTTTCAGCAATTTTCTGATAATTATCCTTCATCAGATCTTTTAGATCCATAACTGCAGCGGTCTCCAGACTTTTGTTAAAAAACAACAATGCATTATCATTGTTTCCTGTTTTCCGGTATATTTCTGCGATGCTGTAATAGGAATTTGCAATTTTCTGTTTATCGTCAAGTTCCTGGTTTATTTTCAGGGCTTTCGAATAGTATTCAGAGGCCAGAACATATTTTTCCTGTTCTTTATATATATCTCCGATATTGTTCAGGGAAGCTGCAATAACCTGCTTATAACCTATCTCGGTTGCAAGCGCAATCGCCTTCTGAAAATATTCGAGCGCTTTTGAAAAATCTTTTTTCGCATTATAAACATCACCAATATTGGAATAGATATTTGCAATCCCTGTAGTATCGTTTGTTTCCTGGTCTATCTTCAATGATTTCTCATAATACTCCAGCGATTTGTCATAATTTTCCTGTGCAGCGTAAATATGGCCGATGCTACCATATACATAGGCAATACCTTGTTTGTCGCCAATTTCTTCGCGTATTTCCAACGATTTAAAGTAATAACTTAATGCTTTTGCATAATATCCCTGATCATAATATACGATGCCAATTTTTCCCAGCAGCGATGCCGACCTCTGCTGATCTCCGCATTCACGTGCCAAGGTGAGCGACTGCAGAAAGTATTCGATTGTTTTCGGATAATTCCCCTGGTCATAAAACAAATTGCCAATGTTCGCCAGAACGATGGATGAGCCTTTTTTATAACTGATCTCCGTAAATATCTCAAGCGCCTTCAGATAATTTTCCAGCGCTTCGTTTGATTTTCCTTCATTGAAATTTGCCAGTCCGATATTATTGTATGACGATGCCACCCCGCGCTGAAAATTAAGCTTCATTGAAAGTTCGAGCGCCTGTGTCGCATATGCAAGAGCTTTCACCTTGTCTACCGACTGAAATTCTTTAAACAACTCGTTTAACAGATTTACCTTTGATGTATCGTCTGATGCGCTTTTCAAGTCTGTCAACAAACTATCGCTTTTGCTTTGCTGAGCAATCAAGTCAGGACTTACAAAAATTAAAATGACAGAAACGAAAATGCAGAAAAGAATATATGCATATAAATTTTTAATAATAATTCTCATAATACCTGCCTTGCTTACTGCGTAGTCATAATTTCATTTTTTATGCTTTCAACAAAATACATATCTATATTATTTTTATTTTTAACATCAATCTTTCCCCTGTATTCGCAATTGAAGAAATTTTGTATCCGGTTGAATGTATTTCCTGAAATATTTATTTTTCCGACAGCCCCTGACGATTCCATCCGGCTGGCGGTATTCACAGTATCGCCCCATATGTCATAGGCAAATTTCTTTTTACCGACAACGCCGGCAATCACATCGCCTGTATGAATACCTATTCTTATTTCCCAAAGAAGGTCTCCGTTTTTTTTCTTCTCGGTGTTTCGCTCATTCACATAATTCAAAAGTTCGAAAGCGGCAAGAATGATTTTCCTTGTGCTGTCTGAATCACCCGAATGCATGCCGCTGGCGCACATATAGGAATCGCCTATGGTTTTTATTTTTTCAAGGTTGTATCTGGTGATGATCTCATCAAAACGGTAGAAAAAAATATTCAGTTCTTCAACCAGTTCAGAAGGTTTTAAACTTTCTGTTATTCTTGTGAAATCAACAAAATCGGTGAACATTACCGAAACATTCTGAAAATGCTGTACAGTGGAGTATCCTTTTGTTTTCAGCTCTTCGGCTGTATCGTAAGGTAAAATATTCAGAAGCAGGCTGTCCGATTTCGTTTTCTCTTTTTCAAGCTCAGCCTTGCTGAGTGTTATTTCTTCTTTCTGTTCAATAATTTCCCTGTTTTGTATTTCCAGAATTTTTTTAGCCTTTTTATTTTGCCTGTAAGCATAAAACGTTAAGGAACCAAGTATTAATATCAGTACGCAAATACCTGCAACAAAAAACATATAAAGGTTTCCCCGGCTGATCCTTAAATCTTTTAACTCCGTTTCCTTCTTCAGTAGTTTTATTTCCTCTTCCTGCTTTTCCGTTTCATATTTTGTTTGCATATCAGCAATCTGGTTGATGCTTTCCTCCGTATATATGCTGTCTTTGATGTCGGAATACTGCTTTTGGTACTCATAGGCCATTTCATAATTTCCCATCTTGATATACACCTCTGATATGTGCTTGAAATCTTCCTTAAGCTGGTCCTTAATCCCAATTTCAGTAGCCACATCAACGCTTTTCTGGTATTGTTCCAGCGCTTTGGTATAATTGTTCTGAGCAAAGTAAATATCACCAATAAGGCCAAGGGTGCTTGCCTGGGCTTTCTTATCATTCAGTTCAGAATTCAATTCATCGGCTTTCAGAAAATACTCAAGTGCCTTGCTGTAGTTTTTCTCATCTATATAATAGTCGCCAATATTTTGCAGACAGGCAGAGATTCCGTTTTTATTTTCAATTTCCGTATTGATTTTAAGCGCAAGCAAAAGGTTTTCAATTGCCTTTTTCTTGTCACCCATTGTCCGGTACAGCTGGCCAATGTTTATGAGTGAACTTGCAAAGCCTTTCTTGTCGCCGATCTCTTTTTGAATTTCCAAAGATTTATTATAGTATTCCAGCGATTTTTCGTAATCACGTTTTGAATCATAAACCACTCCTATATTCCCATAAACGCGTGCCGCCCCCTCCATATCATTCATGCTTTCCCGAATTTTCAACGACTTGAAATACAAATCAAGCGCTTTGGAAAAATACCCCTGGTTATAATAGATCACGCCAATATTTCCCATCAATTTTGCCACACGGCTGCTGTCTCTCACTGCCTGGGCTACAGTTAGTGAATTGTAAAAATATTCTAATGCTTTGCTGTAATTATCCTGCAGAAAAAATATATTGCCGATATTGGCCAGGGCTATTGCCTTTCCTCTGTTGTACTCAATTTGCGTAAAAATATCATTCGCTTTTGAGAAATACACCAAAGCTTTGCTGGAGGAATCCAGGTTGAAATAATACATGCCTATATTGTTCAATGAGGACCCCATTCCCTTTTTGAAGTTCAATTTTTCTGCCAGGTTGTATGCCTTCGTTGCATATTCAAACGCCTTATCAGCATCTTCAATCTGGTAATATTTGAAAAGCTCATTGAAAGTATTTACTTTGGAAGTGTCTTCTGTCGAATTTTTTAAAACATTCAGCAAACTATCGGCATCATTGTCCTGCGAAAAAACAAAAATTCCTGTGAGCAAAAAGAAAAGAAGGATTAGGGTTTGTTTCATTGACATATTGTTTTTATAAATTCTCACCCAGCAAATCCCTGATTTGTTGCAGATGAGTTAATTTTAATTCATTCCTTAGTTTGCACGCTGATAGTGTAAAATATTCATGCTGCTGTAAAAAGTAAAGTTCCTGAATGTACCACTCCCTGAGGCTTGTGTTAATTCCGTTCTCATTCCATTCTCTCAACAGGCAAATGCCGGTCATAAAAAAATCATTCCGGCCAAGGTAATCGAGATCGGCATCGCATAATATTTTTTCAAGAATGGTTTTTGGCTTCTGAGGAATTTCAGTACAAAGTATCATGCGCTTCACGCTCTCTACCTGATTGTGATTGTAATTATACTTTGGAAGAGTATCGTGGACAATAATTACGGATTCGTCTTCATTATGCGAATATTTATTCAGGAATCCGCAATCATGGTACAGAGCTGCAGTTTTTAGCAAAATCAATCCATATTCATCAATCTTTTCCATTTTGCTATAGTTTACGGCAGATTCAAGAACATCAAGCGTATGCCTGAAGTTATGGTAATATAGGTTTTCCGGAAGTTCAGATTCCAGTCTTTGCAGAATATATTCTTCAGCTCCTTTATAATCCATTGTCATCATCGGGTAAGATGTTCATACAGTTCCCAGAACATCTGGTTAGGAATACGGCCTTCATCATCAATAGAAAGGTCTTTTTTAATGCGATCGGCAAAATACATGTCAATATCGCCTTTATGCTTTACAGGAATCTTTCCCCTGTATGTGCAGTCAAAGAAATCTTTTACATATTCGTATGTTACACCGGAAATGTTTATTTTATTTGGCAGGCTTGATTGCTCCATGCGGTTTGCAGTATTTACCGTGTCGCCCCAAATATCATAAGCAAATTTCTTTTTGCCCACAACCCCTGAAATTATTTTTCCTGTATGAATGCCTATCCTTACTTTCCAAAGTGTGCGGCCTTTAAACGACTGTTCTTTTTTGAGCCGGGTAATGAAATCACTCATTTCAAATGCTGCCAGAACTACATCCACCGGATTGCTTTGATTTTTTATCGGAATCCCGCCTGCACACATGAATGAATCGCCTATAGTTTTTATTTTTTCAATGTTATGGCGAACACAAACATCATCAAAAAACACAAAGCAGCGGTTCAGTTCGGCAATCAAATCCTGCGGGTCAAGCTGCTGGGCGATGACGGTAAAATCCTTAAAATCGGAAAACATCACCGTAACCTTGTCAAAGAATTTTGTTTTGGCATGTCCCTGAACTTTTAATTCTTCGGCAATTTTAAAAGGAAGTATGTTCAGTAAAAGTTTATCCGATTTTTCCTTTTCTTTTTCAATTTCTTTTTTCTGATTGTTTATCTCATTCGTTCTTTCCTTTACCAGGTCTTCAAGTTTTAATTTCGCTTCCAGCAATCGTTTATTGCTGAATCGCAATACTGCGCGAATAAAAAGAGCAAAAGCTGCAAGATATATAAAGTATGAAAACCATGTACGGTACCAGGGAGGACGAATCACAAATTCATAAACTGCCTCCGTACTTTCAGTATCAAAAATATTTTTTGAAATTACATGAAACTTATAGGAACCCGGAGGCAGATTTGTGTATTCCTTCTTGGTTTCAAGAGACCAGTCCGACCATTTTTTATCAAAGCCTTCAAGGTAAATTTTAAACCTTCGGGAACTTTCACTGTAGTATGTAGTGGCTGCATATTCAAAAGTAATGCTGTTATAACTGTAGGATATTTCGGGTTTCATTAATTCAGGCTGCTCAAGAGTAAGTCCTGAATATTCGCCGCTGTCGTTAACATCGGTATAAAACGTGCCGGCAAAAAGTACGGAATCGCGCTCCAGAATTACTTTTCGTATCAGGGCATCAAAATTCAGGTTGTATTCAAACTTCGAACTGCCGTCATATCTTATCAGGCCATCATCGCCGCCAAACCAGGCAACTCCATTCTTCTCGGGAAAGATGGAGTACACTTCCATCGGGGGAACAGGCTTGAAAGGTATAAAGCTCACTGAATACGTTCCGTCGTTCTGCAAAACAGCTTTGGCAAGTGTTTTGGCGCTGCTATTATTATCGGTAAACTGTATCCATAAATTTCCAAGGGCATCTTCGCTGAGCATATTGATAAAAACATCCTTGTAATAAAAATCAAGAGCCGGATTTATTACCTTTTCAAATTTCACAGATAATAATTTTTCATTCCTTTTTTCCTCTACAGGAACATATACCCCGTCTTCCGACATAAAGTACATTTTATTGCTTATTTTATAGATGGATGTATAACCGGCAGGCAATCCCGACAAAGTATCGAAATGTGTCAGTTTATAGGAAAGCTCTTCATTCAGCGATATAGAAATCTTATTGTCCGTCCATTTTTTAAACTCAAGGAGGTAAACGCCAGCAAACTCAGTTGAAATCCATATTTTCCCTTCCTCATCTTCAGCCATGCTGATAATTTTTTCACTGAAGCCCCTAAGCAAACCTTCATTTGTAAATGCAATCTCATCACCTGAATAACCTACGGATAAACAAAGCAAGCCTTCATCGGTACCTACAAAAATTTTGGTGGAATCCTTCTTGTAACGATAAAATTTAATGGCTGTACCTTTAGCTACCTGACTTCCATAATAATTACCGGCTTCATAAACTCCACCCGAAGTTGCTGCAAGCAATTTATCCTTGCCTGTATTCTTTGAATTTTTTACTACCAGTAAGTCCCACGTTGTGGATTTGATTCCTTTCAGGAGTTTAAACTGCGATATATCCGTATTGAGTTCATCTCCGCTGATTGAATATTTCTCGGGGGAAAAATCGTGATAAAAAAGTCCCTGCCATGTGCCGACAAAGATTTTGCCTTTAAAACGAATTACCGAAAGAGCGCTGCCTTTTAATCCCATATCATCGTTCCAGAAACTTACAGGCGAAGATATATCAACGCGTGTCAGACCATTATCGAGTGAAAGCCATATCGCGTTTTGCCGGTCTTCGTTCACCGAAGTGTGGGTTTCGTTCTGTATGCCTGCTTTTTTATCAAGTATTTGTACAAGATTTCCGGCACTGTCCATGACAGCGGTACCACCCCGCATTGTTGAAAATGCAAAATATCCGTTCTTCAAAACAGCGCTGTGCAATAACTGATTATGCAGAATAAAATAATCGGCCTGATTGTAAAATTTATAAATTTCAGGATATTCGTTCTTCTTAAGTGTGAACGGATCGGACATGATGTATAGCCCGCTGTCCTTCGATACCACCAGGATTTTATTCTTCGGGTAAGGCAAAATATTCTGTACGGTAATATTAGTAAAAAACTCACCGCTTTTTACTTTTTCTATCGTATCATTTACCAGTTGTTTTAATCCTGATGTTTTTTGCCATACTAAAATATGCTCCCCGTACTTATAAAAATTGCATGGCTTGGTCAAATTCCATGATTTCAGGCTTTTGCCGTTCCACCGGAAAATTTTTTCGCCTGCAATAAAATAAACACCTGATTTTGTGATATGAATACTCCGGATATATTTGAATTTCCTGTCATTTACTTTAAACTTGCTGAGCATGGAAACATATTTCAGTTCACCATTTTTTGCCGGTGCAAGATAACCGAATTCGGAACTTGAACCAACATATATTCTGTTATTGCTATCTATTGCAACGGAGAATGCAGTATACTCATTCGTAATTTTTATAACTCTCCACTGCACTCCGTCATATTCAAGCACTCCGTCGCCATTTGCGAAATACAGGATTCCTCTTTTATCCTGAACAAAACCCCAGTTCTGTGAAAAGCCTTTATACTCTTTGGGAGGAAAATTGCGCACAAGCGGCAACCCGATTTCATAAAGACCTTTTTCCTGTGCCTGCAAAAAATGAGGCAGGATCAAAAAAATGATTATCAAAAATATTGGAAATCGTATGATGCGGATCATGAAATATTTTAGAATTTTAATCAACAAAATTAATCCTTAAAGGACTTCCACAAATATAATATTATTTTAATAAATGATTGTAAAGATGAACGGTTATCTGAAATGTTTTCTCAGATAAACTGCAGTATAAGATTGGGTGCAATTCAACAGGTTTTCGGGAGTTCCTGTAAATAATACATATCCGCCATTCTCACCGCCTTCCGGCCCCAGATCAATAACCCAGTCGGCCGATTTTATTATTTCACCGTTATGTTCAACGACCAAAATAGTATGTCCGTTTTTTATTAATGCATTGAAAGCATAAAGAAGTTTGTGAATATCGTGAAAGTGCAACCCCGTGGTAGGCTCATCGAAAACAAATAATGTAGGAAGCTCGGAACTTCCTTTAGAAAGGAAATATGCCAGTTTCACCCGCTGCGCTTCCCCGCCACTGAGAGTACTCGATGGCTGGCCAAGCCTTATATAACCCAACCCTACGTCAGCCAATGGCTTTAACCTGGCCGCAATACGTTTTTCACCGGTTGACTTTTCTTTTGAACTGAAAAACTCCAGGGCTTCATCAACTGTAAATTCAAGTATTCCGCTGATGTTTTTCTTTTTGTATGTTACATCAAGAACTTCATCCTTGAACCGTTTTCCTTTGCAGCTATCGCAAACAAGCTTAATGTCGGCCATGAACTGCATTTCGATGGTAACTTCTCCGGCTCCTTCACATTCTTCGCAACGGCCTCCGGCAATATTGAATGAAAAATATCCGGGTTTGTATCCTCTCAGCATTGCCAGTTGCTGCGAAGCAAACAGATCGCGAATTTCATCATAAGCCTTCACATAGGTTACCGGATTTGATCGTGATGATTTTCCAATAGGATTCTGATCAACCATTTCAATGTTGGAAATGCTTTTGATATCGCCTTCCAGCCTGTCGAATTTACCTGTCTTTTCGCCATATCCTCCATATATTTTCTTTAAAGCCGGATACAAAATATTTTTCACAAGAGTTGTTTTTCCCGATCCGCTTACACCTGTAACTACCGTCATTGCCTGCAACGGAAACTTTACATCAATTGATTTCAGGTTGTGCTGGCGGGCGCCTTTCACCTCAATAAATTCTTTCCATTTTCTTCTTGATTCAGGAATCTGAATTTTTAATTTTCCTGAAAGGTATGCGGAAGTCACTCCTTCACAGTGTTTCAGCAAATCATCGTGTGTTCCCTGAAAAACAATTTCACCTCCGTTTGCGCCAGCCATTGGACCAATATCAATCATATGGTCAGACGACCGGATGATATCTTCATCGTGTTCAACAATAATTACGCTGTTCCCCAAATCCCTTAGCGATTTTATTACTTTAATCAGCCGGGCCGTATCGCGCGGATGCAATCCTATGCTGGGTTCATCAAGAATGTACATCGCCCCCACAAGGCTGCTTCCCATATATGTTGCCAGGTTGATGCGCTGCGACTCTCCCCCCGACAATGTCGAAGAAAGCCTGTTCAGCGTTAAATAACCAAGGCCAACATCAAGCAAGAACTGAATTCGTGAACATATTTCGATAAGCAGTCGCGCCGAAACCTTTTTATCATAATCACTTAACTGCAGGTGTTGAAAGAAATTATATAAATCCGTTAATGGCATAAGAACAATATCGGAAATGGACTTGCCTGATATTTTCACATAGGCTGCATCCTTTCTTAAACGGGTGCCACAGCAATCCTGGCACACTGTCTTTCCCCTGTACCTGGAAAGCATTACACGGTATTGTATTTTATATGTCTGCTCTTCCACATGCCTGAAAAAACTTTTCAGTCCTTTAAAATATTTATTTCCTTTCCAAAGCAAATCTTTTTCAGTCTGTGTAAGTTCGTAAAAAGGTTTATGAATAGGAAAATCAAATTTAAATGCATTCATCACAAGGCGGTCTTTCCATTCGCTCATTTTTTCGCCGCGCCAGCATG
The DNA here is from genome assembly GCA_043801235.1 of Bacteroidota bacterium. GTDB lineage: Bacteria > Bacteroidota > Bacteroidia > Bacteroidales > CG2-30-32-10 > DAOQAK01. The sequence goes on along the minus strand of JAZDMF010000277.1, from coordinate 4,042 downwards.
CAATGGCTTCATTATATATGGTAAGGCTTTTATCAGGAATTACCAGGTCTTCATCAATTCCCATCACGCTTCCAAATCCTTCGCATGATTTGCAGGCTCCGTATGGATTATTGAATGCAAATAAATTTACCGATGGCTCTTCAAATTGGATATTGTCAGCTTCAAAAGTATTTGAAAAATCCCTGATTTTCTTTTCACCGCCATCATTTTCCCATTCAACAATACATTTGCCCTTACCTTCGTAAAATGCGGTTTCAATCGAATCGGAAACCCTTGACAAAAGATCAGTCTCATCAGATTTCACTACAAACCTGTCAATCAGAACAAGCAAAACATTTTTAACATTCCTGTCATTTCCCGACAGAAGGATTTCTTCAATTTTAAGCACTTCCCCATTTTCAACGATCCGCGAAAAGCCCTGTTGCAACAATGTTTCCAGTTGACTTTTTATCGATCTTTTTTTATCCGGTTTCAAAGGAGAAAATATTATGACCTTTGAATTTGCCTCAAGTGAAAAAATATAATTCGCTACATCAGTCACTGTGTCTCTTCTTACCTGTATTCCGCTCACAGGCGAAAAAGTTTTACCGATCCTCGCATATAAAAGCTTCAGGTACTCATAAATTTCAGTAGAAGTTCCCACTGTCGATCTCGGATTTCTGGTTGACACTTTCTGTTCGATGGCAATAGCCGGAGAAATTCCGCTGATGTAATCCACATCAGGTTTATTCATCCTGCCAAGAAACTGCCGGGCATAAGAACTAAGGCTTTCTATATAACGCCGCTGGCCTTCTGCATAAAGCGTATCAAAAGCAAGCGAAGATTTTCCCGAACCTGACAGACCGGTTATTACCACCAGTTTATTTCTGGGAATAGCAACATCTATGTTCTTCAGGTTATGAACCCTTGCACCTTTTACAACAATAAAATCCTTAATAGATTCCGTTCTCGCATCATCATTTGCCATATCTTCGGGTAGGGAAAAAAATCAAAAAAAAGGGATTTTTTAACTTTTTTTTCAAAAATAATGAATAATACTTGACAAGCATGGTAATTATTTCATATATTTGCATTGAATATACCAATAACGTAACCTGCAATTATAAGCACATCTTTACTCCATTTTTCGGAATTTATTAATTTCTAACCTTATAGGAGGCTTCTTATAGAATAGACTTATACCTTTTTTAAACTAAAAAAGGGAGGCCAACATGAACCAGTCGTTAGTTAGCGATCAGGAGCTGATTAATATGTATTTGTCAGGAAGACATGCGTGTGTTGAAACATTAATCCGCCGTTACAAAAGAAAAGTGTTTACCTACATCTATCTGAATGTCAAAGACAGGCATTTAGCAGAAGATCTTTTTCAGGACACCTTTATTAAAGTGATTAACACCCTTCGTACCGGAACATATAACGACGAAGGCAAATTCCTTCCCTGGGTATTGAGGATAGCCCATAACCTCATTATTGATTATTACCGCAAATCAAACCGCATTCCTCTGGTTGAAAACAATGATGACTATGATATCTTTAACACTATCCGGATATTCGATGAATGTGTTGAGGAAAAAATGGTGACCGACCAGATCCATAAAGATGTTAAAAAACTTCTTGACATGCTCCCTGATGAACAAAGGGAAGTGATCGTTATGAGGCATTTTGCCGACATGAGCTTTAAGGAAATTGCAGAACAAACCAATGTAAGCATTAACACTGCTTTGGGAAGAATGCGCTATGCCCTGATTAACCTGAGGAAACTGGTAAAGGAAAAGGACATTATCCTTTCTTATTAATTTTTTTTAGATATCACATACTAAATAAAAGTTTTGTCCGTTTTAGCTGTAAACGATCTCAAATTTATGTACAGCCTATGAACAAAACTTTTACTTTTGACCACCTGATTCTTCTAGCCTACAACGAAACCAGCAAAACCGAAACAGAAGAAATCTGCCAGTTCCTGTCAGATGATAAAGAAATGCTCGGAGAATATTTATCCATCCAATCCGTAAAAAATAATCTTGATCAGTTGCATTATGATCCTTCTGATGAAATTATCTCAGGATTGATAAATTATTCGAATGCACTGGAAGTATTCAGGGTGAAACCTGATGTTGAAACAGCCTCGTTTATTAAAAACTGAAAAGACAGGAATAAAAAAAAGCCGCTCACAGAGCGGCTTTTTTTTTTATTTGGTTATTAGCACCTTGTACAAATAAGTTGTTTTATTGGTTGTCAGTTTCATGAAATACATTCCCTGCGAGAGGAAAGAAGCATCAATTTTACTAACAGAATTGGCTGTTAGATATCTTTCCAGCAATATCTGGCCGATAGAATTAACAAGACGCATATCCGCATTATCACCGGTAACACTTTGATAGTTAATTTCAAAATTACCATTGCTGGGATTTGGATAAAGAGTAATTCCCGGATTTTCTGCTTCACCAATTCCTCCAATAATAATAATATAAACATTTGAGGTATCAGAAAAACAGCCATTCGTATCTACTGCTATAACATAATAATCACCTGTGATAACCGGAACATAGTATTCACCGGTAGCACCCGATATGGCAAACCCGCCCAGAATATTTGAATAATACCATTGGTTGTCGCCAGGGTAACTTGAATATAAGGTGTCGCCTGTTTGAGTTACAACAGGTACCGCAGGTGCCGGATACACTGTAACAGAAATGGAATTTGAAGTTGCAGGATTACCTGAGGCACATGACAATGATGAAGTCAGGATACATGTAACCACATCACCATCCGTAAAAGAATTATATGTGAAAGATGGTGAGTTTGTACCGGCATTGCTGCTGTTAATCTGCCACTGATATACCGGGCTTGTTCCTTCATTTGCAGGTGTTGCTGTAAATGAAACTGATTCACCTTCACATACGGGTATTGGAGAAGTTGCCCCGATAGTTATCCCTGCAGGCAAAGCAGAACTTACATCCATTGTTATAGGGTTTGAATATGCAGGGTTATTTATTGCACAACTTGAACTTGACGTAAGCGTGCAGGTAACAATATCACCATCAGAAAGTGCATTAGTCATGAATGTGGGGTAGTTCGCCCCGATGTTCACTCCATTTACCTGCCACTGATATATTGGTGAAGTTCCGGGATTCTGGGATGTAGCTGTAAAAATCACATTAGTGCCTGAACAAATGCTTCCGGAAGGAACTGCAGAAATGCTTACATCAACAGTCAATGATGTGTATACTGACATTGTCAAAGAATTTGAAGTAGCAGGGCTTCCCGTGGCACAGGTAAGAGAGGAAGTCATAATACAGGTTACCACATCACCATTCGACATAGCTGTAGTTGACACTGTCGAACTATTAGGTCCAACATTAGTTCCATTCAGCTGCCATTGAAAAGAGGGAGTAGGGCCTCCGTTTGTAGCCGTTGCGGTAAATATTACACTGTCACCAGAGCAGATAGTAACAGATGGAGATGCCGTTATAGTTACTGAGGCAGCTACTGCTGAAGATACAGTCATCGTGATCTGGTTTGATGTAGCGGGTGATCCAGTTACACAACCGGCATTGCTTGTCATCACACAGGAAATAACATCGCCGTTAGTCAGGGTTGATGAAGTATATGTTGAATTTGTTGCTCCTGATATGTTCGTTCCGTTCTTCTTCCACTGATACGCCGGCGCAGTTCCTCCATTTGTCGGGGTTGCAGTAAATGTTACGCTGGTTCCTGAACATATCGATCCTGATGGGGATGCTGCTATTAAAACACTTGCAGTTGAAGCAGTATTAACAACCATAGTTATTATGTTTGATGTAGCAGGTGAACCGGTTACGCATGCAATACTGGAAATCATGATGCACGTAACAGCATCACCGTTAGCAAGCGTGGAAGATGTGTATAAGGAGTTCGTAGTCCCGGAGATACTGGATCCGTTCAGTTGCCACTGATATGTGGGAGTGCCACCATTGGCAGGGGTTGCAGTGAATGTAACACTTGTGCCTGTACATATTGCACCGGATGGACTTGCAGCTATGCTTACGCTGGCTGCAACTGT
>JAZDMF010000259.1:0-9337 GCA_043801235.1 Bacteroidota bacterium | reverse complement strand
TTATTTCCTACATTTGCAGTAGGATAAAATAAATAATAAATATGAAAAATTGCATTTACATTGCTTTTATCATAGTTATAGTCTTTGGAGCTTGCAAGAAAGAGGATGCAATAAATCCGCCCGATGACAATGGCCTGCCATTAGATTTTGTGAGCCTTGTTGCTCAGGATACTATTATAGATATTAATGGTTATACAAATATAAAAGCTACAGCCACTGGCGATGGGCTGTACTACACCTGGTCGTTCCTTGCAGGTGCAATTATCGGCAGCGGATCTGATGTTCAGTATACAGTATGCCATGCCGGAAAGTTCAAAGTGACATGCGAAGTGGCAGACGCCAATAGCAATAAACTCACGAAAGATGTTTATATTCAGGCTAAGTAAAAAGTTTAAAATTATTTTTATTGCATGTTTTCTGAACCTCGGCGGCATTTATGCTCAATGTTGTTCTACAGGCAGTCCTGCCGGGGCATCCATATATATCGGCCTTCTCAATACAAAAACAATCAGATTTATTACATTTTACAGGAACAGTTATTCTGATACCTATTATAACGGAAGTACAAAAAACACAGATTATGCATTGTTAAAAAATTCCACATTTAATTACACAGGGTTTACATTCGGTTACGGTATCAGCAAACGAATTACAGCTGAATATGAAATGGGATATTTTATCAGCAAGGTACAGCGATATGACATGCAGCCGGAATATATTCTTAAAGGATATGGATTTTCAAATGGAGCATTTGTAATAAAATACGGAGCTTATGTGAAACCCGCAAAAAATATTGAACTGACCATTGGTGCCGGTATGAAATTTCCACTTGCGTTTGAACCACAATATCAGGATGGGGTATTACTGCCCCGTGACATTCAGCCATCAACAGGGGCATTCGGGGCAACCTCACAATTATTCTTCAGCAAAGGATTTCCTTCAATCACACTCAGAATTTTCAGTCTGAATAAATATGATATGAACGGGGCCAATAATGATGACTATCACTATGGGAATTTAATAATGAATTCACTTTTCATATCAAAGCGTATTGCTGCAAACCTATATGGAATCATACAGTTCAGAAGTGAAAACAGGAAGCCTGATAAAGAAAATGAAGAGATAAAAGAAAATACGGGAAATGAAGTGATTTTTGTTTCACCGCAGCTGAACTATTCTTTTTTAGCAATCTGGCATATATGTGTTCTTACGGACCTTCCCATGTACAAAAATTATACAGGAAAACAGCTCACTCCCAAATACTCCTTTGCAGTGAGTCTGACTAGGGATTTCAATACCTGTAAGGAAATAAAAGAATAAAAAATACCCCGTAAAAATACCTGCCTCTCCCCTCTTATCTGCCTGTAAAAATCAGGATTTATTGCTCTTGATTGCTAATGGTACCATGTATTAATTTAGCATCAGAAAATATTGTTAAATTTGTATAAATAACATCCTATGAAAAAAATCTACATTGTTGTTTTTCTGCTTACCCTGTCCCAATTTCTCAAAGGAAATACCTATGAAGTAACAAACACCCTTGACAATGGCAATGGGAGCCTGCGATGGGCCATAAATCAATGGATAAACAGTCCTGATGCTGATACCATATCATTTAACATCCCTACCGGTGATCCGGGATATAATACCTCAACCGGCGTATGGACCATTAGTCCTGACAGTACCTTACCTTATATTGTTAAAACAACAGTTATTGATGCAACAACCCAAACACTCAACCAGGGCAATACAAATCCTGAAGGGCCGGAAATACAGATTGACGGACAAAGTTTACTTGATTATGCGTTCTGTATAATTTCTGACAATTCTGTTATAAAAGGATTTGTTTTCGGCGGATTCAATTACGCCATTGTAATTTCTGCATATTCAGGAGTTAGCACAAATAATACAATTAAAGAAAATTATCTTGGTATAAATTACACCGGCAATTCTGCATATCCAAATAGCATAGGTGTATATATGGATCAGGGCACTTATGGAAATATTATTTCCAATAATATAATTTCAGGGAACACCATGGCTGGAATTGTTATTGATAAATCAACCAGCAACTTTGTTGCAGGCAACCTTATTGGCAGCAATGCTTCAGGAACGATAGCTGTTCCTAACAGTGATGGCATTATGCTGAATGAAGCGAATTACAATATAATTGGAGGATCATCGGCTGCGGAAAGAAATGTTCTTTCGGGAAATATTAATACTGGAATATTACTGAACAATCTTTGCAAGCATAATGAAATCAAAGGGAATTATATTGGCACAGACATCAGCGGAATGCTGATACTTAGCAATTACACAGGTGTATTGCTTCAAAGTCAGTCGAACTCGAATACGATCGGCGGACTAACTTCAGATGAAAGAAATGTAATTTCAGGCAATACTGAAATTGGCGTATATATTGAATCGTCCGACAGCAATAAAATTTCAGCAAATTATTTAGGCCCTGATGCAAGCGGGATTTCAGCAATAAAAATTGGTGATTCACTTGTTCAGGGCAACGGCATTGAATTAAATGTAACTGCTAAATATAATATTACCGGAGGCTATACTGCAGGAGAAAGAAATGTGATTTCAGGAAATCGCGTGTATGGTTTTATCTATTATGGAAACTGTTCCTATAATCCTTTAGTCGGAAATTACATTGGCACCACTGCAACGGGCAATGCATCCCTTCCCAATGCAACAGGCATATGCATTGATGCTTCATCAAATCATAACCTTATAGAAAAAAATCTATTGTCAGGAAACATGAGTTATGGAATTTTTATTGTAACCAACGGAACAAATTATAATGAGATGAAGGGAAATCTCATCGGCACAAATGCTGCAGGCACAGATACTGTTCCGAATGACATTGGCCTTATCATTGCTGGTGGGGCAAGGTATAACATCATAGGCGGATTAAATGCTACCGACAGGAATATCATTTCCGGCAACAGATATGATGGCATCGAAATGGCCGATCAGAATACAGATTCAAATCGGATCATAGGGAATTATATTGGTACCGATATTACAGGAACCATACGTTTAGGCAATTCAATAGGAATAGGCATTTCAACGAATCCGAAACATAATAACTTCAGCTATAATCTAATTTCAGGCAACAAGCGCATGGGAATAGTTTTATATGAGCATGCTGACAGCAATATAATTCATTCAAATAAAATCGGAACTGCTGCAAACGGCACATCCGACCTGGGAAACGGCTCGGCAGGAATTGCAATTGCATACGGGCCAAAACACAACTTTATTGGCACCATTGGTTTCGGAAACATTATAGCTTTTAATGATTCAGGAGGTGTAGTGATTGCTGATTCAGACTCAAAATATAACATGATTTCAGGCAATTCCATGTGGAGCAATTTGGGAATGGGCATTGAACTCTTCCCTCCTATGTCAAACGCTAATGACGCAGGAGATGCAGATCTTGGCCCAAATGATTTAATGAATTATCCTGATATCAGTTCGGCTGAATACAACAGTACCATGAGTTATACAATTGTTAAAGGAAATCTTGATACTCATAATCCCGAATTGTGCACTGTTGAATTATTTAAAGCTGCTGCAAACTTTTTCTCGCATGGAGACGGAAAAACATATCTTGGCTCAGTAATACCTGATGCATCAGGATATTTTTGTGATACGATTACAGGCATTATAAATGGAGAAGTACTGACTGCCACGGCTACCGATGAATTAATGAATACTTCAGAGTTTTCAGCAAATTTCACTGTCACTATTTATGTTTCAGTCAATGAACCGGAAACTATTCAGGAAACTATTTCTATTTATCCGAATCCTTCAAATGGCGCTGTCAGTCTTATATTCAGTAGCAATGAAGATCAGATGGTTCAAATCAAAATAATGAATTGTCTGGGACAGGTTGTTGAAGAAATGCATAATATTTATTGTATTAAAGGAATCAACAAAATATGTTTAAACAATAATAATTCATTACCTTCAGGATTATACATATTAAATTTGCATTCTGATAAAACTGAAAAAACTATAAAATTCAAGATCATTTAAAGTCAATAAATCATATTAATAATGAAAACAAAACTAATTTTTATATTTTTCATTTGTTCTTATTTTACTGTATTTGCGCAGTGGAAATCAACAAACGGCTTATTCAGCGGAGAGGTTCATTCTGTAATTACAAGCGATGGCGAGATCATTGTCGGCACAAAATACATTTACAAATCTTCCGACAGCGGAAAGACCTGGTTTATCAGTAATAATGGTATATCGGGAAGCGTAAGCGCCATAAGAGGCCTGGTAAAAATCAGTACTTACCTTGTAGCAGGCACTGATGCCGGAGTGTTTTACTCAACTGATAATGGCGATAACTGGATACAAAGCGCAGGCACTGCAAGTTTGAATGTCTGGTGCGTCATTGTCAAAGGCACAAATTTATTTTTGTCAACAAGCAGTAACGGAGTTTACAAATCAACCAGCAATGGAAGCACATGGACGGCAGCAAATACAGGTATAACTCCATTATTGGACATGAGATCCTTAGTGGTGAAAGGAAACGACATTTACGCTGCCACCGATGGAGACGGCATTTATAAATCATCAAACGATGGAGCACTTTGGACTACTGTTAACACAGGTCTTCCTGGCAGTTTTTATGCTGTAAGTTCTTTGGCTGTGGTTGGTAATAATATCATAGCCGGCACATACGGCGCAGGGGTTTACAAATCGACCAACGACGGGGGAAACTGGTCGGCCATCAATAATGGTGTTTCCTCTGCTGATGATATCATGGGAATGGGCGTTAACGGCACTTCCATTTATGCAAGTACATTAACAGGAAATTTATATAAAACCACAGATTATACAAACTGGAATTCTGTTTCTTTAGGTACTTTCACGGCCACACGTTTCGAAGCATTTTACTCCACAGGCAGTGAGTTTTATGTTGGAACCTGGGGTACCGGATCAACAGAAAAATCCTACGGTGTTTTCAAAACTACCGATGATGGTGTAACATGGATACATATTGGCATTACCGATTATCCTGTTTCCGTTCTGGAAGTTTCCGGAAATAATATTCTTGGCGGCACATATGATGTTTCAGGCAATTCATTCCGCACATCATTCTATAAAACTACAGAGGCCGATTCTTCCTGGAGTTTTAATATTGGTGGTTTTAACGGGATGAACGTTACTGCCCTGAAAGCCAACGGCGCAGTAATGTACTTGTTCGATGATGAGGGGCCGGGCAATTCGCTGGTATACCGTTCAACCAACAACGGTAACAACTGGACAAGCACAGGCTTTAACGTGTTGTATAACAATTTTGTCAGCTTTGTTATTGCCGGCTCATTAATTTATGCCGGTGATAATTCGGTTTATTACAGTTCGTCTCACATTTTTGTCAGCGCTGACAACGGTCAAACCTGGACAGTAATAAATAACGGTCTTCCATCCTCGGTTCATTATGTTTATTCTCTTGTATTAAAAGGAACTTATTTGTTTGCAGGTACCGATGATGGAGTTTATAAGAATATCGTTGGTCAGAATAACTGGACTGCAGTTAGCTCAGGTTTAACGAATATGTATATTAAATCACTTTGTGTTTCCGGAATCAACCTATATGCCGGAACACAGGGTGGGGGTATCTTCAAGTCATCAAACGATAGCGCACTGTGGACAGATGTGAGCACGGGAATTCCTTTATTTACTAATGTTACATGTTTTACGTCCTATGGGAGCCAAATTTTTGCCGGTACCGATAACGGTATATTCACAACTGAAAATGGCGGGGCATCATGGACAAGCATTAATACGGGGCTTACAGACACCTCAATTACAGCGCTTACTGCAAGTGCAAATTATTTATGGGCAGGCACATACAGCCAGGGTGTTTGGCGAAGAGAGCTGTCGCAAATAATTACAGGCACTGAAGAAACCCTCACAGAACCTTCATTTTCTGTTTCACCTAATCCTGCAAGCACTTCAATAACAATTGAGATTCCGGAGGGACAACATAGCGACAATAACTATATTTTCATCTTTAATTCAGCAGGAAGAATAGTATGGCAGAAAAAAACATCTGATACTGTGATTAGTATTGATATAAACAGTTTCCCAAAAGGAATTTATTTATTGCAAATTTCTAACAGCGAGAAAATCCATACAGAAAAAATTGTAATACAGTGACAATATTTTATAAGTGACAAAAGACAAACCTATTCATAACAGACCGTATAACAAAAAAATTGTCAGAAGGAATCTATTTTGTTGTGCTAACAAAAGAAAACTATTCGTTTTACAAAAAAATCATTGTTGAATAATTTAAAATTTATCCTATGAAAAAAATCATTTACATTCTGACCGCTGTTTTTCTGCAATGCACTGCATTCGGACAAAAACAGACCATTATTTCAGTTGCTGACGGTCCATGGCTCACGCCGACAACATGGGACTGCAGCTGTATTCCGATACCGGGAAGCATCATCGAGATAAATCATGATGTCATCTTTAACACCAATTTTGCTTATACATCAGGATCTATCACAATCAATTCAGGTGCATCGCTTTCAAAAGATGTTTCTATAAGAAGTCTTGGAATGGCTGGGGGATCGCTTGAAAACGATGGAACACTCGAATTAGACAGGTTAGGAACAACAGCTGGAACTATTACTAATTCGAACACTATGATTATTAACCAGTCATTCTATAACGGAGGTAATTTTACAAACGACGGACTTGTTGAACAACTCGACAGCCTCCAGAACAATGGTACCATCAATAATAATTCTAACGGAAGAATTGAAACAACTAACTTATGGAACAACGCCACACTGAACAATGACGGGCATCTTGAAATGACATACTTTCTAAACTCACTGAACTATTCAGGAAGCGGCATTATTTCCACATCTCACTTTTTAAATACGGGCACTGCCATAACACAAGACAGCGTGCTGATCAGCGATGATTTCATGAATACAGGAAACCTGCACAACACAACGAATGTTCCTTTTTTAGTGATACATGATTTTCTGAACTGTGATTCAACCTACCATGATGCAGTATTCACAAATGATGGTTTTGTACACATTGGCAATAACTTTACAAATGTCGATACTCTTAAAGGAACGGAAGGTTCATTTTGCATCGCAGATTCTTCTCTTAATACCGGATATATTAAAGGCAGTGTTGATATTTGCGACCTTACATCTTCAGGACCTCTCTACATTGACTTAAACACAGGAGTGATTGGAGCTAATGTAACTTCATGTACCCACAGTTGTGGCGTAGGAATTAATGAAGAAAACAGCCTACAGGAAAATGTTGAAGTATATCCAAACCCATACTCTTCTTCAACAACATTTACTTTTCATTCAACATTACCTGATGGTGCTTCTCTCACTGTTTTTGATTTAACCGGAAATGCAATAATCATCAAATATTTTGGAAACGATGGAATAATAACCATTTCCGATGAATTATCTGCCGGATTATATTTTTATTTGATCAAAAATACTGAAGGGAAAATTTATTCCGGAAAACTCATTTCATTATGAAAAAAATAATTCTGCTTGTTTTCATTGCTCTTTACACGGGTATTAGTCACGGTAATACATACACCGTGACTAATACCAATGATTCTGGAACCGGGTCATTGCGTACTGCAATAACTTCTTCAAACTCTAATTCAGGGAGTGATATAATTTCATTCAACATCCCTGCATCCGACCCGAATTATAATTCATCAAATGGAACCTGGACGATAACAATACTAACTTATCTACCTTATATCACTAACGGCAGCACCACTTTTGACGGAACTACACAGACGACAAACCAAGGCAACACAAATCCTTTCGGCCCTGAATTAATTATTACAGGAAGCAATAATACTGTGGCACATGCATTCTGCATAATGAATACGGCAAACAATATCATTACCGGCTTAACGATACAGCGCTTCATTTGCGGAGTTCAGATATATGGCGCCAATGCCAAAAACAACCAGGTTTACGGAAATTACATAGGGACGAATTATAATGCTACCGACAGCCTTGGAAATAATAAAGGCGTTGAAATCATAAGCGGCGCGAAGCATAATATTATCGGCGGTTTATCAATTGCTGAAAGAAATATTGTTTCCGGAAACCGTCATATCGGCATTCGCATTGTGAATGCCGACAGCAATGTTGTTTCAGGAAATTTTGTGGGAGTTGATCGTAACGGAACCGCTTCTGTTGGAAATTATGACGGTATCAGCATTGAAGGAACTGCCAAAGCAAATGATATAGGAGGAACGACTGCCGGTGAAAGAAATATTGTTTCCGGAAATTTCGCTTACGGAATTCCCATCATCGGAGTTTATGCGATGTATAATAAAATCTACGGAAACTATATTGGAACAGATGTGAACGGAACAACTGCTATTCCTAATACTTACGGTGTTCTGTTTGATGACGGTTCATCATACAATATAGTCGGAGGTGATTCTGATCCATACAGAAATATTATTTCAGGAAATTCCGGTTACGGAGTTTTTGTATATAACAACGGCACAAATAATAATATTGTTAAGGGAAATTACATTGGCACCGATAAGACCGGAACCATTGCTGTTCCTAACGGAAACGGAATTGTTATAGACGGCGCACCCATTTACAATTATATTGACAACAACGTTATCTCGGGTAATGCGCAACAGGGAATTGATATTCATTCGACTTATACAGATAACAATGTTATTACAAGGAATAAAATCGGAACTGACTATACTGGCCAGCAAGCATTAGGCAACACTTATGATGGGATAAGAATCGCAGAAGGGGCAAAAAATAATATCATTGGCGGCAGTGTAAGCAACGCAAATATTATCGCTAACAATGGTTCGGCAGGTATTTTCCTTATGACAGAAGGCGACCTGAACAATAAAATTTCATGCAACTCCATATATGACAATGGTGACCTTGGTATTGATCTCTACCCTTTCGGGATAAATCTGAACGATGCGAACGATACGGATTATGGGCCTAACATGATGATGAATTTTCCTGTAATTACTTCCGCCGAATACTGGACATTCAACAGCCAGACATTTGTACAGGGAACTATTGATTCCCAAAATCCGGTAACAATAACCATTGAACTTTTCATTTCAGATTCTGATTCTGATTCCTGGGGTGAAGGAAAGACATATCTGGGTAATGCAATACCGGATGCAAGCGGGAACTGGAGCGTTTATCTTACAGGTGTTAATTCCGGTGATGTTATTACTTCAACTGCCATTGATGCTGCTGACAACACTTCAGAATTTTCACTTAATGCATTTGTAGGG
>JAZDMF010000257.1:0-3326 GCA_043801235.1 Bacteroidota bacterium | reverse complement strand
TTGGACAATGCTTACAAATATTCAAGGGATCAACTGAAGATCATAATTTCAACAGAATCTGTCAATAGACATATTATTCTTATATTGGAGGATAATGGTATAGGAATTAATAAGAAACATGTAAGAAAAGTATTTCGCAAGTTTTACAGGGTGCCTTCAGATAATATCCGCGCAGTTAAAGGATTTGGACTGGGTTTGAGTTATGTTGAAAATATTGTAAAGGCACATCGCTGGGAAATTCAACTGAAAAGCCGCGAAAATGAAGGAAGTAAATTCATTATCAAAATACCTGACAAATATGACTGAGAAAAAAGCTAAAATACTTTTTGTTGAAGATGATGTTTATTTGAGTTTTGTCACAAGGGACAATCTGGAAATAGCAGGTTATGAAATTATCCTTACTGATAATGGTCGGGAAGCATTTGATCTTTTTTCTGAAAATAAGGTTGATATCTGCATATTAGATGTAATGCTAGTGGAAATGGATGGATTTACACTTGCCCGTAAAATAAGAGAAGTGAATAAAGAGGTGCCCATTCTGTTTCTTACAGCCAAATCAATGAAAGAGGACAAAATTGCAGGATTGAAGTTAGGAGCTGATGATTATATTACCAAGCCATTTAGTATAGAAGAGCTGATCTTTAAAATAGAGGTGTTCCTTAAAAGAAGTAAAATATCATATACTAAGGTCGTTGAACAGTCTGTTATTTCTTTTAATTCATTTATTCTTGATTTTGATAATCTGACGTTAAAGAACGAAAAAGACCGGGTACGTCTTACACCCAAAGAAGCTGAATTGTTGCGGTACATGATACTCAACAAAAACAACATACTTAAAAAAGAACAGATATTAAAGGAAATATGGGGCAATGACGATTATTATTTGAGCAGGAGTCTGGATGTTTTCATTTCACGCCTCAGGAAATACCTTAAGCCTGATGCTGCTGTTTCCATAGAAAATATCCATGGTGTGGGTTTCAGACTGAATTGTATGGAATAATACTTGTATGTCATTTTTAGTTTTTTAAGTAATCAACAAAAATATTTTGAAAGAGAAAAAAAAGTATTAACTTTGCACTCCTATTAAAAAGTTCATTTATTATTGGTTCGGTAGTTCAGTTGGTTAGAATACATGCCTGTCACGCATGGGGTCGCGGGTTCGAGTCCCGTCCGGACCGCTTTAAGCCCCGAAACATGGGGCTTAATTTTTTTATTTCATGTCCGAAAACAAAATATACAGCATTGACAACCTGGTAGATTTATCAGGTGGTGACAGTACGTTTATATGTGAAATGATTCATATGTTCATTTCGCATTCCGGTGCATTCATGAACGACATGAACAATGCAATCATTGCAGGAGATATAGTTACCTTAAAACAAAAAGCACATAAATATAAAACATCAGCCCAGTTATTTCAGATACAGGATTTACACTCTTTACTTGCCAGGCTTGAAAACTTCATTGATTTTTCTGAGAAACAGGAAATGGATGATGTTTTAAAAAACATTGGGAAAATTTCAGCACTGGCTGTCAAACAATTAAAAGCCGAACTGAAGAACTACTAATTCACTTTAAGCAGAAGAATGTGATTAAGCACCAAGTCCAAAATTCAAAGCACCAAATCCAAAAGGAAAAAACACAATATAAAAACACCATAATCAGAGTGTCCAAACGTTTCAATAATGCCCAAGCAATTCGTTGTTTTTTTTCTTGGGGCTTTGAGCTTGGAACTTGCCTGACTGGCAAGCAGGTTTGAAATTTTGAGCTTTTTATATTCAAATAATAATTTGCATAAAATCAGTTCCTAATTCTTTATTAGGCTTGCTTTGAATATTTCTGAAGAAGTTCAAGAAGCCTGAATTCGTCAATGGGTTTGGATATGTAATCGTCCATACCTGCATTCAGGAATTTTTCTTTATCTCCTGAAACTGCATAGCCTGTAATAGCAATTATTGCAGTGTGTTTTTTGCTTTGTTTTTCTTTCTCCCTGATGAGGCGCGTGGCTTCGAAACCGTCCATTTTTGGCATCTGTCCATCCATGAGTATAATATCAAATTTTTTAGAATTGAATTTTTCGAGTGCCTGCACGCCGTTAAATGCTGTATCAACATCAAAGCCCATTTTGTTCAGAAAACCTTTAAGGTAAAGCTGATTTATTCCATCATCTTCTGCGAGCAAAATTACAGGCCTGATAACATTTTCGAACATTTCAAATTGTTTTACATGAAGTTCTGCAGCAAGTTTTCCAGAGATATGAAAAGGAATTTCGATGAAAAAAGTACTTCCTTTTTTGTACTGACTGTTAACACCAATGCTGCCATTTAATAATTCAACATATCTTTTTACAATAGCAAGCCCGAGCCCGGTACCAGAAAAAGATTTTGTGGTTGAACTGTCGAGTTGTGTGAAAGATTCAAAAAGTCTGCTTGTATCTTCTTTCTTAATTCCAATGCCTGTATCGGTTACTTCAATACGCAGACATGTATTTTCAGATTCCCTGCTGATTTTCTTTACATGTATTGAAACCGATCCTTTATCAGTGAACTTGATAGCATTGCCGGTAAGGTTGATAAGAATTTGTTTGAGTTTAATGCTGTCGCCATAAAGATATTCCGGAACATTTTCCTCAATAATATAATCATATTTGAGATTTTTAAAATCGGCAGTGGTTTTGTTCGATGAAAAAATATCGCTGATTACCGCATGAATGCTGAAATGATTATTCTGGACTTCAACTTTATTGGCCTCAATTTTTGAAAAGTCAAGAATGTCATTTAAAATGTTCAACAGGTTATTGGAGGAGATTTTAAGAGATTCTACAATGTTTCTCTGCTCTTCGTCCAGGTCAATACGGGTGAGTGAATTGGATAGGCCGATGATTGAATTCAGCGGATTTCTGATTTCATGGCTCATATTAGCCAGAAACTCCGATTTTGCTTTGCTTGCAAGTTCAGCAGCTTCTTTTTCCTTAATAAGTTTTTCCGAATGCAGGAGTTCGGAAATATCCCTGATTACAGCAACCACTTCTTTAATGCTGCCGTCCGATTCAAGAATAATCTGATTGTTTGTTTCAAACCACAGGTAATTGCCATCTTTTTTCCGTAACCTGTGCTTTATAAGGTTGGGGGCATTCTGCTTTAGTAGTTTTTCCTGGTATAACCTTAAATAAGGGATGTCATCAGGATGAAAGAATTCAAAAACAGAATGTTTTAGCATATCACTTATGTCATAACCTAAAAGAGTTTTGCAAACAGGGGATACAAATGACATTTTTCCATTGGTGCCGAATTTAACAATAATGTCGTTTGAATTATTTGTAATTA
>JAZDMF010000254.1:0-4616 GCA_043801235.1 Bacteroidota bacterium | reverse complement strand
ACTACCATTGACGTATTTTTCTAAATAACTAACATTGAACGAAATAAATAATGAATAATGAATAACGAATTTCGAATATCGAACTTGAATAAAACGTCATTTATATTGTTTTTTTTGTAAAAAATTACTCCTCAGAATGACGAATGCGTCATTTGATTATAAACATAACACAAGTTATAGAATTGAATTGGGAATGATTTTTTTAATAAAAAAAGTTCTATCTTTGTATATACACTAATATAAATGCAATGACTGTAGAAGAATTTATTCAGCGCATAGAAATGGAATTCGAGGATATTGAACCCGGCAGATTGAAATCCGAGAGCAATTTCAGGGAAATGTTCGAATAGAATTCTGTGAATGCAATTATTTTAATAGCCATGGTGAATACAGAATATGATGTAGTCATCAATGCTGACGATTTACGCTCTTCGAAAACAATCAATGATATTTACCGGATTATTATCAGCCGGATGAAAAAATAATGGCCATATTTTCTGTTCATAATTTCTGTTTAAAAGCTTTATCGGCCTGTGTTCCGGTAAGAGAATTCAATAACATGGATTACGACCTGATCCCTTTGAAAGAGCGGGAAACACTGATTAAGATGACGGGTGTTGAAAAACGCCGTATTGCAAAACTGGGAATGACCACCGGCGATTTATGCGAGCAGGCTGCCGTGCAATTATTTGCCGAAACAGGGTGGAATCCGGCATCCATTGATGTGCTTGTTTTTGTAAGCCAGTCCCGCGATTTTTTAATTCCCTGTACCAGTGTGATTCTGCAGCATAAACTGGGTTTGCCGAAAACAGCTTTAGCTTTCGATATTCCTCTCGGATGTTCCGGATTCATTTATGGCATGGCGGTCATGGGCAGCCTTCTTTCTTCCGGAGTTTTGAAACGGGGCATTCTTATGGCCGGCGATATCAGTACGGTGAACTGCTCATTTAAGGATAAAAGTACATTTCCGCTTTTCGGCGATGCAGGTTCTGTAGCTTTTTTTGAATACAATGCTGATGCTGATCCTGTTCATTTTAATCTTCAGTCGGATGGCTCAGGCTGGGAAGCCATCAGCATTCCCGAAGGCGGCATGCGGAATTTTGCAAACAAGGAATCGTTCGATTATCATGATATTGATGAAGGCGTCAGCAGAAATAAAGTTCAGCTTACATTGAACGGAATTGAGGTTTTTAATTTTTCTCTCAGGGAAGTTGCTCCCAATATTAACGAGCTTCTTACTGCTTTTTCTTTTCCCATCGAAAAATTTGATTATTATTTATTCCACCAGGCAAATTTGCTGATGAACGAAAGCATAAGAAAAAAATTAAGATTACCGAAAGAAAAAGTTCCGTACACTCTTGCTAAATACGGCAATACCAGTTCCGCATCCATTCCGCTTACTATAATTTCTGAGATAAGAGATGATTTCACAACAAAAGATTTGTCATTATTACTTTGCGGGTTTGGTGTTGGTTTATCGTGGGGTACTGCATTTATAAATACTTCAAAAGTTATTTGTCCGGAGGTTATTGATTACAAAGAATAATATGCTGCAGCAATTCGAACTAATTAATAGAACGATACTTGTAACAGGGGCTTCTTCCGGCATCGGAAAGCAGATTGCTGTTAGCATTTCTGAAACCGGAGGCACTGTTTTTATTACGGGCAGGGATGAGGTGAGACTGAATGAAACTTTTCTTTCATTGAAAGGAGAGAATCATAAATTCCTGATGGCTGATCTTTCCGTTGAATCGGAAATTTACGCGCTGGTTGATAAGTTGCCATTACTGGATGGAGTTGTTCATTCTGCCGGCATCACCAGCCATTTCCCTGCAAAATTTATAGGTACAAAGCAAATCTTTGAAACTTTCAATATTAATCTGTATGCCCCTGTTTTGCTCATGAAGCAGGTGCTATCAAAAAAACTTTTAAAGGATTCTGCATCCATTGTTTTCTTATCTTCCATTGCTTCAAAATATCCATATTATGGCGGAAGTATGTATACTGCTTCTAAACTGGCGCTGGAAGGATACTGCAGAACACTGGCACTGGAACTGAGTGCAAAAAAAATCAGGGCCAATTGCCTGGCACCTGCCATGGTTCAAACTTCCATGCTGGAGAAAACGGAAGAAACGATATCGAAAGAAACACTTGATAAAATTCAGTCTGTTCACCCCCTTGGTTTCGGAAAACCTGAAGATGTTGCCAATGCAGCCATTTTTCTTTTGTCCGACGCTTCACGATGGATGACAGGTCAAAATATTATTCTGGGAGGATTCTGAAATGTTTGATTATACAGTCATTGTTCCTGTATATAACAGCGCCGCTACACTGAATGAACTTTATAAGCGGATAGACACGGTTTTTCTGGGTATTCAAAAATCGTATGAAATAATATTTATTGATGATGGCAGCCCTGATGAAAGCTGGGATATTATAAGAAACATTAAAAACGAAACTAAAAGCGAAAACATTACAGGAATAAAACTTTCAAAAAATTTCGGGCAGCACAATGCTGTTTTCTGCGGGCTTGAACATGCAAAGGGAAATGCAATTATTACTATTGATGATGATTTGCAGATTCCGCCTGAGGAAATTCCGAAGCTTCTGAATGCTTTTGAAGACAGGAAATGCGAGCTTGTATACGGTTATTTCAAAAAGAAGCATCATTCGTTGTTTCGTAACATGGGCAGCTGGTATATAAAAAAAACAGGGAAAATAATAAACAAAGCACCCGGTGAAGGTTCTTCATTCAGGGTTTTATCGAAGAAACTGGCTGAACAGATTCTGAAGCATTCGCAGGAATTTGTCTATATAGATGAACTGCTGCTGTGGTATACTAATAACATTTCTTTCATTCCTGTTGAACATGAGAGAAGAAAGTATAAAAAATCTGGTTATTCTACTGCAAAACTTTTTCAGATCACCTTCAACCTGATGATTTATTATACAGCTGTTCCATTGAAAATGATGATTTACGGAGGGTTTGCTTCAGCATTATTAAGTTTTATTATAGGTTTATATTACATTCTGAAGAAAGTATTTTTCCATCATGCACCTCCCGGCTACACTTCCATAATTGTTGCAATTCTTTTTTCTACGAGTATAATTATTTTCAACCTCGGAATTATTGGCGAATATCTGCACCGCATTTATAAAGTGCAGAACAAGAAACCTCCTTATTCCATTAAGGAAAAAATATGAAGTGGATAAAATATGGCATCACTTTAAGCAGGATCACAGAAAATGATATCGAGCTGGTAAGGCAGTGGCGCAACCATCCAGATATTATGAACACAATGCAATTCAGAGAACATATCACTCCTGAAATGCAAAAAAAATGGTTCGGTTCCATAAATAATTTCAACAACTTTTATTACATCATTCATTATAAGAATGAGAAGATCGGTCTGATAAATAATAAGAATGTCGACTGGGCTGAAAGAACTTCTGAAGCCGGGATATTTATTTGGGATGAAACACATGATTTTGCACCGCTGCTTGCATCTCTTCTTTTATGTGAAGCAGGATTTTATATTTTCCAGGGCGGCGATTCGTTCATCACGACATTGCGTACAAACCGCAAGGCCATTGAATACAATTTAATGTTAGGTTATATTTTGCATAAAGACGATCCTGCCGAAGCTACCCTACAATACAGACTGACAAGGAAAAATTTTGAAAAACATACTTTAAAGTTTCGCGAAGCTGCTTTAAAACTCTCGGGCAATGATCCTGTTATGTACATGATACTCGAAAAGCATGACTATGCAAGCGGCCTGGCACAACTTATTGAAGGAATAGAGAAGGATTTTAATCTGAAGTACGATTTCCGCTGGGAGAATGATGAGAAAATCTATTCTTGTGTGGTAGGATGATTTTTCAAACTGCTTTTATCAAGTTCAATTCTGTAATTTTTCTTCCACCAGGGACTGAATATCCCTGAGAGCATCTTGAAAAACAAATAACGCAATTTATAAGGCAGTATGATTGTGGCTGCATCAAAGATGATATAATACAATTGTCCGTATATTATTCCAGGCAGGCAGCTGATATAAAGAAAAACATTTTTCTTTTTGTACATTCTTTCATAACCCATCATATCAGCGTATTTCCCTACAATCATATCGCATTTCCTTATTTCTTTTACTGTCATTTTATTTTTCCATTTACCAATATTACCTTGTGAGATGGGTTCGAAAAGATTTTTATGATAACGGTCAATCAATTCTTGCGGGTAAATTTTCAGCACTTCGTCTTTTATGCGATTGTAGTGAATCATTTTATCTGTGTATTCTATACAAAGGAAAGAGCAGAGTTTTGTAAGATATTTATCCGGTTCGCATACAAGGTCTTCGTATTTAATAATATGAAAACGCGATTTGTCCTTATAATATGCTTTCAGGAATTTTTTATTATAATATTTCCATCTGTAGGCAAGTGAACTCAGCCATGGTCTTTCGAAATCTACGCTTTTCATTGAAAGAACATTGTCGCGGTAATCCCTTACAATGTAAATGAAGCGTGCATCAGGAAATATTTTTATCAGGAAGGGAATATATAGCGTGTAAGGAGGATTTTTATCTGCAATAATTTTGATTTCTTTTTTTTCAAAA
>JAZDMF010000253.1:0-24854 GCA_043801235.1 Bacteroidota bacterium | reverse complement strand
ACAGTTGATACCAGTCCTGTTTTTGAACATATCAGGAAGGATGGAAGAATTATCAAAACGTGGGATTTTACCAGGAACAAGGAGTTTGTATATACGTCGATTTCTCATGGAACATCGGTGATGTCGTGCATTGCCGGAATTGTAAACGGTAAAAAAATCGGACTTGCTACAGGTGCTGATTTTTTGCTGGCCAGAACAGAAGTACGAAGCGAACCATTCTCGGAAGAGGAAAACTGGCTGGCTGCAGTGGAATGGGCTGATAAGAATGGCGCTGACATTATCAACAGCTCCCTGGGATATACCTATCACCGTTATTTTCCCGATCAGATGGATGGAAAGAAAAGCCTTGTGGCAAGAGCGGGTAATCTTGCGGCAAAGAAAGGAATACTTGTTGTTAACGCCGCAGGCAATGATGGCGATAACAGCTGGGAAGTGATAGGCACGCCCGCCGATGCTGACAGTGTCCTTTCAGTTGGAGGAATTGATCCGTGGACCAATTATCATATTTCCTTCAGCTCATTCGGACCTACGACAGACGACAGGATGAAACCCAATGTGTGCGCATTGGCCCATGTTACAGCGGCAGGAAAAAACGGCATGGCTTCAATGGATGGAACTTCATTTGCAAGCCCGCTTGTAGCAGGTTTTGCAGCATGTGCGTGGCAAACGGCGAAAAATCTTTCCAGCATGCAGCTTTTTACGGAAATACAGAAATCGGCTGAGCTATATCCTTACTTCGATTATGCGCATGGTTACGGTGTACCCCAGGCATCATATTTTGCCGATACCGCTATTTCATTTAAAGAACAGACTTTTTCTTTTTCAGAGGATAAGGATGGAAATATTGAAGTAAAAATCAATGCTGGTTTTCTGGATAACGACAAGTACTCTGACAAAAATCTACTGTATTATAATATTCAGAAAAGCGATGGTGTATTGCTCGAGTACAACGTACTGAATGTATATCAGGAAAATGTTTTCAGCGTAAAAAAATCAGATTATGCAAAAGGCAGTAAACTGAATGTGCATTATAAAGGTTATACCGATTCGTATCAATTTTAAAATTTTTGCTGTATGAAAAAAATATTTTTATTCCTTGCTTTAAGTTTCGTTGCAACAGCATTGGCAGCCCAGAATGTTTTGCTGCATAAGGAAGTCAAAGATTCGCTTACTGTAAAATTTGGTCCCAACCTGAAAAATTTCAGGCATTTTTATATTGGAATAGGATTTATTGCAGGGGAACCTGACAGTGCCGGAAGCAGCATTATGCAGGGTTATTCCATGAATTATTTAATTGGGTACAGATACAAATTGCGATTAACAAACTGGTTCTCGCTGGGATATGATATTGCTTTCAATTCGTATTCTTACCGCCTGAAACAGGATTCCACAAAGATAACTCCAAACAAAACAATACACGATAAGGAAAAACTTACTTTCGGCGATCTGGGGGTTGACTGTTACCTTCGTTTTAATTACGGAAGACGGGGTAACCGGATCGGTAATTTTATCGACCTTGGAGGTTATTATGACTGGGTGTTTTCCGGAAGGAATTATTCTAAGGACAAAATGACAAATGGAAATGTTATCGAAACAACGATCTCACACCTGAATTATTTCAATGCATACAATTATGGTGCACTTGCAAGGCTGGGCTTCAACAGGTATGTGTTTTATGGATATTACCGCTTGTCGGATATTTTTGATGCATCATATTTATATCCCGAACTGCCAAGACTTACCATAGGACTGCAGATTGGTATACATAAGTAAAGATTTTCCATCGAAAAATCTTTTCATTGTTTAAGAAATTTTTCTGATAATCATCAGCCCATCGCGAAAAGGTAATAAAAATTTTTCCACTCTCGAATCCTGTTGTACAAAATCGTTGAACTCCTTTATGCCTTGAGTTTCTTTGTCAATACCTTTCCCTTTTTTTAAAACTTTTCCGTCCCATAATGCATTATCAGCAAGAATGAATCCGCCAGGTTTTACTGTATCAAAAACAATTTTATAATATTCGAGGTATTGTTCTTTGTCGGCATCGATGAATACCAGATCGAACATTTCATTTAATCCGGGAATAATATTTCTGGCATCGCCGATATGCAACATGACTTTTTGAGCCAGATTTGATTTGTCAATATATTTTTTAATTATTTCTTCATATTCAGGGTTGATTTCTATGCAGTGCAGCATGCCGTTTTCCTTTAAACCTTCTGCCAGGCATATGGCCGAGTATCCCGTAAAAGTTCCTGTTTCAAGAATTTTTTCAGGATGAATCATGCAACTTATCATACTAAGCAAACGTCCCTGCATATGCCCTGAAAGCATTCGCGGGTACAGCATTTTTACGTGTGTTTCCCTGTTTAATTCTTTCAGTATATCCGGTTCAGAAGAAGAATGTTCTTCTGCATATTTTAATATATCGTGTTCCTGTTTCATTATTAAATTAATATACAAAGAATGAATATCGGTCCTGTAATTGAAATTAATAACTCATGCTCGTTTAAAATATTTATTTCTTATTAAATATTCTTCAACATAGCTGATCCTGTCCTCGCGTGTCTGCCTTATGTGATATAACAGGTTAAAGAACTTTTTCTTTTCGTATCTTTCAAATACATTAATCAAAATATGCTCCTTTTTATTGAGTGTGACAGGTGTTGCAAAGACAATCTGAACATAGAAGTAATGGCTTTCCGCATAGGCATGATACATTTTTTTTACTTGAATGATTTTTGAGGCATCCACTGGAATGTTTCCAATATACATTTGCCCATTCTTTATACATAGTGTTTGTATGTTATATCTTTTTTTCCCACGATAAAGAAATGTAAAACAAAAAAGGATGAATAACAAATAGGAAAGTATAGTAATCATTAGATATATCAGTGCCGTCGAATTCGTAAAAGAATGTGTTTTATTTAGTAGCGAATAAATAAAAATTATAAGATAAAACAATGGGATAAAAAACATATAAAAAACTGTCATTTGAAAAAAAATAATATTTCTTATCGTACCGCTAATTTTTTCCATTCTTTTAAAAATAGATTTCTGTTATAATCCTGCCCTGAAAATAAGAGTGCTTAATTTTTTTGTTTCGAATATTTCATTTGCTGCTTCCATAAGCTGCATAGCCGTAATATTTTCAATTTTGCGGTTGATGTCTTCAAGTGAATCCACTTTTTTATAAACCAGAAAACTTTTTCCCATCGAAAGCATTTCATTCAGATTATGATCGTAGGAAATAGCAAGCTGGCCAATAAGCTGCTGTTTGGCATACTTAAATTGCAGGGTTCCGGCTTTATTATCGCGCAGTTTTGCAAGCTCTTTATGTACAAGAGAAATTACTTTTTCAATATACTGTTCTTCGGTTCCCATGTAAATGCCAAAGGAACCTGTGTCGGAATAAGGGTTGTAGGAGGAATCGATATTGTAGCAGATTCCGAATTTTTCACGTATGTTCATGCTCAGCCGCGAATTCATTCCCTGTCCTCCCAGAATGTTGTTAAGCAATATCATCGGATTTTTCATTTTATCCTGATTGCTGTATGCAATATTGCCAATAATACAATGTATTTGATGGACAGGCTTTTTTATGATTTTTTCAAAAGGTTTATAATTTCTAAAATGTTTGCGGTTCCATTGCCTTGAATTATTTTTCCTGTCGCCGAAAAATTTTGTGGAAAGTTTTATTAATTCATCAAACGGAATATTACCCACAGAGCAAATAACAACCTGGTCCGTATTATAGCAACGGCGGATGAATTTTTTCAGTTTTGAGCGTGAAAACGATCTTACACTTTCCGGAATGCCAAGAATATAACGACCAATTGAATGGTTTCCGAATAACTGTTTTTCGAATTCGTCAATTATTTCTTCGGCAGGATTATCTTTATATGAATTGATTTCATCAAGTACTACATCTTTTTCTTTTTCGATTTCCTTTTCAGGGAAAATGGAATCAAATATGATATCGGAAATAAGTTCAATTGCACGTTCATAATATTTATTCAGGAAGGAAGAATAAATACAAGTATCTTCTTTAGTAGTGAATGCGTTAATTTCGCCTCCGACATTTTCCATGCGGGATAGTACCTGATATGATTTACGTTTGGAAGTGCCTTTAAAAATAACATGTTCAATGAAATGAGCAATGCCATGTTCATGTTCGTTTTCATCGCGCGAACCTGCATTTATAATTATTGCGAAATGCGATACCAATGATTTTGTTTGGCGGTGAACAACGCGGATTCCGTTTGTTAAAGTGAAATCCTGATATATTTTATTTAGCATGGAGCTAAATTAAACAGAATATCATACACAAAACTCACTATTTTTTCTATTTCACTTGATTTCTGCTTTTGAATTGATTAGTTTTGTGGCTTATATAAAAAAAACGCTATGAAAAAATTATTTACAACTTCATTCCTTACAGCAATATTATTTATTGCTTTTAATGCAAATGCACAATTAATCACTATCTCAGAAACACATCAATTGCCTGTTATTGGTGATAGTATTCATTATGTAGATGCTAACTCATTTGGTTTTGATGCAGTGGGTGTGGGACCCGTAACTGCAAAGGTTTGGGATCTTTCTGCTTTAATGAATGCGGGCACTACATTTGATTTTGTATATGTTGACCCGACTACTATTCCTGTTAACCTCGGCAGAGACTCCTTTCCTGCTGCTACTATTGCCCGTGGCCAAAGTGATGCCCCTGGGTATTTTTATTATCAAAATACGGCTAACGATATTAACCGGCTTGGGTGGTTTTCAAGTATCACTAATTATGGGGTATATAAAAATGGAACTATCGCTACCGAATTTCATTTTCCAATTACATCAGGACAAAATTTTAATTCTACCTATAATGGGAATTTTGCTCCATTTAATGTGGGTGAAGATTCTGTAAGAATTACAGACGGTACACTTACTATTAGTGCCGACATGCAGGGACAAATGATTTTACCTACCGGAACTTTTAACGGTGTCCTTAGAATGCATGTTATTGAAAGTTTTCATATTAAAACATACATGATGGGTACGGTA
The DNA here is from genome assembly GCA_043801235.1 of Bacteroidota bacterium. Taxonomy (GTDB): domain Bacteria; phylum Bacteroidota; class Bacteroidia; order Bacteroidales; family CG2-30-32-10; genus DAOQAK01. The sequence goes on along the minus strand of JAZDMF010000253.1, from coordinate 19,796 downwards.
GTTCAGGATAATGTAATATCAGACGATTATTATTATTGGTTTACAGATACAATTTTGCAACCATTATTTATTTTTGGTATTACTACAGTTGACGGAACTGCACAACCAACAGTTTTAAGATATCAACCAATTTTATCATCAGCAAGTATAACAAGTTTCAATATTGAGAATTTAAATATATATCCTAATCCTGCCTCTGATGCAGTTCATGTCATTATACCCTCATCGCACATGTCAGTCAATTATGAACTGTATGATGTTTTAGGAAAAATGATTAAAACCAATATGCTAAACCAATATGATAATATAATTGATCTTACTTCATTTCCCAAAGGAACATATACTATCAAAGTATATTCTGATTCAGGATTGATAACAAGGAAACTTTTAATAGAATAATTTCGCTGATTTGATTATGAAAAACCCGCTTTTAACCAACGGGTTTTTTTATTGACATAATATTTAAAGAAGATATTAAAAAATAAGGGTTTTTACGTATTGATATTGTCGGTATATATTCAGTAATTTTATAGACTTATATACTAATGAGGTATCAATACGAAAAAATTTAAATTTTATATTAACCATTCAGGTACCTTCAATAAAAAAATTGAAGCAGTTTTTGTATTTTCAATAAAATTCATTTCTGTCATTACATTTTCTTTTCTTTTATTGTTAATATGGGTAATTTCCGCATCAGGCCAAACAACCTATACATGGATTGGAGCATCCGGTGATAGTTGGGCTGTTTCAACAAACTGGTCACCCACTCGAACAACTCCTGCTACTACAGATATTATTCAGTTTAATGATGGGGGAACATATTCTGTTACGGCCATTCCAGCTCAAACTATAAGACAGTTGCTGATAACAGGCAGTTCAAATATAACATTACAATCTTCTGGAACAACAACACTCACTATCAATGGGCTGACTTTAACAAATAATCTCGTGGTTGAAAGTGGTTCAACACTCCAAATAGGACCGACAAATACCCTAACAATTACAATGACCACTACGGCCAGCCAGCGTGCAGATATTTCCGGAACGCTCAATGTAAACTCAGGTACTTTTACAACTTCAGCGGTTGCCACCTCCATTTTTACCGCGTCTTCGACAGGTATGATAAACAATAATGGTGGAACAATAACCAGTTCAGCTGCTACACTTGTTTTTTCTTCAGGATCAACATATAATCATGCAAGAAACGGCGGAGTTGTTCCAACAGCAACCTGGAATGCTTCATCTATCTGCAACATTACGGGAATAACAACTACTAACCCTACAGGATTTTCTGGCACTTTCGGAAATGTGACATGGAATTGTGCCGGGCAAACCACGGCAACAGGTGCAATAAGCGGAGCAATGACAGTTGCAGGATCATTGACGAATACTACAGGTACGATGAACTTCAGTGGTTTTGTTGTTAGTGTTAAAGGTGATGTCGTTAATGACGGCACCATAAATACAACTATTGCAAGTTCTTCACTGACAATGAACGGTACTGCTTTGCAGAATATTGGCGGATCAGGAACATGGACTACTGGTACAACAGGAAGATTATTAAATCTTGTAGTTAATAATTCTTCAGGTGCCAACCTGAATATTGATATTGCTGTACAAACAGCTTTGACCTTGACAGCAGGAGTGTTGGGGGGAACAGGAACCCTTACGATTGGAGTACCGGCGACAGCAGTGACAACAACACGTACAGCAGGTTCACTGGCAAATGTTCCAACTTTTGAGTATACAACAGGTGCCTATGCCATAACCTATAACGGGGGCGCTGCAATTAATACGGGATATGAACTACCTCCATCCTCCACACCGACAAATGGAGTGCTGACCGTCTCGATTGCAAACACAAATGTAACTCTCATGGCGGATGCGAATATCGGGAGAATCACAACAAGTGTTGCAACCACTACTACTTTTAACCTGAACGGTTATACATTGGGATTATCAGATGCAACATCAGTTGCAAATACAGGAGTTATCAATGCAAGCGCAGCAACATCAACATTGTTGTTTAATGGCACAGTTGCACAAAACTTTGCATTAGCGGGAACCTATACAGGTTCGATTATCAGTAATATAATTGTTGATAACACGAATGCTGCAACCGGTTTATCGTTAGGAACTGCAAATATCAATGTGGGAAATCTTACAGTTAATGCATCGCGAATATTGACATTAGCAGGTTATAATATTAATATAAAAAATAATCTCACGAATAATGGAACTATAAATTCTACTGCAGCCAATTCAACTATAACAATGAACGGAACGCTTGCACAAAATATAAATGGAAGCGGAAGTGAAACATGGACAACAGGCATAGCAGGAAGTTTGCTGAACCTGAATATCAATAACACAGCAGGAGTAACTATAAATGCAAGCTTTGCTGTCCGTACATTACTGACGCTTACTGCAGGAGTATTGACTTCTTCAACATTGACAATCGGCGTTCCTGCTACCAATGTTACAGTTACTCGTCTTGCAGGTTCATTAGCCAATGTCCCCTCGTTCAATTACACAACCGGTGCCTATGCAATAAATTATAATTCCGCAGCAACAAATTATACTGTATTAAATGAATTGCCGTCTTCCGGCACACCCACAAACGGCGTACTGACAGTTTCAACTGCTACAACAACTGTTACCCTTGACAAGGATGCCAATATAGGAACTCTTACAACTTCAATAGCAGGTGCAACATTTAACCTGAATGGATATACGCTTGGATTATCACTTCTCACTTCCATTTCCAATACAGGTACAATTACAGCTAATGGAGCAACATCAACATTGTTATTTAATGGAACCGTTGCGCAAAACTTTGCATTAGCGGGAACCTATACAGGTTCGATTATCAGTAATATAATTGTTGATAACACGAATGCTGCAACCGGTTTATCGTTAGGAACTGCGAATATCAATGTGGGAAATCTTACAGTTAATGCATTGCGAATATTGACGCTCGGAGCATATAATATCAATATTAAAAACAATATTCAGAATGATGGATTAATATATTCAAACAATGCAGCATCATCCATCACGATAAACGGAACATCAGCCCAAAGTATATCAGGTGCGGGCAATTATACCTCTGTTGCACCCCCCACAGCTAATGGCAGGCTGATGTACCTGATAATAAACAATGCAGCTGGGGTAAGCCTGAATCAAAATGTGACAGTACAGACAGCTTTGACACTGACAGCAGGCGTACTGGGAGGAACTGGAACCCTTACAATAGGAATACCAGCGACAGTAGTGACAACTACACGCACAACGGGTTCACTTGCAAATGTACCGACTTTTGGCTACACAACAGGTGCATACGCCATTACATACAATGGCGGTGCAGCAATCAATACCGGATATGAATTACCACCGTCATCCACACCTACAAATGGAATATTGACTGTTCAAATAGCCAATACGAATGTAACCCTTACAACTGATGCGAACATTGGCACATTGACCACCAGTGTAGCAACGACAACCACTTTTAGCCTGAATGGATATACATTAGGATTATCGCTGACAACACCTGTTAGTAATACAGGTGTTATTAATGCAAGTGCAGGGACTTCAACATTATTGTTTAATGGAACGGTTGTACAAACCTTTACGTTAGCAGGAACTTATACGGGCTCACTTATCAGCAATATGATTGTTGATAATACGAATGCAGCCACAGGAGTGACATTGGGAACAACAAATATTAATGTTGGAAATTTGACTATCAACAGTGGACGAATATTAACACTCGGAGCATTCAATATCAACATAAAGAATAATCTGCAAAATGACGGATTGATATATTCCAACAATGCAGCATCATCAATAACGATGAATGGAACGTCAGCACAAAGTGTTGCAGGTGCAGGCAATTATACATCAGCAGCACCGCCAACAACGAACGGCAGGTTGATGTATCTTATAATAAACAATGCAGCGGGAGTAAGCCTGAATCAAAATGTAACAATTCAAACACAGTTGACATTGACTGCAGGAATACTTGGAGGATCAGGAACATTAACAATAGGGATTCCTGCAACAGCAGTTACAACTGCACGCACGGCGGGTTCACTGGCAAATATTCCTGTCTTCGGTTATACCACAGGTGCATATGCCATTACATATAATGGAGCATCGCAGGCTTATTCCGTTTTGAACGAACTTCCTGTGGCAACCACTCCTACAAATGGAGTACTGTCGGTTAATGGGACAACATGCACAGTTGCATTGGATAAAAATGCAAATATTGGTTCTCTTACAACTACAGCCGGAAATATTTTTAATGTAAACGGTTACACTCTTGGACTATCGGCAACTGGTGCTGTCATGTCCAATGCCGGAACTTTTAATGCAACCACTGCAAATTCAGGTGTGACTCTTAATGGAACTGCTGCCCAAACATTAACTATTGCAGGGACATACACCAGTAATACCATTCCTAATTTAACACTGAACAATGCTGCAGGTACAGCATTAGCAACTAATACAACAGTTTCAGGAGTTCTTACTGTTTCTGTCGGTGCATTTACAGTTAACAGTGGAATAACTCTTACAGTGAGTGGAATGATAGCAGGCGCTGGAACTCTGACAAGTGGTACCAGTGCAGCAATACTTGTCCTTGGTGGCAGTTCAAGTAGTATGGGAATAATAAATCTTACCAGTGGTGCTCAAACTTTTTCATCTCTTACGTTTAATAACTCAAGCACAACTAACACAATCAGTAGCCCTACAGTTACTATTGCCGGTAATCTTACTTTATCCGCAGCAGCATCTGCTCTGGTTATGAATGGCAATGCTTCAGGAGGTGGTGTACTGGCAATAAACGGAAATTTAATTTTTTCAACTGCTGCTACCACTTTTACATTAACAAGTGGTATTGTGAAGATGGGAAATAGTACTGTCACTTATACAAATAATGTTGCTGCTGCTTCTAACCTGAGAAATTCATTAAATACAGGAAATGAAAAAAGTTACTATGCTTTTCTCGGTAGCACGGGTGGTTTTGTGCTAAGTGAAACTATTGCTGCTTTAAGTTCAGGCTTAACCTTGAATTTCCCTGTAGGTCCTGCAGGTGATATAGACGGTTATCGGCCATTCACAATTGTTACCAATGCAATAACCAATATTGTAATCAATGAAACCGTAAAAATTGGATTTATTAATCACAGCGGAGGAACATCATATTCCCCGACAAATGTACCCACTGTTGATGGAAGCAGCAATGCAAATGTACGTGCAGGTTATATTTTCAATGTCACTTTAAGTGGGACTATAGGAACAACAGGCCCAAATATTACAATGGCATATCAAAATGCAGATTTTAATACAGTTCCTTCTGGTGCAGCCAATGTGAAAATATGGCAGCATAGTGGTTACTGGACCAATCAAAGCCAAACCAGTAATGGTACTTCAGGAAGTAATATTACTATAACTAAAAACGCGTTCCCGTTAACAGCTGCTGGGACATATCCTTTAAACCTTGGAGAAACAAATAACGATCCGGTGGTTACCAACACGTGGACATGGATTGGTGTGACAAGTGCCAATTGGGCAACAGCCAGCAACTGGAGCCCTGCTTCGATTCCAAATGCTTCAAATGCGAGTGTGATCATTAATAATCCCGTAGCTTCCTACCAGCCAAATATTAATACTGCAAGCGAAACAGTATATGATATTACCATTGGTAATAGTTGCACATTGACGATAGGTGCTTATACTCTTACAATATACGGGACTTTTTCAAACAGTGGCACTGTCAATGCAACAGCTGCTGCAAGTACCGTTGCATATGTGGGAACCAGCCAGGTAATAGCTCCGATAAATTATTATAACCTGACAGCAAACACTGCCACTACTCCGGTTTTATCATCCACCGGAACAATTGGTATTGCTAATACATTCACGCCGGGTGCAGCAGTTTATACTTACACAGGAAGTATTATAATATTCAATGGCACTGTGGCACAAAATATTCCTGCTTTTAATTATTTCAATAATGTAAATTTCAACAGTACTGTTTCCAACTCGTTGACAGGAGCGATTTCTGTTTACGGAAATATGAATGTGAACACACCTGTATTCAATGACGGGGGATATGTTATCACAGGTGGTTCCGGAAACTTGAGCATTGCAGCGACATCTACTTATAATGTGGGCAGCACAACTGTCGGAACTACTGTTCCAACTTTCACTTCTTATACATTCACTACCGGAAGTACGGTGAGCTTTATGTCTAACCTTGCACAGATCATTCCAGGTCTTTCCTCAGCATATAGCAATATTAAACTTGCAGCTCCGGTTGCAATTACTAAAACAGCAGGAAATGATTTTACTGTTGGGGGAACACTCACCATCAATGCAGGCAATACTCTTGCAGATGCAGGTTATACAATTACCGTGAACGGAAATGTTGTAAATAATGGCACCCATTCTGGAACAGGTAAAATATTCCTTAGCGGAGGCTCAGGTGTACATGCTATCAGCGGGGGTACAAGTACATTTGGGAATTTGGAACTGGATGATGCCAGTGGGGCATCAATTACAGGAACAGGTGCGACGACCCTAGCAGGAAATTTAACCATAACCAACGGAACGTTTACAGTAAATGCTTTCACGACCTCACTGGCGCAAAGTAACACTTATACAACCAGTATTTCTGAAATTCTGTTAATTGCCAATAATGCAACTGCGAAAACATTTGGAAATGTTATTGTGAATAACGGAAGTTCATGGAATAATTCTTCAAATGCCCCTGTTACAATTAGCGGGAATTTACAAAACGATGGTACATTCACATCAGGAACCGGAACATACACTCTTAGTGGTACAAACAAAATCATCAGTGGAAGCAATGCATTTTCATTTACCACTGTCACAATTTCCGGGTCGGGATATTTAAATTCCAATAACAATCTTTCAGTGAGCGGGACATTTACTGTAAGTTTAAGCAATGGCTTAATAAATGCCGGTACTATAACTGCCGGTACTTTGTCGGTTGTCAATGCAACAAATGGTGTCATCAATGCCGGCACAGTAAAAATCAATACTGCTTTAAGTGGTGCAGGCGCTTTTGTAAATGGCTACGCCGGAGGCACAATAAACGGAATTCCAGTTTCTGCTACTGACGGAACTTCTGCAGGACTGTTATATTACAGCCCGACTGCAGTAATTGCAATTACTACCTTAACAGCTACTGGAGCTGGTGGTACATTAAATAACGTAATTTACAATGGATCTTCAACACAATCTGTCAAATCAACAACTTATTATCACCTTACTATTGGAACTACATCGCCTCTGACCACTCCGACTGCTACTGCAGCAGGAAATATTACAGTGAATGGAGATTTAACGATTGCATCGGGTTCATTCAGCGACGGGGCTTCAACCTATACCATGACAGGAAATGCATCGGGTTCATTCAGTGTTAATGCAAATGCAGCTTATACTACTCTTCATACTGCCTCTCCTTATATGCCGAGTGTTTATACTTCCATTACCCTGGATCCAACAAGCACTTTTAATTATAATGGTGCCGGGGCGCATACAATAGTTTCGACTCCTAATGGAACGGTTACTCTTACATCGTATGGGATATTAGGTATTGGCGGATCTGCAGTTAAAACCTTAGCCACAGCTGTAAGTGCTCAAAGTATTACAGTTGCTACTTCATCCACCTTAGCTGATGGTGCTTTTCAGGTCAGCGGCCCCGGTACAGGTTCTGGTACATTCACACTTAATTCAGCAAGTGTGTATACAATGACCAATACCAACATTTCCGTTACTTCCGGATATAACGGACCTATGCCTTTATTCGCGAATTTCTCTTTTAATTCAGGAAGTACTGTTAATTATAATGCAGTTGCTTCACAGAATATTTATTGCATTCCAAGTCCCGGTTATGGCAACCTCGCACTTGGAGCAGGCTCTGCAACAACAAAAACCTTGGTAACCGGAGGCACTTCAACATATGTCCAGGGAACTGTAACGACAAGCAATGTAAATAATACATTGGATTTAAACGGACAGTCCCTGTATATCGCAGGTGCAACACCATTGAGTAATACAGGTACCTTGACATCAAATGTGTCCGGGAGTGTTATTAATTGTAACGGTACTATAAGCCAGACACTCACTATTGCCGGTACTTATACGAATCCTTTAAATGTTAACCTGACGATCACTAATACGAATGTTGCAGGGGTACTTTTAGGCGGAAGTTATAGTTTTATGAATGTTACTATTAATAACAGTTCCTTACTGAACCTGAATGCAAAGATTTTAAGCATTGCCGGAACATATAGCAATAGCGGAACATTGACAGGCGATGCTGCCAGTTCTGGTATTACACTTAATGGTATTTCAGGACAAAACTTTTCCGTTGGCACATACACAGGATCCGCTTTGTACAACTTTACCATTAATAATTCCGCAGGTGTAACACTTAGCGCTCCGTTGAATGTGAACGGTGTGTTCACACTTACCAGCGGCATACTGAATACCGATGCTACAAATATTCTGATAGTGACCGCTACCGGAACAGGAGCTGTGGCGGGTGGTTCTACCTTATCATATATAAAAGGACCAATGGCAAGAGCGTTACCTGCAAGCCTTGCTTCCGGAAGCACATATATATTCCCCATAGGTAAATCTGTATACAATCTTTTTGAACTTGTAAATCCGACTACCGGTGTATCCGGAACCGTAACAGCTGAAGTTTTTGATGCCAGTTCCGGTGGTACTGCAGGTTTCGGATTATCAGCGCTGAATACAAATCGTTACTGGCAGGCATCAACAAGTTCCGGTTTCATAATTTCCACAACAGTGCGGTTAACAGAACCATCACTTGGGGGGGCAAACAGGGTGGGGCAATCAACCACTTTAAATGGCACGTATGTAAGCCGTGGCGGTACTGCCCCTTCACCGATTCTTTCCGATCCCGTATCACCAGCATTAAATTATTTTGTACTGGGTACCGGTGTTGCCATAACATTAAATGGTACATATACTGTTGGGGGTTCAGGGCAATTCCTTAAGTTAACGAATGTTGCAAATATTCTGAATTCTGCAACAGTTACTGGTAATGTAGTTTTTGAGCTTCTGCAAGACTATGACGGAACTGTCGGGGAAACTTTTCCCATTATATTTAACCAATATGCAATGAGCAAGGCTACATGGACCGCTACTATCAGGCCTGCAGCAAGCGTAAGTACTATGCTGTTGACTTCAGGCACTACTGGCAGTTTAGGATTAATTACTTTAAGCGGAATAGACTTAATTACATTCGATGGAAGGCCAGGCGGAACAGGCAGTATGACGGATATAAAATGGACAATTCAAAATACAGCAGCAGGAAGTTCATATCCTACTTTTCTTTTTATTAACGGTGCTTCAAACAATATTCTCCAATATTTGCAGGTCAAGTCAAGTTGTACCAATACTACAGGAACTATAGAGATAGGTACATCGACTGTTGCTGGTGGAAACAGTAATAATGCAATTCAATATTGTAATATAGGAAATTATGCAGCCCAGCCTTATAATGGAATTCTTTCTGACGGAACGGCAGGAGCAAATGCCAATGCCAGCAACAGCATTTTGAATAATAATATTTATAATTTCCGCAGTTTTACAAGCTATTCTTCATCTCCGTTAAATGGAGGTATTTCAGTGACGCCAACTGGAAACGGAAGTAACTGGAACATAAACAACAATAGTTTATATGCCAATGTAGTGACCACGGGTTCGACTTTAGCACCCATTTATTTTGAACCTGGAGCTTCCTCTACGGGCAATACGATCTCTGGTAATTACATTGGGGGCCAGGCTCCGCAGTGCGGAGGTAATTACTGGTTATTCAACGGGGCGGGAGCTACCTGGAATGGCTGGTCATTCGAGGGTATAAATGTAAAATCAGGTGGGACAACGGTTTCAGGCAATACTATTCAGAATATTAAAATGAATTGGACCGGTGTCGGATCCGTTTCTCAGCATATCGTTGGTATTTATGTTGTTGATAATGGAGGGCCGGCGACGATCACTGACAACCTGATTGGAAGTCAAACGCAATGCAATAGTATTTATGGTGCTAATGCAGGTCAGGTATTCGGTATATTGAATATGGGTTCAAGCCCTGTTACTATTAGCAATAACACTGTGGCCAATATGACATCGAATTTTGATTTTCCTTCAGAAGGTTTTACACAAAGTGGTATAGGTGGGATTATTTGCAATATGCCAGGTGGTGTTGCTAGTCCTAATTCTGTTACAAATAATGTTGTATTTAATCTTTCGAATGAAGATAATTATAATGGCTCATATGTTATTTCTGGATGGAATTTTGGAACAGGTGGTGGTAGCTGGTACGGGCCGATGGGAGACATTAATTGTAAAGGGGGAAGTACCAACAGCCAGTTTGGCGGCCAGAATATAATGATTGTCGGAATTTACATCCAGCAATGGAATGCTACAAATGTCACGCATTCTGTTTCAAATAATACTGTTTTTGGGCTCAATTCACTTGTAACTGGAGGTACATGGACCTCTTATATTATTGGTATTTTTGATAATTGCTATGGAAGCAATTTTGTAATGAATATAAATGCGAACCGCGTGTACGGTTTGTTTGCACCTGATAATTATGGTTCTTCTGGGACTTATTTTGCAGGTCTGATCGGTATCTTTGTACCCCCTAACCAAACGGGAACTCACAACATCACAAATAACATGGTTCAGCTTGGATACAAAACGGATGGTACCACAGTTAAGAATTCCTCTATTACCGGTATCTGGGACAACAGCGACTGGAACAATGTTAATTTAAAAATACGTTTTCATTTTAACAGTGTGTATATTGGTGGAACTGATAATACCTGCATGAATTCTTATGCTTTCAGGCGTTCATTGTTATACAGCAGTGCTGTGTATGACTCACTAAATCTCAGAAATAATATTTTTGTTAATAACAGATCCAATGCAAGCGCGAACCATTATGGAATTTTCCTGAATGATAAAATTGATGTTACCAGTAATAAAAATATAATTTATGGTAATGGCAGCGGATTTGTTTTCGGAAATTATCTTGGAACTGATTATGCAAACCTTGCTGCCTGGCAGACTGCTACTTCTCTTGATCCCAACAGTATTCAGAGTGACCCTTTATTTGTGAATCAGGCTATTATTACTCCTGATTTTCATATTCAGAGCGGAAGCCCTGCAATTGGTGTCGGTGGACGGCAAAGCACTACCACCGACTACGATGGTGAAAGCCGTTCCAATCCTCCTGATATCGGGGCTGATGAATATTCATCAGGTTATACTCCGGTCAATTTGGGATTAACAGGTTGTGAAGGAGAGACCCCTTTACCTGTGGAATTACTTTCTTTTACAGCAATAGCTGATAATGATCACGTAGACCTGAAATGGAGCACCGTATCTGAAACAAATAACGATTACTTTACTATAGAGCGATCCAAGACATCAACCGACTTTGAAAAACTTTTTGATATTGATGGTGCCGGCAATAGCAACTCCCTTTTAACTTACAATACAATTGATGAAGAACCTTTGCCCGGACTTTCGTATTATCGTTTGAAGCAAACGGATTTCGACGGGGCATTCTCATATTCCGAAATCAGGCCTGTGTTTTTCGGCGATGATTCCGGCGATGGAATTTTCAATACCTGGGTTGATGATAATAAAAACCTGAATATTCTTTTCATGTCAGAGGGAGAGGTTGATATTACAGTGTCGGTATTCGATACAGAAGGCAGGCTTATCAGTGAAGTAAATAAAAAATGTGATAAAGGTTTAAATACCTTAAAACTGGATGCAACAAAATTGGCCGGTGGAATTTATCTGCTCAAAATTAATCACCCTAATAGTATTTTTTCGGATAAGTTCTTCGTAACTCCGTAAATTATTATTTCATCTTTGCCGGATATTCATCATCTAAGTAAAGCCAGAACAAAGGCGTATATCCGCGCAATTCCATGGAGTCGCTGTAATTTTCCTTCAGTAACATAATCCCGCAAACTTTTTTATCGAAAGAATATTTTTTTTCATCAAGATACCATTCTTCAAGGAAGCGCACCTTAGTGATTTTTTGAATATCAAGTTCACTTTTGATGACAGTGTCATATGTTTTTGAGGGATCATTTATATCCGGCATAGTAATAGTGTCGGTAGAATTGTCGATAGCTTTTACTTCTTCAGGAGTTAGGGGTTTATTGAAGTAATCGTATGCTTTCACTTTTCCTGTATATGCCAGGTCAAGAATGGTTTTTACGAATGCTTCCCGTTTGGATCCTTCAATATTTTGTGTCCACCAGTCTAAATCAGGATTAGGTGTTTTTATCAGAACATCATATTGAATACGTTCTGCAAGCATTTTTTCATTTTTATAATCATTATCTTTTTTATCGGTAACGCACGACAGAAAGGTCATAAGAAAGAGGACAAGAAAAAATGCCAGTATCTTTTTCATAAATAATAAATTTAAATTTTTACAAAAGTGCCGGAGAAAATATGCTGAGCTGTTCTAACTTTAATAACATACAATCCCTGTGGTTTATTGTCCATGTCAGCAGATATACAGCAGCCGGATGTTGCTGTGAACTTTTTAGAATATACGATAGCTCCGATACTGTTAAAAATGATAAGTTCCGCAGATTCATTTTCCTGAAGACAGGATAAATAAATATTGATAATGCCTGAGGACGGGTTTGGAAAAATATCCATTTTGTTTTCCAGAAGTGTGAAATCATTTCCAGTTCCCACCACTGAATAAAGATCGGTTTCCCATAATCCGCGGCCGTATGTGGCAGCTCGAAGTTTTCCGCTACCGTAATGAATTTCAAGTTCATCTATAACCACATTTGGCAAACCTGTGTTGTATGAAATCCAGTCTGCCATTGTGCTGTCGCGGTAAAATACACCGAGATCGGTACCCAGGTATAAGCCTTCATCCGAAGCCGTTTCCATAACAATAGTATTTGCAGGAATGTTCGGAAGAGAACCTGAAAAATTTGTCCATGTGGCACCGCCGTTACGGCTTGTAAAAACTTTATACCCGTTGTAGTAACCGGAAAGACTAATCCATAAAACTTCAGGGTCGACAGGGCTTACGGCAATATAAGTGGGGGTGAGTGAAGGCAGTCCGACCGAAGCATTTGCGAAATTAGTACCTCCGTCGGTTGATTTCAGTATAACACCGCTGCGGCTTATGTAAATAACATCAGTGTTGGAAGAAGCGACAGCAATGGCAGTAATTTTATTTGAGCCGATAAAATCGGAAAGTTTTGTCCATGAATCGCCTCTGTTATCCGATCTCCATAAATTACAGAATCCGGCGTAAATAGTTTGCGGATTTTGCGGATCCTGTATATATGGAGTTATCCAGTCACCTTCTTCAGTAATGTCATCAGTGATGGAATTCCATGAAATGCCACCATTATCTGAACGGTACATATCGCCATAGTAAATTTCTCCGTAAACATAATTTGGCGCTGAATAATCAATCATGCATTCCATGCCATCACCACCGATTACATTCGACCATGCAGAATTGTTATAAAGGTTGCTGCCATTGTCCTGCCATCCGGTAATAACAAGGTCGGGGTCGGTAGCAGAACAACCCAGCCGATACATCTGGGCAATCGAAAGAGTACTGCTTTTATCAGTCCAGGCACCACCGGTGTTGGTTGTTTTAAAAACACCACCGTCACATCCCGCATAAATATTGCTGCCGCTTACGGGGACAAATTCTATAGCATGGATATCGGCGTGAACATAAGGTTTTCCGTCTCCGCCGTACCAATGTGCGTTTAGCGACCAGTTTGTGCCGCCATCGGTGGTTTTCCATATATTTACTCCTCCAATAAATACAGTATTTTTATTTGCGGGGCTTGCGGCAATGGCAAGGTCATACCAGCCTTGTCCGCCGGAATCAGTACCGCCGGTGGTCCATCCAAGCATGTTTGGGCTGTCGGCGCATAATGTGAATGATAAGCCAAGATCGGTTGTTTTCCATACCCCTGCAAGGCCGTAATCAATATTATTTCCTCCGAGGATGTATAGATAATCCGGATCGTTCGCCGTAACAGCAATACTTAGCCGTGCAACATCATCAGGGCTGAATGCTGAACATATTAAAAAAATTGTTCCGGAATTTGTTGATTTATAAATACGGTTAAACGTAGCTCCCCAGATAACAGAAGGATCGCCGGGTTTAAATTCTATGTCGTAGAAATTTCCGGACCGGACATTTGTCCATGTATTTCCGGCGTCAGGGCTGCGGTAAATACCTGCGTTCGTAGCAGCAAATAAAGTATCAGTATTTATCGGATGGATTAAAAGTTTTCTTACCGATTTCATTTGCGATACGTTATATGTAAGTCCGGTTGTATTCCATGTCATTCCACCATCGATTGATTTAAGAACACCAATTGTATATGTGTCGCCGGCATCGCCGTCGCCTGTTGCGATGTACATGATGTCAGGGTTGATAGGATCAATGGCAATACCTGAAACCCCGATGTTGGGGAGCAGGTCAGTGTTGGTGCTCCAACTGTTACCAGCGTCTGTCGATTTCCATAATCCTCCTGACGGGCTTCCTGCGAACATTATTGTTGGATTGTCTGGATAAAATGCAATGCAGTTGATGCGCCCGGCGCCACCGCCATTTGAAGGAATGGTAACAGGTCCGAGCGATGTCCAGTTGGCTGTTGTGGTTGATTTGCTTGCAGATTCGTTTTTTTTCATTTACTGCCAGGCAAACCACAGATCGGCCGCATGATTCATTTCACCGCCGGGATATACCCGTGGTGCCATGAAATTTTCCCAGCGCCTGAATTGTTTCCACCCTTTGCCTTTCTCAATTTTTTTTCCTTCCCAAAAATTATTAAATGCTTTTTGAATAGAATAGAAATTTGCGTTACTATCCTGCATCATATCTACCCAATTCTGTGCAAACAATGTTACTGAGAAAAAAGAAAGAAGTAGGACATTGATGAATCTTTTCTTCATTTCAGATAAATTTCAGTAAAATTATGAAAATTCCTTTATAAAGAGCAGCGAGGTGATTGAAAGGTTTGCTATTGTCAGTTAATAATAATAATTTTTCTGATCATTCGTTCGCCTTCATTATTTCTTGCATCAAGAAAATATATTCCGTCCTTCATTTTATCAAAACTGATTATTTGTCCTTTATTATCATTCTGTTCAATACTACAGGAATATTTTTTTCCAAAAATATCAATCAGAAACGCTTCTGCAATTTTTTCGTCAGATTTTATAAAAATGAATGATGATGCAGGGTTTGGATATACTGTAATTATATTTTCAGGAAATTCATATGTTGGAATATCGCTGGTTGTATCAGCGCATAAACTTGAATTTCTTAAAATATTGTTTTGGAACATCAGCCAGTCAGGGCCATTGCCGACACCTGCAGAAATCATATAGGCACGTCCGAAATCATTTTGAAAATCAGGGTATTCAGCATGTCCGCCAACAATAAAGACATCAAGTGTGTCATCGCCATTGAAATCAGCGATCAGGGGGGCGTTATCAAATTCAAAAAGGGAATTGCCATAATGTGCTGCAAGGTCTTTTGCCCATATCAAACTTCCGTTGTTACCGTTCAAAGCATATACTAAACCGCCGTCGGTTCCGAAAATTACATCGAGGTAATCATCATTGTTTATATCGGAAAGAGCCGCTCCCCTGAACGCCTGTTCATAGCCGGGAATGCTGTAATGCCATTTCAGGTTTCCTGATGATGATAATGCTCCGACCACATACCAGCTTACAAAAACAACTTCACAGCTGCCGTCATTATCAATATCGGCAATTGACGGAGGTGCTCCTGTGTAATAAGAAGAAGCATAGGCATATTTCCAGCAGGTTGTTCCGTCATCGCCGTTAATACAATATAAGGTGTCGTTGTATGAGCCGACCACCAGCTCCGGCTTTCCGTCAGAATCAAGGTCTGATACTCCAAACCCGTGATACATAACATCACGTACCGGATATTTCCATATAAGAGAATGATCATTTCCGCGGTATGCATAAACTTTGTTGCTGTCATAATTTGTTGCATTCCATGTTCCAACAACAAAATCAAGCTGTCCGTTATTGTCAAGGTCAACAATGGTGGGAGCGGTCTGTATCCATGAATCAAGATCAACAGGGATTTCCCATGATACACTTCCATTTTCTGCATTTATGCAAATAACATAACCGCCGAATTCGCCATGAAGAATTTCAGGTTTTCCATCGTTGTCAATATCCGCAATTGTCGGAGGGGAATCGCTACCGCGAGTTGGCGTTTGCCATTTTACAACTCCCGTTCTTCCATTAAAGCAAAATGTTTTCGGGTTGCATGAACTTGGAACAATTACTTCCAGGCTGTCGTCATTATCGATATCATAGATTATTGGAGCAACATCATTGCAGCCTTCGGCGCCTGCAGGGTGTGTGTTGTATTTCCAGAGAAGTGTTCCGTCTTCTGCATTCAAAGCGTAAACACAACTGTCATTCCTGTAGCAGCCAAAAACAACTTCAAGCTTTCCGTCATTGTCAATGTCGCCGGCAGCCGGCTGCCCGAAGGATGCATCATTAGTATCGAACCACCAGTTGATATGGGGTTGCTGCGCAACCAGTGTAACATTCAGAAGCACAAATAATATGGGTAAATATTTTCTCATAGTATAAAAATTACCGGTCAAAAGAAAACAAATAATTCATGTGATATTATTTTGTTTTACTACTGATAAAATTCATTTAATAACTTCCATCATTTGGGTTTGAAAGGATGAATTGTTATATACTTGTAAAAAATAAAGTCCGTTCGGTAAATTCAAATTCAGGGTTTCGTGTTTAAAGTTTAAAGTTTTTTTATAAACAACATTTCCGAGCATATCGAAAATCCTTAACTGCAAATCTTGAAATTCAGAACGAACACATACAACATCACTGCAGGGATTAGGAAAAAATTCAAAAACAGGCTCATTGCCGATATCGTTCACTCCTAAAAAACACCCTTCGGCTGCCAGTTGAGAAGCTAAACTGTTTCTGCGTTTAGTGATGAAGGATTTCAATCCGGGAATAGTATCAGTCCCTGTTATTACATCTATATTGATGTTATCCTCAAACTGCTGGTTCGTATAAAGATAGTTAGTGTCGGCATATATATAAGGGCGTATGAGGTTTGCCAAACTGTCAATTATCGGGTCAAAATAAGCGTGAGAAAAATAATTGCTCGCATAATTGCAAACGGTGTTCACATAATTGTTTTTGTAAGTATTGTCTTGCAGCATTTTTTTGTTCAGCGGGCGGATTAACGGGCTTGGGGGGATAAAAAGTATGCTCAGATTCTCAATTGGAGAAACCATCTGTTTATTTCCTCCGAACGTTCCGTTAACATCCCAGATAATGAAATCAAATTTGTCCGTTTCCGTATTATGGTAGACATAATAATTGTGCCCTGATCCCATATACGAATCAAGGGTTACGAAAATATTATTGGCTGCCCATCCTTCTATCCATGCAGTACTATTCAAAACAACTTCAATCGAATCGTAAAAGTTTGCGGAGGGAGTGTTATTAATTTCGTCAATGAGATGCACAAGGTCTGTCCAGTCGTTTTCGGTTTCATTGGTTTTGAGTTCATAACTGTTGTAATAATTGGCGGGGTTATTGCCGAACCATTCAAGTGTGCCACTTGGGTCTCCTTTGAAAAGATTGCCTCCATCATTTCCGTATTCATTCTCTAAAAAAGTTTTATTCACTTGTTCTACCAATGTATAAAATCCCCAAAGCGTGTCATTAATGTAAAGATTTGTATATGTTGCGCGCGGAGCCTCAATAACGACTTCACTGCAGAAATCAAGAAATATTTTTTCGCGCATCATCGTGGGGTCACTGGCGCCATTGTTCAGATTAATGACTTTCAGCCCGTCATATTTCTGTCCGCTCACAAACTCATTGAAGTCGATCTTGAACGAATTTTTCAAACTGTCCTTACTAAAAGAAGAGTTCCCTTTAAACTGAATTCCCACGGAATCAACGTAAGTACCGTCGATATCCACATCTCCAAGCATCTTTTTATCTAATGGCTTGTACATCACCAGCGAATCCCACCAATTGATTTGTGAGAAATAAATTTTCATAATGTGAATATCGGGTGAGAAGAAAGTGGCATCGCCCGGGTTTTGGGAAAAAGAAATGAATGAAGCAGAAGAAAGAAAAATAATTCCTAAAAAAAGTTTTTTCATTTTATTACCTCCAGTATTTCTGTTTGAACAAAGTTAGAAGATTTCACTTGCAGAAAATAAATTCCATCAGATAAATTTAAATTTAAAGTTTCTTGTTTTGAGTTAAGTGTTTTTTTAAAAACAATATTTCCAAGCATATCAAAAATTTTCAACTGGCAATTATTGTCGGGCAACTGTATACTAACCTTGTTGCTAAATGGATTTGGATAAACCAGTACACTTTCCGGGATGTTGTTTTTGATCTCCTGTACACTTGTTAGAATACACCCGTTCAAACAATTATTTGCTTCAGAAAAAAGCAATTGTACTGCTGAATTGCTGTTAGCATAGGAAATATCCGTTGAGTACACCTGCAAATAATTCAATTGATAAGTTCCAATATTTCCGTTCCCAAAAGTATTTCCACAAGAGGTACTATCAAAAAAAACAGCAAGTACTTTTCTAACGGCCGAATCAGCAGTAATTCCAGTGCAAAAAACGGGAACAGCACAACTGTCGCATCCCATACTATTGGGATAACAGGTTGCCGGGGCGGCAAACTGAGCACCTCCTTTGACATTGTACATAGTCATTTCTTTTACCTTTTGAATGTCATTCGGATAGTTATGGCAGGCCATCAGTCCACTGGTTTGAGCTCCTTTGAAATTATTGATATATGGAACAGTTTTGAAATATTCTAAAATTGTATCTCTTGCTTCTTCCGGTGGGTTGGAAATAAAGTATATCAGGGCATTGGCCATAGTAACAACAATTGTTTTATCTGTAAAAATCTGATCGTATAATAAAATGGAGTATTCCCATTCTTCAATGAAAGCCAGATTAGAACCCCTGTGTGGATCACCAAAGGGATAAAAAAGTTGAAGAATATCTCTCCATCTATTTGGACTTAACCATTCGGGCATAGTCATTTCGCAGGAAACGGATGTTGGCCCGCCCAGGGCAATTGAAACAACCGTAGAGTTACTATTATACTTTTGTGCTAATGCAACAAGAAAATTCTGCCACTTTTGCTTGTATAAACTGTTCCAGGGCAAAGGAAACCATAAAGTGTCACCACCATCAACGCCGTATGGAACTATCATTTTGAGTTTACCGCAAGGAGCCGGTAAGGTATCAGGACTTATTAAATATCCTTCGCAGGAATCAATCTGCGATAAAACCCAATCGGGAGAATAAAAGCCGGGAACGATAATAAGTTGAATGGTTTTATTCAGCATTGTTGCACGGGCAATAGCATCGTCAATTCTGGAAAAGTCAAAATTGCCCTCACTCGGCTCAATATTTTTCCATTGCTCTCGTATTGTCAACCCGCAAACAGCAGGATTTGCGATGATTTGATTGACATCATTTGTATCATAATTACCATAGTTATCTATTGCAATTACTGCATAAACCCCTTTCGGTTCAATGAGTTGAGCAGTTACATTTATGAAAAACAAAAATACAACAGTAAAGACAACTATATGTTTTTTATTAAAAAGGTAAATCATTTTA
>JAZDMF010000215.1:0-18122 GCA_043801235.1 Bacteroidota bacterium | reverse complement strand
TTTCCGGAAAGCCAGTGCAGGAAATCAGTAACTTTTTCTTTGCTTACTGTTATTCTTTCATTGAAGGGGATAGAAAGATTGACGGCCAATTTTCGCGCAAAATATTGTGATGCGTCAGTAATGGCTTTCCTGTTTATTAAGTATTGCCTGTTTGCCCTGTAAAAATCACTGCCAGTTTGTTTTTCCAATTCTTCAAGAGTTTTGTTAATGGAATAATTTTTTTGGTCGAAGGTGATAATGCGGGTTATTTCATTATCAATATAAAAAAGTGCAATGTCGTTCAGTTTTACCGGCAGGATTTTATCTTTAATATAAACTAAGACTGATGCCGGTTGTTGGTTTTTTCTGTTTTCAAATAATTCCAGTATAGTTTCGTAACTTGTTGCAGCGCTTGAAAAATTGTTTTTTAATTCTTTGTATCTGGTGAGAGCATCGGCAATTATTTTTTTGGTAAATGGCTTGAGTATGTAATCAATTCCGTTTGCTTTGAATGCTTTTAAGGCATATTCATCATAGGCAGTGCAAAAAATAACGGGTGTGGAAATAGAAAGTGTTTTAAATATTTCGAAGCTTAATCCGTCACCGAGCTGGATGTCGCAAAAAACCAAATCAGGTGTTTCATTTTTCTGAAAATACAAAATAGCTTCTTTGACGGAACGCAAGCTGCAGGTAATACGGGCCGATGGCTCGGCTTTTAAAATAGTTTCGGCTAAATCTTCAGCCGTTAGTTGTTCGTCCTCTATGATTGCTATTTTCATTGTCAAGTATTTTTATGCTCACGGAAAATATTTTATCGCTGGAGTTAATAATTATTTCATCTCCTGAAAGAATTTTATATCGCTCTGAAAGATTTTCCAATCCTGATCCTGTTGTTAGTTCTGTTGATAGTTTGGGTTGTTTATTATTGCTTGTAATAATCCTTCCGTTTTCATATTCGGTTTTAATAATAAGAGGCATTTCGTTTGTTAAGACATTGTGTTTAATCGCATTTTCAAGTAATGGCAATAATGAAAATACAGGAACGTAACCTGAATTCTGAATCTCTTCAGGAATGTTTATAGTATATTGCAGTACTTCGCCAAATCTCATTTTCTGCATTTCCAGATAATCAATACATAGTTTTATCTCATCATTTAACTTTACGATATTTGGTGTGTCTGATGAAATGGATGCTCTTAGAAAATCGGATAATTTTATGAGATAATCTTCTGCTTTATCTGGGTGTTTCCTGAAAAGCGTTTTTAACGTATTCAGGGAATTAAACAAAAAATGAGGATGGATTTGTTGTTTTAACTGCTGGTTCGTTGCTTCTGCGTTTTTGATTTTTAATTCTGCATTTTCAAGTTCTATCTTCGTTTTTTTCTCCCGGAGTAATATGAAATCCTGTATAATCAAAACTATTGTGTTGAGGACAAAGCCCAATATTAAACTTGCAAATATAATACCTGTGCTGAACATTGTTTCCGGATTATGCCTGAGCAAATGTTCTGCTTCCCTTTCATCTTCCATAGAAGATTTCAGAAAACCCATTGTAATAATAAGAGTAAAGCAGATAAAATAACTGAGAATATATCTGGCGTAAACAGGAAGTTTCCGGCGATTATTTCTTTCTGTTAAATATACGAGCAAAATGTTTATTACCCAAATAAAAAGAACAATAAATGCGACCAGCACTATTCCTTTAGAAAATTCGATTAACGTTTCTGAATTGACAATAACATCAGGGGCAACCACTAATGCTCCTATTAATGGGGAGGTATAAAGTCCTGTTTTAAAAAGTTTCTTTATAGGAATAGTTGAAGTCATAACGGAGCAAATATAGAATAAAGTCCAACCGAATGTAATAAGGAAATGTTTAAAACGGACATTATTTATTGTCAAGCGGACAAATTCAAAATAAACCTGTTCTTGATTACTGGAGGGAAAATTTGGTTCTTTTGTCTGCCCGTGTCTGCGTGTCCAGTTTCTACTGTAGCATCGTCAAATAGGGTTGCTGATAACATTAATATATCACAAACTTTTTTGTATTAACATTATTTTCAGTGACTATTTTAAAAAAATAAATTCCTTTTTGAAATTGTGAAACATCAACAGGCAGGATTCCTGATTCGTTACTGCCGGAATCGGCAAAATTCTTTCTTGATTTCACAATACTTCCCTTCATATCTGTAATTTCCAGAGAAAGAAAGTTTTCTTTTGAAGGGAATTCTACGTAGATGATATTGTTTGCAGGATTTGGATAAAGCAGAAAGCCTGATAGTGGTGTAGTTCCTACATAATTATGTTTTCCGAAAGTAGGAAGCATGTAAACGAAAGACCCGTATCCGTTGGGATAACGTCCGTAGGTTTTTTCAGCAAGCTGCAAACTGTAAGTCACAGAATCAATATAAGTGTTGTTTTCACAATATAGTATTATTTGTCCTGCATTTTCTGATAATCTGAAATTAGCATGAAGACCCGTTTGTGAAACATCATTATCAACCCAAACGTTTATAAAACTTTTTGCTTGTATTGAAGTGTCTGGAAATGCCCATTTGGATGGTATTTCAGTGTCGTCAGACAAATACAGAGTTTTCAGGTTAATATTCTCCTGTGTAGTGTTGAACAATTCAATCCAGGTATCATATTCACCCTCCTGGTCGGCAATGGTGTTTGTATTTTCTGCCATGAATTCGTTGATAACAATGTTGCCGGGATAAATACGGGGTTGTATTGAATAAAATTCATACCCGGCTCTTTCAGGCGAGAATATTCCTGCACTGTCATTTTGCGCGTAAATATAATATTGGACAGTGTTACCTGTCAGAATAAAGCTTGCACCGTAAATACTGTCGCCTGCTGTTCCGTCGTGGTGGCTGCCGTCATCGTACATCGGCGTTTCATAATATATTCCGCTGCTTTTAAAACGATATGCCAGAAAAATGTCATTGGCTCCTGAAATTTTTGCAGTGATCCATGTGTCGTTTCCTTTTTCAGGATATTCGGGTTCGTGTGAAATGTCAGTAATAACAGGCGCTCCGGCAAATCCCGGAAAAGTATCAAGATAAGCAATGCGTGCTTCCATAAGGTCCTTAAGGCCGGGATATTGGTCTGCCGCAGGGCCTGTTATGGTGTCCATGTTATTTATAAAATCATCGTATGAATAAAATTTATTCGTATCAGCTAACACATAACTGCCAATGATACTTTGCAATTCCTGTCCGCGGGTGTAATAAAAATTATTTTTAAAATTTTCGTTAATGATGGTCCGCATATGCGCAAGGAACATTCTTTTGTAAGTGGAATTAAGAAGAAGGTTTTTAATCAAAGGCTTGGGTGTATAAGGAGAAGAAGTAAGTATTTTCAGGGGGTTAAGCTCTTTAACTTTTGTAATGGAAAGGTAAAGGGAAGTACCATCTGATTCCCTGAAACTGCCGAACGACATGTTTAAATCCCATACAATCGGATTGAATCTTCCGTTATCATCTTTATACAAATAGTAATTCTGAGAGAATCCGATATAACTGTCAAGGTTCACCAGGGTGTAATTGAATGCGTGCATCCAAAGGGTACGGTCAATATTGATAACCCTATCGATATTTGCAGTGTCATTATTCAGGGTATAAATAAGGTTTAACAAATCCGGCCATGCAGGTTCGTTATCGGATTCCTTTTTATAATAAGGCTTATAACCTGTTGTATCCGTTCCATGCGTATAGGCAAGGTTGGCATTCTGCCCGAAAGGATATTCAAGGTTTTCGGGGCTGCCTTTGAAAAAACTATTTTTGCGTGAAAGAAAACGGTCATCCGTAAAATTTTTATCAACGGCTTCCACATTTGTGTAAAGTCCAATCAGGGTATCGTTCACATAAACAAAAGCATAATTCGCTTTCGATGCAGGCATGTATTTACGGGCAATTTCATACGAAAGCACTTCTCTGACAAATGAGGGATCGTGAATGACGTTGCTGAGCTTGATTTTGGTATATCCCTGGTAGTTCTGCTCGTTCAGGCTATATTCAAGATCAATGTTAAAGGGGCTTTTCACCTGGCTTACATCCCATGAACTGTAACCTTTGTAACGGACACCGATATTATGGAATGTTTTTCCGTCAATGGTCACTTCGCCTTTCAGCCTTCCGTCTTCGCCCACATTAAGGAATAAACTGTCGAGAAGGTGATCCCAGTTATGTTCTTTGAAAGTAATACGGATTTCTTTTACACTGTTTATGTCGTAAAAATCATTCTGGGAAATGACAGGATTGACAAATAGAGCAATTAATACAAAAGGAAATATTGCAAAATACGTTTTCGCCACAGTTCAACAGGAATTAAAGCGGGATTCAATAAAAAAATTATTTTTTGATAAATTTACCGTAAAATATCTTTCCGTCTTTATAAATTTTCAGAAAATATAAACCATCAGCGAGTTCTTCTGTGCTGATACTGGCTTGTGAAGCCAATACACGGCATGAAATAATTTTTCCGGTAATGTCAGAAATTTCAGCAATGCTTGAATTGCAGGCATTATCAACATAAATAAAATCAGAAGCAGGATTGGGATACAGCTTTACAATGGAATTTTGATCGGGTTCGTTATACCCTGTTTCATCAACAAATTTTGAAACACCGTTACCGGTTGCTATCCATATAATATCATTTTTATCAACAGCCAGTCGTATCACATGGGCATCAGCAAGGCCATCAGTAATTGTATAGGAAATTCCGTTAGTTCCATCGAATTTGGTGATGCCACCGTCACCGTTATAACTTGCATACATGCAAATCCAAAGGTTTCCTTGCGAATCAATATCAATATCCTGCACATAATTATTATATAAACCTTCAGCCACTCTGTAATTTTTTACCCAGTTATCATCATTATCGAAACGTGGCATGCCATATGACAGCGTACCAAGCCATTTATTATTACTGGTGTCAATCGCTACCGTTGTAAAATATTCACTTAATAAACTGTCGCCGGCCGAAGCCTGATTTATAGTAGAAAAGCTTAAACCGTTATATTTGACTAATCCCATATCTGTGGCAAACCATTTATTTCCTGAAGCATCAAGGGTAATTAAATTGATGGCTGCGGTGGCTGACACATCTCCCGGTAATCCGTCAAGATATGTATAAGTAGTCCATGTTGGCCCATTGAGTTTTGTTACACCATAGCCGTACGTTCCAAACCATATGCTGCCATCGGTGTCGCCGGTAATGGCAAACACTGCGTTATCAGCTAATCCGTCGGCTGTTGTATAGGATGTCCATGAGGTTCCGTTGTATTTGCTTACCCCATTATTGGTGCCCACCCATACATTGTTGTTTTTATCAACGGCAATGCATGTAGTATAATTATCGATCAGGCCATCGGCAGTAGTAAAAACAGTCCAGCTTGCATCGTTATATTTTGCAACGCCGGCAGCAGTTCCAAACCATTTATTATTATTTGTGTCGATGGCAACGCCACCTGTAATGAAATTATCCGGTAAGCCATCAGTAGTGGTATAGTTGGTAAATGTCTGCGATTTTGCCAGGAAGCCTGAAAAAAATAATAAGATGCAAATGGTTGTTATAAAAATGTTTTTCATAATAATTTTATTTCATTAACAATACTTTATTATTAACGATATTATTCTCCGAAATAATTTGCAGAAAATACATACCGTTATCAAAATCAAACAAATCGATAATAATAGTGTTTTTTTTCTTTAAAATAAGCTTTCCATAAGTATTATAAATACAAATTTCAAAATTTTGATTTTCGACCACACTTCCTGCTATGTTCAAAATACCTGTTGTCGGATTAGGGAAAAGTGTTATGTCATTCTTCGTGGTTTCATCAATCATCCCGGTAACAACATCAACAGTGACCGAAGCAGTATTGGAACAACCAAGAGCTGTATTTGTCACAGTTACAGTATAAGTGGTAGTGGTGTACGGAGAATCAGCAGGATTTTGCAAAGAGGAAGAAAATCCGGATGGATCCGATGACCAGGAATAGGTATAAGAAGGACTGGTTTCTGTCACGGAGGAAGCTGAAGAGCTCAGGGTTATCGGCGTGCCAGGAGAAACTGAGGTTGATGAAGCGCCTGCAGTTGCAATAGGTCCTCTTACATAGCATTTGGAATACCTGTATGCATGTGATGAATTTGCATTCGATTTTGTCCATAGGTTGGTTCCTGCAGCGTTCACTTCATAGATTGATCCAAAAGAATTGTTTACAATCATATTTCCATTGGGCAATTGCTGTGAGTTCCCTTCATTACTTGCTGCAAAAGTTGCGGTGAATTGGTAATCGTAAGTTGATGGAGCATAAGCAGACCCTAATGTTAATAAATAATTATAACCATCATATGGCGGGTTCCAGATATCAACTTTCGAATTTGATGGCGGGTTGTTATTAAAGCCACATAAATAATCCGGATAATTCGGGTTGTCGCTTGGAATCCAATGAGCATCATGAATAACATTAAAAATAGTTGTACCCGTGGCTCCGTATGAAGCAGGGTTTCCCCAGCGATAAAGAAAATCACCGCCTTTACCAGAATTACCTCCGTTATGCCCCGCCGCTTCTACTGCGGTTGTGCTGTGATCAATGATATATGCTTCATTCATAAAATGTATGCTTAGAACTATCTGGTCAAGGTCAGCATTGTAATCGAGCCCGTTCATGTGCCAGCGGTCAGGCAGCATGCCGGTTCCGGTATAATTAATGTTCAATAATTGAGGGTTGTTTATGATGGAGGTCACATAATTATCTTTTGACGAGTTATAATTCTGACACAGGTGATCCCATAGTTTCCATTCCCACACTATAGTTCCGGTAGTTGCGCCGGTAGGATGGACCTCAATAATTTTTTCCGAATAAAAAGTACTGCTTGAAGATGAACCGGCTTGTATTGCATCAGCAGAAGTTTTTACGTCGTACGAAATCATTAACACATTGCCATTGGGCAAGGGGCAAATATCATGATGTATAACATAAGTGGAAGATGAATAAACATAATCCCATACAACATTTCCGCTCCAGTCAACTTTTTGAACTCCTCCCGTTACTCCGCCGCCATTTATTACATTACCTGTGTATTTATATGTTCGTACCAGCGTATCTCCCGGGACCAGGTAGGCCGAATAGCCTGATTTTTTAGAAGAACTGAATGTCCACGTTTTATAATTCACGCTTGCCGTATCAATTAAATAGCCCTGAGTGCCGTCTTTTGTTGCATACAGCGTGTACAAACCCCATTGCTGTGCATTTACAGTGCTTAGAGCGAATAAAATCGCCATCATTAATAATAGTAAGTTTAGTTTTTTCATAATTAAAGTTTTGGAAAATTAATATACTTGTTTCAGTTTACAAATATATTTTGTGTTATCACATTTTAGGTTATAGGATTTACAGAAAATGTTATAAAATTTTAAAGTTATCATATTTCTGCTATGTGAAATAAATAAACCTGATTAATATTTTGTTATTATTACGAAAAATTTACCTGATCAGTTTTAAAGTTTTAATATTCTGATCATCGCTGTATCTCAGAAAATATATTCCCTGGTTCATTACTTCGGAAGGGATATGGAAAGTATGATTTCCCCCGGAAAGTTTTTGGTTGCAAAGGCTAATTAAAAATTGTCCTTTGGAATCGAATAAATCAATTTCAACATTTTCAGCTTTCATCAGGGTAAACACAATTCCTGACATTTCACACAGGGGATTGGGCAATACTTCAATGTGTGCTGGCTCCTCATTAATGCCGGTTGCCGTTCCTGAAAAATATAAAGGCGCCGAAATAATATATTGATAATCGTATTGAAGAGCTCTGACATAAATCCATTTTGTTGCATATGGATTAATATAAATTATAGTGTCAAGAAAAGAATCATGATTGTACAGATTCAGGAATTGCTGATTTGTTGTGCCGGTTACCTGAATGCTGCTCCATATTTCAGAATCGGGATCGTTGATATAAATATGCAGTGGAAGGTTGATGCTGTATGGAATTGAGCTTCCCATCGCATATCCGTTGATATCAATCCAGATGCCGGCATTTTTATCCTGACTTGCAAAAATTCGTCCGGCAATTATTGCATCAAATAATCCATTCCGTGAAAGTTGTGTTGACCATATTCCGGTGCATGCTTCGCTTAAAGTGCCCCAGTTTGCCTGGTGATTATCCTGGTTGTTGCATGGCGACACATGCCAGTTGCTGTCGAGAGCCTGCCTGTAGTAACTTTCCTGAAGAGTATCTCTGATCTCTATCATTGAAAAGGCCGAATCGGCCAGAATTCCCATGTTAGTAAATTGATTCCATTGATTACCATACAGCCCCGGATGATTAAATTGTCCAAAGGCCGGAAGTTCATCAATGACGCTTAGTAAAAAAGCATTCCAGTCGTTCTGGTTTGTTGCAGGAATCAGGTTGGGAGTGTTGAAAACACTGCAGTGGTTATAAGTAAACGAAGTCCATTCATATCCTGCAATACCGAAAAAAACACCGTTTACAGTGGCTTCATCAGCCATGATTTTTGTGGAATCCCATTCGTAAATATCATTGTAAATGTATTCCAGATGATCAGTAACTGCAAGGAAATCAATTTTTGCACTGTCTCTGGCGTAGTTGAAAGCCTGACGGGGGGTACCAACACCATCGCTGTATGATGTATGACTATGTAGGTTTCCGTGATAAACATTATATGGCGCCTGCCCTGTTGTGAATACTGCAGTAAAGGAAAATAAAAAAAACAGTATCCATTTAAAATGTATCATCGGATGGATGTGTAATGTTCCTGCTTTACTGATTTGGTACATATTTTTTACTTGTGTAAAATTACATAATATAGTTATTACCTTCTTTTTTAATAAGTAAAATTATTTGAAAGGAATGAAATTTTAAAAAAGATGATTGTCCGGAATGTACAGAGGAACTGCCTGTTTTAACCCTGTTGTTCGTTTGATTTGAAAACAGTTTTTCCTCAATTGAAATAACATAAAAATGAAAACCTGAAGGTATTTTGCAGTGGGTTTCTTTGTTCAACAGTGATTAAATAGGCGGTATCAAATTGATATTTCTTATATTTTACTCCGGCTCCGAGTGTAAAAAATTTACGGTTACCTTTTGTTTTATCTTCATAGAAAAACCCTGCCCGTGTAAAAACCATATTCATGAACGACCCTTCAACGCCTATAGAAAAATTTATTTCCCTTATTTCTTCTTTGAATCCGCCGGGCGCATCGCTGAATGATTGAAGCATTCCCTGTAATACCGGAACATCAGGGTTTTTACCGGCAAGAATATTTCCAACAGAATCATAAACAGGTGGAGTGGGAACAAGTAATTTATTTATTTCGGCAAGAAATGTAACAGAAACATCATTGTTTAGCGAAATAGTTAATGCGGGACCAAGACCAAGATTAGTGGGAATAAAATCACCATGATTGGTGGAATCATTATACGACATTTTTGAACCGATATTTGAAATGTTCATTCCGAAATTCACTTTTGCTTCTTTTTCGAAAATGCAAACAGGTCTTGAATAAAACATTGAAATATCGCAGGCAAGTGATATTCCGTTTTTATAGTGCGGTACATACATACTACCATTGTTCAGGGCTGAATAAATGTATCTAATTGCAGTTCCCATCGAAAATACATCCGAAAGTTTTCGGGAATATGAAATATCAGATGAAAACTCATAAGGGTGGTTTGTACCGATAACATTTCCGTTTAAATTAAAGTATGTAATATCCCCGAGTGAAAAATATTTGACTGAAGCGGCAATGCACTGGAGACTGTCGAATTTGTGGTAACCTGAAATATATCCAAGATTAATATCGTTTACAAGGGCTCTCAGCCAGGGTGAATAAGAAAGCGATATTCCACTGCTGTGTGCATTAAAAACAAACTTAGCCGGATTATATTGCTGCGAATTTGCATCGGCTGAATTGGAAATACCTGCATCGCCAAGCCCGCCGGCCCGCGCATCGGGGATGATTCTTAAAAACGGAACAGCGGTAGTAATTGTATTCAGGTCGGCGCTGGAATACTGGTATCCATTACTGTTCTGAGAGTATGTTGCATAAAAACTGCTAAGGAAAACAAAGGTAATAAGTGAGAAATATTTTGCAAAAACCTTTTTCATTACTTGTTTTTTTAAAATTATAAATTCAACGAAAAGAACAGATAAATATTGCTTTATTATCATGTCATATATAAGATGTGTGATGTCAAAAGTCAAATGTTGATTTGACTTTTACAAAATAGAATAATGACCATTACATTTGACATGTAACATTTGCCATCTGCCATTTGACATTGAATTATGAAATAAGGGCAACGGAATAAACAGCAATCCCTTCTTCTCTTCCTGTAAATCCAAGCTTTTCGGTGGTGGTGGCTTTAATTGAAATATCTGCTTCGGGTATTAGCATTACTGATGACAAAGTTTTTTTTATCTCAGGAATGTAAGATGATATTTTCGGCTTCTGCAGGCAAACAGTTACATCAATGTTGCCTATCGAATAACCTTTATTCTTCAGCATTTCTGCCACTGCTTTCAAAAGTATTTTGCTGTCGATATTTTTGTATTCTACTGATGAATCAGGGAAATGGGTGCCTATATCACCGAGGTTTGCTGCGCCCAATAATGCATCACAAACGGAATGTATCAATGCATCGGCATCGGAATGGCCTGAAGCGCCTTTAGTATGAGGGATTTTAATTCCTCCGAGGAAAAAATGGCGGTTTTCAATTAACGGGTGAACATCAAATCCAAAACCAATCCTGAATTTCATTATTCAGTTTTATTTTGATCTTTGAAAGCATCAAAGTCGAACAGCAGAGTAAACCTCAATGTGTTTTCAAGAGGGTTGCGCTGTTCTATAGGAATAAGGTATGCGAAATCAAGCCCGAACACATTGTATTTTAAACCGGCGCCCAGTGTGAAAAATTTGCGGTTGCCTTTGGTTTTATCTTCATAGAAAAATCCGGCGCGTATGGCAAACTGCTTGTCGTACCAGTATTCCACCCCTGTTGAGATTGTAAATTCACGCATCTCTTCCTTGAATCCGCCCGGTGCATCGCCAAACGACTGGAACATACCGCTCACAACCGATACATCAGGATCTTTTCCCGCAAGAATACCTCCAACAGAATCGTAAACAGGAGGAGTAGGAACCAGAAGTTTATTTATGTCCAGCATAACGGCAATCTGGTTGTAGTCATCAAGATCAAGGGTAAGCGCAGGGCCTATGCGAAGGTTGATTGGGATAAAATCTCGTTCAGTAGTTTCTGTGTACGATATTTTAGAACCGATATTTGAAATATTAAGGCCAAGACCAAGTTTTGATGGGGTCTGCCCCAGGTCAAATTCTGTCTCGTAATATGTGGATACATCAGTTGCTATTGAGTTTCCGGGATGCGATTCGGCACCGCCGACAAAATATCCGCCCGTAAGGTTGGAATGTATGTAACGAAGGGAAACGCCTCCTGAAAATTTTTCCGAAAGTTTCCTTGAATAACAAACATCCACAGCAAATTCGCTGGGCCTGAATTGTCCGATCGTATTACCGACAATATCGGTAAAAGTAATGTCGCCAAGTGAGAAATACAGAAGGGAAGCAGCAATGGCCTGGTCTTTTCCGAATTTTTTGTAACCTGATAAATATGCAAGGTTGATATCATTAACCAATGCTCTAAGCCATGGACTGTACGAAACAGAAAATCCTATATCTTTCTGTATGAAAGCCAGCTTGGCAGGATTCCAGTGAATTGAATTGGCATCGGGGGTGGAGGCAACACCTGCATCGCCTAAACCTCCTGCTCTTGCATCGGGGGCTATCATCAGAAAAGGAATAGCTGTAGTGATTGTATTCAGTTCTTTATTTGAATACTGGAAAATATGGCTCGTTGATGAGTTTTGAGAAAACAATGAAAATGCGGAAAATAAAAACCCAATTATTAGTACCGGTGTCAGGTTTAAGAATAATTTTTTCATATCAGGAAAAACATTTAAGGTTGCAAATATAACGAAAAAAATACAATATTATTGTTTATCTCAAAATAATAAGTCGGTTGGCACTTTCAAGCCATGAATTATTGCCTGTAACTGTTTTAATTTTATATACATAAACCCCGCTGTGCAATTTGTGCCCTGAATCATTGCGTCCGTTCCAGCATAAAGTGCTGTATTTGTTGCCTGTTGTAGCAACAGTTTCATTAATATTTTTTACCAGCATTCCTGTAACATTGTAAATATTTATTTCAACACCCAGTTCGCAGCAGGGTTGATTGTGCTCAAAACAGAAGCATGTGTTTTCAGTAAAAGGATTTGGGTAATTGAATATATTTTTTAACGAAAGATCGCCCGGTTTTGTTACAATAAAATCAATAACGGCTTCAGAAGAATTGTTGGCAATATCCCATGCTTTCAGGTTCAGCGTATGTTCTCCCTCCGGGAGTGACCGGAAAGGATATTCTATTTCTCCTTTGCTGTATGAATTTATTTCAGGAGTAAAATAATCATTAAGGATGTATGACGATTCGGTATTTCCGTCGAGGGTGGCAACTATGTCGTGGCCGATTCCGTATCCTGTAT
The DNA here is from genome assembly GCA_043801235.1 of Bacteroidota bacterium. Classification (GTDB taxonomy): domain Bacteria; phylum Bacteroidota; class Bacteroidia; order Bacteroidales; family CG2-30-32-10; genus DAOQAK01. The sequence goes on along the minus strand of JAZDMF010000215.1, from coordinate 5,543 downwards.
ACTGCACGCCGCTCAAATCTTCAAGCATCGCAATAAAAATGGGGTTTGCATCTGTTGTACCTCCTGGAATAAAAGAAGTGTCGTTAAAAAACAGCCGGATTAAAGGGCCCGCATTGTCGGGGACAGCATTTGTGTCCATACCGCCAATAATAAAATCGGAATTTTCATAATATCCTGCTGCATGGGTCAGGCTGTCTTTTGCATAGTAACTGATCCTTGCCTGTCCGTAACCTACGTTTATATCTTTTGGAACTATAAAAGAAAATTCAAAATCACCATTGGTTACTGCGGATTTACCCTTAAAGATAATCTTTTCCTGTGTGGAAAAATTATAGGGTGCGCTTTGCGGATCATTGGCCACGGTGGTTTGAAATATTTTTTTATCGTAAACAGCGGGATAAATAAAACCGTTAAAATTTACCATTTTTTGGCCGTTGCCATCCTGAATATATCCTTTCACGGTACATTTGGAGTACGATTTTAATGTGTCGGGTTCAGAATTAACGTCATGTCCGTTAACTTCTGAAGTAATAACTTTATTTTCAGGATAGGAAAGGCGGAGAGCGGGATCGCCCAGCAGGACAAAATTCCTGATGTTAACAATAGAGCCGTTATCTATCTTTGATTTCATGATGATATCGCCCAAACGGGGGTAGCCATTGGTGCTGTCACTCGTAAATGCTTCTTTGCAGAAACTTTTATTCAGGTTGAAGTTTGAATATGCAAACGAAACCCGCGTAGTGGTGAATAATGCTATTCCGCCGCCTGCAGGATTTAGTAAAACCAGTTCGCCTGCAGAAGTTCTTGACGGCTCATCGAAACGGCTGAACTCACAGGTAGCAGTTACAAAGGCAGGCATGTTATAAATATTCTTCCAGCTGTTGATGTCGGTTACCTGAAGTATCCCTTCATGCGACCAGCCGGTTTCCCCTCCATGTCCGGTGTAATTGATGATGAGCGATCCTTTTGTTACATGCTCATTCAGGAGAACATTCACAACGGGATAGGTGGAACCCTGTGAGCTCGTCTGCTGCTGATAGGCATCCAGGTATATTTTAACAATATTTATATTATGATTTGTTGAGTCAATGTTTTTGCATAAGGATTCAGCCTGCTCAATATGCAGGTTGTTATCCTCATCATCCGCAATGAAGCAAACCATATTTCTCCAGTCGCCTGTTATTTCTGAAGTGTATGTGTTGCATCCGTTCGTTTCAGTGAATGTGCTGTTATTGTTAAGGTATGATTCTATCTTATCAACCAGCGATTCAGCATCGGACTGTGTTCTTGCCGGAAGGCGGCCGATGCCAATATCAAGAGCGCCGTTAGAATAATATCCTTCAGTGCTGTCGAGTATGCCGAAGTAATCATCGGTAAGGTAGGATGAAACAGGAACCAGTGAATTGAACGATTGGTAAGTAGGAACAAAATTCGAGTTATCGGACAAGCGGTCTTTGTAATCATAGGAACCATCGCCGAACAATAAAAGGTATTTGGGAAAATTACCCGTTGAACCGGAGCGTTCATAAAACATTCTCATGAAATTCCTGATGGCAGTAATATCAGGCGATCCGGAAGAAAATTCATTGTAAACCTGTTGAGGTGTTACCACAACTACTGCAAAATTATCAAGGGCTTCATGTATGGATGCGATCTGTTCGGCCTGCAATTCGAAAAGAGGGTAGGTAATAATAACCATATCGGGTTGATGCAAGCCATGAAGATTCTGATTCGTAATTTCTTCAACGAATACAGGGGAATAAAAATCAGTTCCGTCGAAAGCAATGAATTGCTTCAAAGTGTCTGTATTACTGCCATAAACGGCTTCGGAAGCATCCAGTGTGTATTGCTGTTCCATTATGTTTTCCGGATCTGTAATATCCCATATTTTCATTGAACTGTCAGCATCGGCAAGCCTGAATTCTGAAATATTGCCGGTTCCTGTGCATGAAACATTTCGGAACGGCATCTGCGGTGAAGTGAAAGATAAATTGCGTGTAACATTCACTTCAATAAAATTTACCCATCCTATGGAACTTGCAGTATTTTTTTCAATGGTAACTGTTATATCGTTATCATCAGGAATAAATTTTAATGTGTCTTCCGAAAACCTTGCATAATCGGATGTGGGTGATCCGGGTATTGCGGAAACATATATTGTTTTACTTGCATTATCAGCCAAAATATCAAAAGAGGTTTGCTCAACATTCCTCGCAGCTATATTAGTTTTGCACCATGCTTCGGAAGCAAGATCGATATCGGAAAAAGTAAAATGAAATGAATATGATAAGGCTGCATCAAAATACTCTCCGTACCATTCTTTACCCGATTTCAGAAGGTTTACAGAATCTTTTTCATGATGCAGGTAGTCATCGAATTTCGTTATGATATAATCAGGTGTTTCCGTAACCGATGCCTGAGAAGTGATGCGCCTGCCCTGCTCATTTCCGAAATTCAGAAAATAATATGTGTAATCGGAATAATAGTTTTTGGCATGAATAAAATGTTTTTGAACGGTATCGTATTTCCATTTCACGGATGATTGTCCGTAGAACAGAATATAATCGTCAGGTCCGAAGGTTCCGTCATTTTCACCCTCCACTAAAATGGCGTTTTCAGTCAGGTCGTCATCATTGTCTTCCCAGTTTCCTTCGGGAAGCATGCCACCTCCATTTCCAAAAATTCTTATATTCAGGGGATTAATGGAAGAAACGTCTATGCCTTGCTGAACAAGATCATTATACGATATTTTATATATGCCTTCGTTCTGAATTTTCAGCCTGTACCATGTTCCTTCTGCTAAAACTGAATTATCGGCATACGTATGTTTTTGTTCATTACCAGAAGAAGCATGAATAACATTATATGTAATATCTGCCGATAAAAGCTTTTCTGTTTTTCCTGAAATACAGTTTATCCGGAATGGCAGGAAAGAAAGAACTGCCGATTTTTTTTTTGCTGAAATTTCATACCCTGCATGAATTGAAATACTGTCAGGAATTTGCTGAGGAAAATTTTTAAGCAATCCTTGTTCATCATCGGAAATTTCAATAAAAACAGTGTTTTTCATACAAGGCTGATCTGTTCTTTCGTTGTTATTCAGGGGAATTCTCAGCCTGTAAACAGGCAGTCGGGAATTGTCCTCACAGATGGAGTTATCAAAAGAAAAATTCTTATTTGTATCGGAACCTGAAATTATTACTTCTGTATTTTTCCAGGTAATGTTCACGGGAATTCCTGATCCCTGCGGAAAGGAAGAGAATGAAAAGGCAAGCAATATGAAAGAGAGCAGAAAACGCATGAAAAAGAAAATACAAAAATAAACAAAATGCTGTAATGTACAATCAGCGCAGTATTACCAGCTTTTCAGTTTTTTCAGCCAATGAGCCATCGGTGTTTTTTATTTTCAGCCTGTACAGGTACACTCCGCGGGCAATAGGGTCGCCGTATTCATCAAGCCCGTCCCATGCTATGGGTTCCGCCCTGAATCCATCCGTCAGAACATTCTGATCGATGGTTTTCACCAGCTTTCCGGTAATGGTGAAAATCTGTATCTGAACATCCAGATCGCAGCAGGGCTGGTTGTGTTCGAAATAAAATTCGGTGTGCGTGGTGAACGGGTTGGGATAATTGAGCACATGGTACAAGGCAAGCTCAGCGGATTGAGAAACAAAAAAATCGATGGATGTTTCTGATGAGTTGTTGTATATATCCCAAACCTTCAGGCTGAGCGTATGAATCCCGTCCGATAATTCTTCCAGCGGATAGCGAATAGTTCCTTTCTGATAGCTGTTCAGGTCTGCTTCGTAATAATCATTCAGAACAATCGAATTGCTGGTATTTCCGTCAAGAACAGCAACAATATCGTGCCCAATGCCATTGCCAACGGTATTAATTCCGTTCGTGTCCTTAACAATACTCAGGAGCAAAGGGTTTTCGCTGGTCATTCCTCCGCTTACAAAATCTGAGTCGTTCAGATAAAGCCTGATTTCAGGGCCTGCATTATCAAAGGCTGCAGTGGTGTCGGTGCCTCCTATTATAAAGTAATTATTTTCATAAAATCCGTTGGCATCGGTAGTTCCGTCGCTTGCATAATAGCTGATGCGTCCTTTGCCGTAATTGTATGCAATGTCCATGGGCACAACAAATGAAAAAGTAAAATCGCCATTGGTAACGCTAACTTTACCTTTATATAAAATGCTTTTCTGAATCATAAAAGGCAAGATATTACCTGGCGAATCGTTGCCGAGTGTGTATGTGGTGCTTTTTTTATCGTAAACAATAGGGTAAACCACCCCGTTGAAACCGGTAAGTTTCTGACCGGCCGGATCGGCAATGATTCCTTCGATGATGACTTTCTGCAATGCTTTAAGCGTATCGGTAACCGACATTGTGTCGTGCTGATTCACTTTAGTGGTAAGCACTTTGTTTTCAGGATAAGAAAGACTAAGAGCAGGGTCGCCGAGAAGAATAAAATTTCTGACATTGGGGTCCACATTATCATTCCAGTTTTTTGAAACAATTACCAGGTCTCCCAGGGCAGGATAGCTGCCATTGATTTTTTTAAATGCATTCTGATAGAACCTGCCGTTCAGCCCTGCATTAAAGTTCGAATAAGCCAGCCTCGAGGTGGTTAATAATGCAATTCCGCCGCCATCGGATTTCAGCAATACCATTTCGCCGGCCGAAGTACGCTTTGGATCATCGTACCTGCTGAATTCGCAGGTTGCAGTAATAAATAATGGCAGATTGTGAAAGTTTTCCCAGCTTTCGATATCTGCAATCTGAAGAATGCGTTCATGCGCCCAGCCCACTTCACCGCCGTGACCGATATAATTTATAATCAATGCACCTTTTTCAATACGCCGGTTTATTGCGTCATTTACATCAGGGTAGCGCTGACCGCCGGCTCCGGTTTCCTGCACATAAGCATCGCAATATATTTTTTCAATGTTGTAATTATTATAAGTGGTGTCAATATATGTAGCAAAATTCTCGCAATCAGTAAAAAAATCAGATTGTTCGTCATCGGCAACAAAGCAAATAATATTTTTCCATTCGCCCGAACTGCCCAGGGTATAACCGTCGCAACCGTTGCCGGAATTTAATGGATTTGAAATTTTCAGGTATTCGGCGATTTTATCTACAATGTACCCGGCTTCTGCTGCTGATTTAACCGGGAAGCGGCCGATGCCGATATCAAGTAGGCTGTTTACATAAGGGCCTTCAAGGGAATCAAGGAATCCGAAAAAATCGTCGGTGGCATACGAATCGGCATAATTAACAGCACGAGGAGATTGGAATGTGGGGACAAAATTCGTGTTTTCTGAAATCCTGTTTTTATAATCGTACGATGCATCGCCTAAAAACAATAAGTATTGTGGTAGTTCATCGGCGCTGGCTGCCCTGTCGTAAAACATTTTTACAAAATCCCTGATGGCTGAAATATCCTGGTTGCCCGATGAAAATTCATTGTAAATCTGTGCGGGTGTTACTACTGCGGAAGTATAGCCGTCATAAGTACTGTGCAAAGCGGCAAGGCG
>JAZDMF010000204.1:0-2131 GCA_043801235.1 Bacteroidota bacterium | reverse complement strand
GATTTATCAAGGAGTATTCAAAGAGGACGTATAGATGTCCAACAAAGAGACATTGGAAATCTCAACAGAAAGATGCAGTTAAAGTTGAACCTCTTGCCTATTTGTAAAAATGATATCTATCCAATTTTAGAATACAGCCTATTATTTTAATGGAGCTCATGAGTGCTGCGCAGTTCGCAGAATTTGATTTGATTTTTTTTCATCTGCGGTTATCTGCAAAATCTGCGGGAGACAATGAATTATAAATCACTTGCGGATTTTAGGTTTTATGTATAACATTTCGATATACTTTGCGTATAATCTGTTCTGTAAAGTATATTCTATATTTTCGCAGTTCTGTTAAAAAACAATGAAAACATGAAAGATTACGGAACAATGTTAAATCCTAATCCATTATCGGTGTATCTTAACAAGCCATCGCATGAAATTACCAAATCGGATATCATCAGGTACATAGAAAACAAGAAAATTGAAATGATAAATTTCAGATATGTTGGTGGTGACGGAAGATTGAAAACGCCGAATTTTATTATAAACGGCAAGAAGCATCTTGATAGCTTTCTTTCTTCAGGCGAACGTGTTGATGGTTCAAGTTTGTTTTCATATATTGAAGCGGGTTCCAGCGATCTGTATGTTGTGCCCCGGTTCAGAACCACTTTCCATAATCCTTTTTCTGAAGTTCCCACACTTGATATTCTCTGCTCCTATTATATGAAAGACGGATTGCCTGTAACCAGCTCTCCGGAATACATACTGAGAAAATCACAGGAAACATTGATAAAGCAAACAGGACTTTCGTTCGAAGCAATGGGTGAGCTTGAATACTATGTAATATATGAAAACGAAGGAATATATCCTGTCCGCGACCAGAAAGGATATCATGAATCGGGACCGTTTACAAAATGGGAAAAGCTCAGGGTGGAAGCCATGCAGGCTATTGCAAAAACCGGAGGACTGATAAAATACGGCCATTCGGAGGTGGGAAATTTCCATGTGGAAAACACAGTTTACGAACAAAATGAAATAGAATTTCTTCCAACTCCTGTTGAAGACGCTGCCGATCAGCTACTCATTGCAAAATGGATACTCAGAATGATCGCATATAAATACGGCGTTACATTAAGTTTTGCCCCGAAGATCACTGTTGGCAAAGCAGGTAGCGGGCTTCATATTCACACACGTTTGACAAAGAACGGGAAAAACATGATGGTTGAAAACGGGCAGTTGTCCGACATTGCGAAAAAAGCAATAGCCGGTTACCTGCAGCTTGCCCCATCGCTTACTGCTTTCGGAAACACAATACCCACTTCTTATTTCCGCCTGGTTCCGCATCAGGAAGCTCCGACAAATATATGCTGGGGGGATCGCAACCGTTCTGTACTGGTAAGGGTTCCCTTGGGCTGGACAGGAAACGTAAATATGGTAAAGAACGCAAATCCTCTTGAGCCTGGCGACCTGGCCGATTATTCAGACAAGCAGACGGTTGAATTCCGTTGCCCTGATGGTTCGGCCGATATTTATCTGCTCCTGGCAGGTCTTGCTGTTGCCGCACGTCATGGCCTAGAGATGGATAATGCACTCGAGTTTACACAGAAATCCTATGTGGGAGTGAATATTTTTAAAGATGAGTACAAAGAGATTTGTAAGAACCTTGCTCAATTGCCTGTTTCTTGTTATGAATCGGCTGAATGTCTTCAGCATCAATCGGAAATTTACAAAAAATACGATGTATTCACACATGACCTGATAACCGGAATGATGAAAGAACTCCGAAGCTATAATGATAATGGCCTTCGTGAAAAAATATCAGGAAATTATGCCGAGTTGATGAAACTGGTAAACAATTTTATACATTGCTGAAGCTTACAAAAGAAATCCTTTCTGAAAATATCTGTGCGTGGCATGGCGCAGATTATTGATTGATTTCAATAAATTTTTCTATGTCGGGAGTTTTTCCAAAAACAAGCAGGGTGTCGGTTTGATATAAAAATTTTAATGACTATCGGGTTGTGCACCCAAAACAAAATTAGCACCTTTGCAAGAAATAAAACTCATGAATTTACTTGACTTTGGGAGTTATTTCCCTGATGAAGAGTCATGCATAGAGCATTTTAAATTACAACGCGAAAAG
>JAZDMF010000197.1:0-31004 GCA_043801235.1 Bacteroidota bacterium | reverse complement strand
CCAATAAGTTTCCAGCGCTTACCTTCTTTCTTAGCTTGTTCCATATCTGCCGGAGAAATTTTTGTGATGCCTTTGCATGTAACATCATTTATTTTTAATGGAGCGCCCATCACAATGTTTGCAAGAATCGTTACTTTACCTCTTGCATCATATCCTTCTACATCGCCAGTGGGATCAGCTTCTGCATAGCCTAATTCCTGAGCAACTTTAAGAACTGCATTGTAATCCATTCCTTTTTCCATTTCTGTAAGCATGTAATTTGTTGTACCATTCAGGATACCGCGGATCTTAGATATTTCGCAGCCTGTAAGAGGGCCATCAGCTAAATTGATGACCGGAGTTCCAGCACATACGGTTCCTTCAATAAAAAATTTCACACCTTTTTTATCAGCCAGTTGTTTGAATTCTGCATACTTCAAGGCAGCAGGGCCTTTGTTACTGGTCACAACATGCTTTCCTGATTCCAAAGCAGCGCGAACATGGTCAATAGCAGGACCGCCGGTTGTCAGATCAGTAAATGTAAGTTCGCAAAGAACCGTGGCATTACTTTCTTTAATTAGAGTAACATTATCCCATTTCGAAACATCTTTTGTGAATTTTTTCTTTGCTTTTGCTTCTTCGATCATGAAAGGAATATCAAGACCATTCGGATTATAGCAATTGCCATAAACAAAGTCGCCAACAGCAACAATGTCGAATTCAAAATTGTATTTTTCTTTCAGATAGTTTTTTTTGCTCAGCAGTATTTCGCTGATGCCCTGACCAACAGTGCCAAAGCCTAAGATTGCGATTTTTTGTTTCATAATTATTGATTTTTGTTTTTTATCTATTTTTTTTATTAATTTTAAATTTTCGCTAATGCCTGATCAAGATCTTTAATGATATCTTCAGGATCTTCGATTCCAACAGCTATGCGGCAAGTAGAAGGTTTTATATCAGCAAGTTTTCGTCCTTCTTCACCTTGCTGCTGATGTGTTGAAATTGCATTTAATGTAGCGACAGTTTTGCAACGCCCCAGATCCGTAGCTCTCCAGATCATCTGCAATGCATCATAGAATTTTCGTGCATTTACAGAATCAGTTTGTGATTTTTCTTTGATCTCAACAGCCATCATATATGAATATTTATTTTCGCTGGTGTCAGCCAGAACCATATATTTTTTAGCCAGTTCATGCGCTTTGAAACTTTTCAGACCCGGATAATGCACTTTTTCAATCTTAGAATGATTTTCAAGGAATGTAGCAACTTTAAGTGACGTATCGCTCATTTGAGAAATTCGCATACGCAATGAGCGAAGATCATTCAGAGTTAAAATTGAATTGATAGGACTGATAGCAGGTCCGTTATCCCTGAAAGGCCAAAGCTTTACCCACATTGCAAAATCAGCTTTCATTTCATTGCAACCCACTTTGCTTACAATATTTTTACGTGAAGTAAGCATTCCACAAATTGAAGTGCCATTTATGCTTATAACTTTAGAACCGGATTGTATTACAATGTCAGTTCCATATAGCAATGGCCTTGTTAATGCAGGCGAAGCGCAGGTTGCGTCGACCAACATTGGAATGCCAAATTTGTGCGCAAGTTTTGCGACTTCTTCAATATCAAAAATTGCTACAGAAGGATTTGAAGGAAATTCACCATAAACAAAACGGGTGTTCTCATCTATCTTTGATTTCCATTCTTCAAGATTATAGGGATTGCAAACCCAGCGGACTTCAATGCCCTCGTCCTTCATTCGGCGGGCAGAAAATTGCTGAAATGTTCCACCATAAAGTTTAGCGCTGGTGACAAAATTAGGTTTCGGCAGCGAATCGTCTTTAACCAGGAAAGGGTCTGTTGCAGTTCTGATAGCACTCAACCCGCTTGCAGTGGCACAGCATGATGTTTCAATATCTGAGCCGTACGATTCAAGCAGTGCGATGGTGTCTTCAAGAAATCCGACGGAAGGATTGGCAATGCGCGAATAACACCATGTTGGCATTTCGTATGCAAGGGCCGTCTCCATATGGGCGCTGTCAACATATGCTTCTGCAGTAGTGAGATAAATAGGTTCCATGATCGAACCGCTGTTCTGGCTGATGGCCTTTTCCATGGTGTACAAGCCATGTGTGGCAACCGTGTCGAACTTTCTGGTTTTTGCAATTTTTATTGCTTTTGCACGGTCATCCATCATTTGCTTACCGACCTTTATCCAGTCTTCTCTGGTGAGTGATTTTGACATATGCTGAATGTTATTGTTTATAAAAACAAAGATTATGATTGTAACTCAATTGACAAATATATAATATTGAAAGAATTTATTGCAGTTTAAAAATATATTGTAACTGAAATGCTGAAATAAATTAAAAAATGAAAGAAAAAAATTATAATTTTGCAAAATATGTAATAAAAACATGAAAAATCAACATAAAAACTTTAAAATTGACAGTCTGGATAAAAAAATACTGTCGCTGTTTACTAAAAATGCGCGCATGCCTTTTGTTGAAGTTGCCAAAGAAAGCCGGGTCAGCGGAGCAGCAGTGCATCAGCGGGTACAGCAAATGATTGCAGCAGGTGTTATAAAAGGTTCTCAATTTAATCTTTCACCGCGAGCCATGGGATATAACACATGTGCATTCATCGGAATTCAGTTAAACCTGATCACTCGTAAATCGCATATTGATGCATTCAATAAAATTATGAAAATTCCTGAAATAGTGGAATGCCACCATGTTTCAGGAAAGCATTCCTTGCTTATTAAAATTTATACCCGTAGCAATGAGCATCTTAAAAATATCATTATCGAACAAATTCAAACCATTCCGGAGGTTACATTTACGGAAACTTTTATTTCATTGCAGGAAGGATTTGAACGGCAGGTGGCGATTGAATAGAAGTTACAGAAAATTTATGATAGAAAATATTTAAAAGTAAAATTGAAAAAACTCAAATTGAAAAATTTCAAAGTTCAGTTATTCGGGTTTCAGTTTTTTGGATTTCAGATATGCTTACAGGTTTTTTATTAAATTTGCATTCCCCGAAAAAAAATTAGGATAAAATTTGAATAAAATGTCTATTGTAAAAGGAAAAATAATAAAAGGTGAGTATCTGGATTCCATAACATTAATGGTGGTTACAGAGGAGCTTAACAAAACTAAGGGAGTGATTGAATCATCGGTTGTTATGGGTACTCGCGAGAATAAATCGATACTGCAGACCTCTGGCCTGATGCTCAAAGAATTTGAAAATACTACTGATAACGATCTTCTTGTCTGCATTAAAGCCGAATCAGAAAAAGTGGCCACCGACATTCTGGATAATATTCAAAGTGTTTTTAAAAAATTCAGAAACAAAGATGACAGCACTGATGAGTATTCTCCAAAAAGTTTTGAGGGCGCATTAAAACAAATGCCTGATGCAAACATTGCTTTGATTTCGGTTGCAGGTAAATATGCTTTTCACGAAGCCATGAAAGCTTTAAATAACGGACTTCATGTGATGATATTCTCCGACAATGTTACAATCGAAGAAGAGATAGAACTAAAGCATTATGCATCAACACGCAACCTTCTTGTAATGGGCCCCGATTGTGGAACAGCTATCATTAACGGTGCGCCGCTTGCATTTGCAAATAAGGTGAATCGCGGAAATATAGGCATCGTTGCTGCTTCAGGAACCGGATTGCAGGAAGTAAGCTGCATTATATCAAATGAAGGCTCTGGGATATCACAAGCAATTGGTACAGGTGGAAGAGATGTGAAAAAGGAAATAGGCGGAATGATGTTTATCCAGGCAATGCGAATGCTGAATAATGATAAAGCAACAGAAGTGATAGCGCTGGTCTCAAAGCCACCACATGAAGATGTGCTGAAAAAAATATCAGATGAAATAAAGAAAATCAAAAAACCTATTGTTGCAATTTTCATTGGAGGAGATGCAGGAGTTTTGAAAAAATCAGAAGCCATTCCGGCCACTACACTTGAAGAAGCAGGACTGATTGCAGCTGCATTATCAAAAGGTGTCAAGTATGATAAAATAATTTCTGACCTGAAGAAAAAAGATCAGACTTATCAGGAAATGGCCGCAGCACTTTCAGCAAATAAAACTAAAAAACAAAAATATCTTAGGGGCTTATTTAGCGGTGGGACTTTATGTGATGAAGCACAACTGATATTTAAAGATACCATTGGCTATGTATTCAGCAATACTCCGCTTAATAAGGATTTCCTGCTTAAAGATTCATGGAAAAGCAAAGGAAATTGTGTAATCGATCTTGGCGAAGATGAATTCACAGTTGGGCGTCCTCATCCTATGATCGATTTTTCTCTTCGTAAGAAAAAGATTCTTGAAGAAGCTGCTGATTCTGATATTGCGGTTTTGCTACTAGATGTCGTTCTTGGTTATGGCTCGCATCTGGATCCTGCCGGGGAACTTGTTCCCGTAATTGAAAAAGCATTACATACTTCAAAAGGTTTGCAGATCATTTGTTCTGTAACAGGTACAGAACTTGATCCGCAAAATATGCATGACGTGAAACAAAGGCTTGAAAATGCAGGCGCCATTGTTATGAACTCCAACGCTGCTGCGAGCAGGCTGGCTGCATATGTTATCGGAAATTAACTTTATTCCTATTTAAATCATTTTCAAAATTCGTATATTTAACCTCTTTTTTAAATTATGGCAGAATCTGAATTATTTGGTAAAGAATTGAAAGTCATTAATACCGGCTTGTCATCTTTTGCTGAGAATCTTAAGAATGCAGGAGTGGAAACTGTGAATGTCGACTGGAAACCTCCTTTGCAGATCATTGCTGAAAATGCAAAATTGCTTGAAGCAAAAAAGGATCTGATCGATGCTGCAAATAAAAAAACAACCGATATAATACTGAATGGAATGCCTGTTCTTGTTGGTCTTGATGTTGCGCTGAATGTAATTCCCGGCATGAAGAAAAATATGATTCTTCATTCAGGCCCGCCAATTACCTGGGACAGAATGTGCGGCCCGACCCTAGGTGCAATCATGGGAGCATTGATTTATGAAGGAATGGCAAAGGATGTTAAGGAAGCTGAAAAGTTAGCGTCTTCAGGTGAAATAGAATATTCGCCATGCCATGAGCATTCCTCAGTGGGGCCGATGGCCGGGATTATTTCACCGTCAATGCCTGTTTTCATTATAAAAAATGAAACATACGGAAACTATTCTTACTGTACTTTAAATGAAGGGCTTGGTAAGGTTTTGCGTTATGGCGCTTTTGGGGATGATGTAATAGTTCGTCTGAAGTGGATGGAAAATGTGATGTATCCTATTCTGAAAAAAGCTGTGGAATCGCTTAAGCGCATTGACCTGAAAAGCTTGATAGCGCAGGCATTGCATATGGGTGACGAAGTGCATAACCGCAACAGGGCAGGAACTTCATTATTTTTCAGGACCATTGCTCCGGCAATCATAAGAACTTCAGGTAATTCAGAAGATGCAGCAAAAGTTCTTGAGTTCATAAATGGCAACGATCATTTTTTCCTGAATCTTTCAATGCCTGCTTCCAAGGCAGTTCTTGATGCTGCACGGAATATTAAGAACAGCAGTGTTGCAGTGGTTATGGCTCGAAACGGTACGGATTTCGGAGTACAGTTATCTGGAACAGGTAATGAATGGTTCACAGGACCGGCACTGGTTCCCGATGCTTTGTACTTTCCGGGATTTTCAAAAGCTGATGCTAACCCTGATATCGGTGACAGCTCAATTACTGAAACAGGCGGACTCGGCGGATTTGCTATTGCCGCAGCTCCTGCGATAGTTCAGTTTGTTGGCGGTTCTGCTAAAGATGCGGTCAATTATACAATGCAGATGTATGAAATTACTGCTGCTGAAAATAATATGTACCAGATTCCTTACCTGAATTTCAGGGGAACACCAACGGGTATTGATGTAATTAAGGTTGTTGAAAAATCGCTGACTCCATTTATTGACACGGGAGTGGCGCATAAAAACCCGGGAGTTGGGCAGGTGGGTGCAGGAGTACTAAGTGCCCCGATGGAGCCATTTATCAAAGCATTTGAAGGTTTTATTATGACATTGAAATAAAAAATAGGAGATTGAAAAATGAAAATTGAAGAATTTTTTAAAGTAATGAATGGTGTAAAAATATATGACCTTACACAACGCTTAAGTATTCACACACCGCCCTGGCCAAGCTACATGCCTCTTCAGTTGCAATATTTCAAAAGAATTGCCGGAGCGCATATGGGACAGGGTGCAAACGGACAGATCATTAAAACCAGCAACCATGTGGGAACTCATATTGACGGAGAGATCCATTTCCATTCCAGTGGGCGCACCATTGGCGATACTCCGCTCGATTTCTGGTATGGGCCTGGTGTTGTTGTTGATATTTCTGATAAAGTTGGTGATTATGATCTCTATACTCCGGAAATGCTGATGAGTAAAGCAGAAATTAAAAAAGGAGACATCCTGATAATAAATACTGGTTATCACAAATATGCCTGGGATCAGCCTGAATCGGACGAACTACGCTATTTTGTGAATCACCCCGGACCAAGCCCTGAGTTTCATAAATGGGCGCTGGATATGAAAATAAAATGGATAGGTGTTGACTGCGGAAGCGCCGACCACCCTATGAATACTATAATCCGTGACTGGCACCCGAAAAAATTCAAAGAAGCCGAAGAAAAAATTATTGCCACCTACGGAAAAACATGGGATGAATTATTTCCGCCGAAGGAATATTACCAGGTAATGCACATTAAGCTTTTCCCTAAAGGATTGGTTCATGCTGAAAATATTGGCGGCGAAATCGATCAGGTTAATAATAAAAGGGTATGGATAGGATTGTTCCCTCTTCGCGGAATTGAACTCGAATCATCCATGTGCCGCGTTATTGCTATGACTCTGTAATAAATAATTTATCGATACCCAAATTGTATAATTTATGCCAATTACACACGAATTCAAATATCAGAAACCGATAAGCGCCAATAAAGTGCTGAAACTACTGTCAGAATTTGGCGACAAAGCGCGTATTCTTGCGGGTGGTACTGACCTGGTCGTAAAAATTAAAGAAGGTCTTGAGGAACCTGCAATAGTTATTGATATTAAGGGAATAGACAGGTTTGGAAAAATTCAGAAGAAAGATAACACTATCCATATCGGCGCCAATGTAACCTTTACAGACCTGATAAATTCCAAACTTATAAAAGCAAAACTTCCTTTGATCTGGGAAGCTGCGAAAACAGTGGCTTCGGTGGGAACACGCAACAGGGCAACTATTGTCGGAAATATCTGTTCCGCTGTGCCTTCACTTGATTCGGGGCCTGCTTTATTAAATTATAATGCTTTGGTATGTCTGAAAAATTTGGAAGGAGAAAGATTTGTTCCTATTCAGGAATGGTTTACTGGTCCTAAAAAAACATTGCGAAAACCGGATGAACTTGTTGAAAAGATTATTGTTCCCATTCCTGATCAGAAACATAAAGTGTATTATGGCAAACTTGGAAGATATTCAGGTGAAGACCTTGCGCAGGCTGGAATCGGGATTATCGGTTATGCGGATAAAAGTTTCAGAATTGCTTTTTGTGCTGTTGGGCCTGTTCCTAAAAGATCGGATAAACTTGAAAGCATCTTGAATGGAAAAGATATCAATGATGAATTGATTGATCAATGTAAGAAAATTATTGAAGAAGAAATTACTCCCATCACAGATATTCGGTCCACAAAAGAATACAGGATGCATATGATAAAAGTGTTGTTTGAAAGAGGTATTAAGGAAGTGATTTAAATTTTTAAAAGATGGAAAAGATAACATTTAAGTTGAATGGTGAATTACGAAGACTGGAGGTGGAAGCCAGCGATGTACTGCTGGACGTGCTGCGTAATAACCTTGGTATGAAAAGCCCCAAATGCGGTTGCGACAGGGGCGATTGTGGCGCTTGCTCTGTATTGCTTGATGGCAAAGGTGTGCGCAGTTGCCTTATTTTAGCTGTTGAGGTTGATGGACATGAAATTGCTACCGTAGAAGGTTTGTCATTGAATGACCTTTCTCCTGTGCAGCATGCATTTTTAAATAATAATTCATTTCAGTGTGGGTTCTGCGCACCAGGATTTATTATTTCAGCAACAGAATTGTTATATGAAAATCCAAATCCTACAAAAGAGGAAGTGAAGGAAGCTTTGGCGGGCAATCTTTGCCGTTGCACTGGTTATATGCCGATAATAGATGCTGTTTGTAGTTGTTCATCTGATAAAAAGAAATAAAATATATGACAAATAGGCAATATGCAATTAGCAGTAGTCAAAAAATAATTTAAGAAAATGAGTTTTAAAGATTTGGCAGTATATAAAAAAGCATTTGCATTAGCAATGGAAATATTTCATATTACAAAGAGTTTTCCGAAAGATGAAATATATGGGTTAACTGGTCAAATAAGACATTCATCACGTTCCGTATGTTCAAATATTGGTGAAGGCTACAGAAAAAGGCGATACGAAGCTCATTTTATTTCTAAGATGACGGATGCCGATATGGAAAATAGCGAAACACAAGTTTGGATTGATTTTTCATATCATTGCGGATATTTTGATAAAAATATAGAAAAAGATTTGACTGAGAAATCAGAAGAAATAGGTCGATTACTAAATCATATGATTGAAAATCCTAAAAAATATATTAAAAGTGCATCAAAATAATTTTCAAGATGCTTATTGCGTACTGCATATTGCCTACTAAATGAAATTACAATAATTGCTATTGAAATATTCAAAAATGGATGAATTAAAATTTATTGGAAAATCAGTTACCAGAATTGATGGTAAAGAGAAAGTAACAGGAGCAGCTGTATTTGCTGATGACATTGATTTCGGGCCTACCTTGCTTTTTGCACAGATAGTGGAAAGCACAAAAGCCCATGCAATCATTAAAAGTATTGATACTTCTGAAGCAGAAAAAACAGAAGGAGTAGTTGCTGTTTTTACAGGAAAAGATTTTCCTTTCAAGTTCGGCTTATACATGAAGGACCGTTTTGTTTTTGCACAGGATAAAGTGAGATTTATTGGTGAACAGATTGCTGCTGTTGTGGCTCGTGATGTAAAAACGGCTAAGCGTGCTGCGAAGCTTGTGAAAGTTGAATATGAAGAATTACCGGAGGTGCTTGACCAGATGAAAGCTATTGAACCCGGAACGACTTTACTTCATCCCGATCTTGGCTCTTATCCGCATGTTCCATGGTTTTTCCCGAAAGCAGATACAAATATTGCGCATTATCGTAAAACAAGAAAAGGTGATTTGGAAAAAGGTTTTGCTGAAGCAGACTATGTTCTTGAAGATACTTATTTTGTTCCGCGTTATGCTCATTGTGCCATCGAATTTCATTCAGCCATCGGAAAGGTTGATTATTCTGGGCGTTTGACTGTATGGGCATCTTCTCAATCTCCGAACACACAAAGGAATCTTTTTGCTGAAGCTTTATCAGCCATGGGTTTTACACATAAAGATGTAAGAGTTATTGCTCCATATGTTGGAGGCGGTTTTGGCGGGAAAGCAGGAGTTACAATGGAAATTCTTGCAGCAGCCCTGGCAACAAAACTGAAAGGATCTCCTGTAAAAATTCTCTGGTCGCGCGAACAGGAATTTTACAATACCTATCAAAGACTTGGTGTTGTTGCAAAATTAAAGATAGGTGTAAAAAATGATGGAACCATTACCGCACTCGATCATCAACTATACTGGGATGCCGGTGCATATGTTGAATATGGAGCGAATGTAGTGAATGCAGTAGGTTTATCAGCAACCGGTCCTTATCGTGTTCCCAATTTATCCATTGATTCTTATTGCATTTATACAAATCTGCCTCCCGGTGGTGCCTACAGGGGCTTTGGCTATTCTGAATTTTTATTCGGATTGGAATCTCATATGAACCGCATTGCAAATCATCTGGGAATTGATGCTGTTGAGTTGCGTAAACGAAATGCAATATTGGAGGATGATACACTTGCCTATGGTGCACACATGAATCCGAATGGACTCGCTGAATGTATTGAAAAAGTTGCGAAAGAAATTGAATGGGGCAAAAAGGAAATTTCTAAAAATCCAAATACAGTTCTTGGAAAAGGATTTTCATTATTATGGAAAGCACCTGCTATGCCGCCCAATGCGTCCTCTTCAGCATTTTTAAAATTCAATGAGGATGCAAGTTTAAATATTTTAATTTCTGGAATGGATATCGGACAGGGACTTCTAACTGTAATGGCGCAGGTTGCAGCTGAAGTGTTGTCAATTCCTCCGGATAAAATTCGCGTTGAAACCCCTGATACAGATCGCAATCCTTATGAATGGCAAACTGTTGGTTCTCATGTTACATGGGGTTGCGGAAATGCCGTAAAGCTGGCTGCTATTGATGCACGCGACCAGATTTTTACGCTGGTTGAAAGGGCTCTCGGACTGAATGCAGATGAACTTTATCTTGAGGACGAAAAAGTAAAATGCCTGCCTGACGGCAAGGCAGGCAAAACAAAGCCTGATTGGGAGCTTCCGCTGAAAAGTTTTGTTATCAATGGAATTATTACGGAAGACGGCACATTCAAAGGCGGACCCATTAATGGACGCGGAACGTTTATGCCCGAATTTACTTCAACCAATGCCGATCCGGAAACAAGTCAGGGCGGTCATCCTAATGTTCACTACACTGTTGGAGCGGCTGCATTACTGCTTGAAATCGACAAGGACACAGGTAAAATGAAAGTGATTAAAGTTGTTGAAGCGCTTGATGTCGGTAAAGCCATTAATCCCGATTTAGTGAAAGGACAAATTGTTGGCGGAATAGTTCAGGGTCTTGCGACAGTTTTATATGAAGATATGAGGTTCGATGATCGCGGAAAATTGCTGAATCCGAACTTTACTGATTACAAACTTCCCACAACACTTGATATTCCTGATGAAATAGTCCCGATTATTGTTGAAGTTGCGCAACCTGATGGACCATATGGCGCCCGTGGTGTTGGTGAACACACCATGCTGCCTGCAGCACCCATGATTGCAAATGCTATTGATGATGCGCTTGGGATCAGAATAAAGTCAATGCCAATCACTGCTGAAAAAGTTGCATTAGCAATTTTAAATAAAGTGGAAAATTAAATTTTTATTGCATTTTAAAAATACAAATTTGACATTTGATATTTTTAGTCTTCAATTTAACATAATAAAAGCAAGTCCGAAGGACTTGAATATGAATAAAACAATAATATAAAACCAGCAGCAACTCTGAAGGAGTTGAATGATTTTAAATTTTCACAAAATTATTGAACCTAAATACCAATTAAATATAAAATAACCTATGCTGAATTTCAAATTTCCAAAGAACTATACTTCATCATTCCAGCCTGCCGGCAGGCATGGCATTATTCGGTGTTCGATATTCATTGTTTATAAAAACCAAACTACATTATGGCTAAACCCTTAGAAAATATAAAAGTCCTCGATCTTACCCGAGTTCTTGCAGGACCATTCTGCACCATGATATTGAACGACCTCGGGGCATATGTTTTGAAAGTAGAGATGCCCGCAACCGGCGACGACGCGAGAGCTTTCGGACCGTTTAAAAATGAGCAAAGCCTTTATTTTGTCAGTATAAACTGTGGAAAAGAAAGTATTTCGCTTAACCTGAAAAAAGAAAAAGGTAAACATATTCTTAAAGAGCTGGTAAAAAAGTTTGATGTGATCATCGAAAATTACCGTCCGGGAACGATGGAAAAACTGGGGCTGGGTTATGATGATCTTAAAAAAATAAATCCAAGAATAATTTATGCTGCCTCATCAGGCTTCGGTCACTCAGGGCCCGATTCTCAGAAACCCGCATACGATATCCTTGCACAGGCAATGGGTGGAATCATGAGCATTACAGGTTGGCCCGATTCTCAGCCGACACGCGTGGGAATGTCGCTGGGTGATATTACCGCATCTTTATATACAGCAATTGGAATCAATGCAGCGCTTTATCAGCGCACAATTACGGGTGAAGGGCAAAAGATAGATGTGTCCATGCTCGATTGCCAGGTGTCTATTTTAGAAAATGCATTAGCACGTTATCAGGTTGATGGAAAATCCCCGGAACCTATTGGGAACAGGCATCCTACAATCACACCTTTCCAGGCATTCAAAGCAAAAGATAATTACCTGGTCATAGCTTTAGGTAATGATAATCTTTGGGAAACATTTTGCAATGCGGTAAATAGAAAGGACCTGATTACAGATTCCCGGTTTGAAACGAACGGCCTCCGTACACAGAATGTTAAAGAACTTGAACAGATCCTTGCAGAAATTATTATACAGAATAATACTCAAGAATGGTTTGAGATTTTTGAAAAAATTCAGATTCCTTACAGCCCGATCAATACTATTGATAAAGTGATGGAAAACAGGCAGGTGCTTTCACGCAATATGATTGTTGAAGTAGAAGATAAAAAAGCAGGTTCGGTGAAAATTGCGGGAAATCCAATAAAAATGACAACAATTGAAGAGCAAAAGTTCCGCAATCCTGCACCGGATATTGGTGAACACAACAGGAAAATTTATTCTGAAATGCTGGGATACACTGTGGAGGATATAGAAAACCTTAAAAATGAAGGTGTGATTTAATTTTGATTATTAATACATTTCAAAATTATTTTGATTTTCTTGTCATGCGTCTTCGCGACTTTGCATGAAATAAGTAATAACAATGTTTACTAAAGTTTTAAATCTTTCTGAAATTGCCGCCAATCTTCGAAATGGCAGTATGGATTTATTTGTTTTTATTAATTATTTATGCGACAGGATCGATGATGTTGAACCTGAAATCCTTTCTCTATTGCCTGAAGAATACCGTCGAAAACGATTGTTAAAAGAGGCAAAGCAACTTCTTGAAAAATATCCTGATAAAAAAAATCGTCCTTTATTTTTTGGAATTCCAATCGGTGTCAAAGATATTTTTCGTGCTGATGGATTTCAGACACGTTGTGGTTCTTCGCTACCCGCAGAATTGTTTGAAGGAAAAGAAGCATCCTGTGTTACCAGATTAAAAAATGCAGGTGCAATTATCCTTGGAAAGACTGTCACAACAGAGTTTGCATATTTTGAACCGGGTCCCACAAAAAATCCAAACAATATAAATTATACACCAGGTGGTTCGAGCAGCGGTTCGGCTGCGGCCGTTGCTGCCGGGTTTGCACCTTTTGCATTCGGAACTCAGACTATTGGTTCTGTTATCAGGCCCGCTGCTTATTGCGGTATTATTGGTTTTAAACCAAGCTATGGAAGAATAGCAACTGATGGTGTTATCCCTTTTTCTGAGTCTGCAGATCATATTGGTTTTTTTACTCAGGATATAGAAGGATGCATTTTGGCTTCATCAATATTGTGTGAAAGATGGAATACAGCAACAGCAGGAGAATATCATAAAGAGTCCATTGTCATTGGTGTTCCCGAAGGAAAATATCTGGAACAGGCATCACCGGAAATTTTAGTGGCTTTTGAAAAACAAATTAAAATACTGGAGGGAATAGGAATTTCTGTTAAAAGAATAAACACTTTCGAAAATATTGATGAAATTAACCGCATACATCGTTTAATGGTTGCTGCCGAAATGACTGAAGTTCATAAAAACTGGTTTGAAAAATATTCTTCGTTATACTGTTCTCATTCAAAAGAAATTATTGAAACAGGAATGAAAGTTAACGAACAGGAACTTGAATCAGCGAGAAATGGAAGATTTCAGTTAAGACAGGAGCTGGAATCATTAAAAAATATATCAAACATTGATCTGTGGATTTCACCTGCCACCTTAACTTTACCGCCGGAAGGCATCAAATCAACAGGCAGTCCGCTAATGAATCTTCCCTGGACGTATGCTGGATTTCCTGCAATAACTGTTCCTGCAGGAAAAATGAAAAATAATCTGCCTGTGGGACTTCAATTTTGCGGATCATTCAATGAAGATGAAAAGTTACTTGGTTTAATAAAAGGTATTGCAGGAAGTTTAATCGCAGATGTTAAACTTCATACTTCATAGAATCATTCGGAAGAAAAAACCTGCCCTGCATAAACAATCTTCGTCTTTTTATCATAACTAACTGCGACAGCCGTTTTAGTGAATTCTTCATCAAGTATATTTTTGAAGTGCCCTTTTGACTTAACCCATAATTTTACAATATCATCGGATAAATCTTTGTAAGTCGTATTAGTATATGTGCCATCCTTCTTGTTATTTATTTTCATGATAATATACGTATATGCTAGGTTTTCTCCGACGTATGTATTTTGCAGGCCATAATAAGTAACTCTGTCTGATATGTCATACTTTTCTTTAACGTCATTCTGGAAATGTGTAAGTTGCTTTTTCTTCTTTACATAATTGATCTGATCGACTGCAGCCTTTTTTAAAGTGTCGTTATATGCCAGTGTTTTCTTATTGTTGCTGAGCCTGACGCTATCAATTTTTATTTTTATGAGCGATTCAAGAAAACAGGTATTAAGACTGTCGGGATTGATTTTTAAATTTGCTGTTTGCGCTTGAATGATGGCGCAGTTACAAATAATGAAAATAGAAATAATATAACTTGGTTTTGAAATCATAGTGCTGTATTCAATACAAACTAAATGCCAGCACCTAATATTGTTTTGCAGCTGAATAATAATGTTTTTTCGCTATTTTCGCAATAATTTAAAATGAATAAACATGAATTTCGATCTGATAGTTATCGGAAGCGGCCCGGGCGGTTATGTGGCTGCCATCAGAGCTTCGCAACTCGGACTGAAGACTGCTGTTGTTGAAAGAGCCGAACTCGGAGGTATTTGTTTAAACTGGGGATGCATACCCACAAAAGCATTAATGAAGAGCGCTCAGGTTTATAATTACTTGAAGCATTCTGCGGATTATGGTATTAATTTGAATGGAGAAATAAAAGCAGATTTTGATGCAATCGTGAAACGCAGCCGTGGAGTGGCTGACGGTATGAGCAAAGGAATTCAGTATCTTTTCAGGAAAAATAATATTGAAGTCATTCAGGGTTTCGGAAAAGTGAAAGCAGGTAAAATTGTCGAAGTAACGGATGCTTCCGGAAATAAAACAGAATATTCAGCAAATCATATCATAATTGCTACTGGCGCACGTTCACGTGAATTACCAAATCTAAAACAGGATGGCAAAAAGATTGTTGGTTATCGTGAAGCCATGACATTGCCCAAACTACCGGCTTCATTGGTGGTAGTGGGTTCGGGTGCAATCGGATCTGAATTTGCTTATTTCTACAATTCGCTTGGCACTAAGGTTACATTGATTGAACTCCTGCCGAATATTGTTCCGCTGGAAGATGAAGAAGTTTCAAAACAGCTGGAGCGTTCATTCAAAAAATCAGGAATGAAGGTCATGACCGATGCGTCCGTTGAATCAGTAGACTCATCAGGGGATTTATGCAAAGTTGCAGTAAAAGCAAAAAAAGGTGAAGAAATTATTGAAGCTGAAATTGTTTTTTCCGCAGTGGGTATTTCAACAAACATTGAAGGAATAGGATTGGAAGATATTAGTATAATCACCGAGAAAGGAAAAGTGATTGTTGATGATTTCTACAAAACAAATGTTGAAGGTTATTATGCCATTGGTGATATTATTCATGGACCTGCGCTCGCCCATGTTGCTTCTCATGAGGGAATCATATGTGCTGAAAAAATTGTCGGACACAATCCCGAACCCCTTGATTATGGAAATATTCCGGGATGCACTTATACAAGTCCCGAGATTGCTTCAGTTGGGATAACAGAAAAACAGGCTATTGAGGCAGGGTATGAAATAAAAGCCGGAAAATTCCCCTTTTCAGCATCAGGTAGGGCAAGTGCTGCAGGCAATAAAGAAGGATTTGTGAAAGTTATCTTCGATGCTAAAAGTGGTGAATGGCTGGGTGCGCATCTGATTGGTGAAAATGTTACTGAGATGATCGCAGAAGTTGTTGTTGCAAGAAAACTGGAAACAACGGGAAGGAAAATTATCGATGCAGTGCATCCTCATCCCACCATGTCGGAAGCCATCATGGAAGCGGTTGCTGCTGCATACGGAGAAGTAATACATATATAATGAAATAAAAAAGTCATTTGTTCTGCTGGCGCAGAACGTCATTTATGGTCATTATTGAAACATAAGAACCGAATAACAATAAATAACGTTGCGAAGCAACAATTGACTATTAATGACATCGCGAAGCGATAAGTGACAAGTAATAACGTCGCTCAGCGACAAATGACAATAAATGACATCGCTAAGCGATAAATGACCTATAAAAATGTGCGGGATTGCAGGCATATATACTTTTAAAGAAAATGCTTCTTCATTCAAAAAGAAAGTTGAGGATGCTGTTGGCACTTTATCAAAAAGAGGTCCGGATAATACAGGAGTATATTCTGATGATCATGTAGTACTTGGCCATGCCCGCCTTTCTATAATAGATGTTACCAATGCTGCATCGCAGCCATTTACGGATGTTTCA
The DNA here is from genome assembly GCA_043801235.1 of Bacteroidota bacterium. GTDB lineage: Bacteria > Bacteroidota > Bacteroidia > Bacteroidales > CG2-30-32-10 > DAOQAK01. The sequence goes on along the minus strand of JAZDMF010000197.1, from coordinate 14,501 downwards.
GGGCGATACACAATAATTTATAACGGGGAATTTTATAATTTCAGGGAACATAAAAACGAATTGCTGAAAAAAGGAATTACCTTTCGCTCAAACAGTGATACGGAAGTATTACTTTATTTATATATAACAGAAGGCCCGTCATTCCTTGAAAAGATCAATGGCTTTTTTGCTTTTGCCATTTATGATAATAATGAAAAAACATTGTTTCTTGCCCGCGACAGGATGGGAATAAAACCTCTGCTATATTATTTTGATGATGAAAAACTGGTTTTTGCATCGGAGATGAAAGCTCTGCTGAAACTGGGAATCCCCAAAGTGATTGATGAAGTTTCATTATTCGAATATCTGCAGTTTAATTATATTCCTGCTCCTTTTTCAATATTTAATAATGTAAAAAAACTTGCGCCCGGAAATTTTATGCAGGTAAATGCCAGAGGTATTCAGACAAAAGAATATTACAAGATTCCTTTTAAAGACGAAATATATATTTCTGAAAAAAAAATCACCTATGACCAGGCAAAAACAACGCTAGGCAATTTGCTCGAAGCTTCAGTGCAGAAACGTTTGACAAGCGATGTCCCCCTGGGTGCTTTTCTGAGCGGAGGCATTGATTCCTCTGTTATTGTTGCACTTGCGTCAAAGTATTCGGACAGGTTGAATACATTTTCTATCGGATACAAAGATGAGCCTATGTTTGATGAGACTCATTATGCAAGGCTTGTTGCAGAAAAATTCAAAACCAATCATACGGTTTTTTCTTTGGCGAATGATGATATTTTTTCTGTGCTTTATGATGTGCTCGATTATACCGATGAACCTTTTGCTGATTCTTCAGCTCTGGCTGTGTATATTCTGAGCAAACATACACGGTCGCAGGTAACGGTAGCTCTTTCTGGCGATGGTGCCGATGAAATGTTCGCTGGCTATAATAAGCATATGGCCGAATATATGATCAGGAATGCAGGTGCAAAAGAAAAAATGGTGGGTGCGTTAAATCCGTTGTGGAAAAACCTTCCTCAATCAAGGAACTGGCTTTTTTCCAATAAAATCAGGCAACTCGGACGTTTCTCTGAAGGAATGAAACTGAATGCAAAAGACCGTTACTGGCGCTGGTGCGCATTTGCAAACGAAAATGAAGCTGGCAAACTCATGTTAAAGAAATGTAATTCCAGCATTTATTCAAAAAGAAAGTCTTTTATACTTGAAAACATTAATGCTTCATCAGGCATAAACGATATGTTATTCACCGATATGCACATGGTTCTGCAGAATGATATGCTCAGTAAAGTGGATATGATGTCGATGGCCAATTCGCTTGAAGTCCGTACTCCCTTCCTGGATTTTGAACTGGTGAATTTTGTTTTTTCATTGCCTTCAGGATACAAGATTGACTGGGAAGGAAGAAAGAAAATCCTGCGTGATGCCTATCGCGATATTCTGCCTTCAGAACTTTATACACGAAAGAAGCACGGATTCGAAGTTCCATTGATTAAATGGTTCCGTAAAGAATTAAAATCCCTGATATTTAACGATCTGCTGGATGAAGAATTTGTAAAGCAGCAGGGAATTTTTGATTTCGGGGAAATAGAAAAAATAAGAAAAAAGTTTTTCAGCAGTAATCCTGGAGATACCCATGCACGTATATGGGGACTTACTGTGTTCCAGTATTGGTGGAAGAAATACTTCTTGTAAAAAGTCCAAAATTCCAAGTCCCAAATTCAAAATCCCAAGACATAAAGAATAATAAAAACTCCTTGGAATTTGGATCTTGGATATTGGAATTTGGAATTTATAAGTAACTTCGCCCTCCGATTAGTAAAAACATGCCAAAAGTCTTGCGGATTATAAACCGTTTCAATCTTGGTGGCCCGACATACAATGCGGCATACCTGACAAAATATCTGGCTCCGGAATTTGAGACTTTGCTTATTGGCGGTGCAATTGATGAAACGGAAGGCAATTCAGAATATATTGTAAAAAATCTTGGCATCGAACCTTTGATCATCCCGGAAATGCGAAGGTCGCTCAACCCAGTTCTCGATAACAAGGCCTACAGAAAAATCAAAAAAATTATTTGCGAATTCAAACCTGATATTGTACATACACACGCCTCAAAGGCCGGGACACTGGGGCGTTATGCTGCATACAAAATGAAAGTTCCTGTTATTGTACATACTTTTCACGGTCATGTTTTCGATGCGTATTTCAATAAATATTTATCGGCATTTTATAAAAATATTGAACGGTATCTGGCAAAAAAAAGTTCTTGTATAATTGCGCTCAGCGAAAATCAGAAGAATGATCTTTCGTCAACGTACAGGATTTGCGGTAAGGAAAAAATTAAAATAATTCCTCTGGGTTTTGATCTTGAAAGATTTCAGCAGGATTATGAGGAAAAAAGAAGAATTTTCCGTGAACAATATAATCTTGGCGATGATGAAATTGCAGTGGCTATCATAGGGCGTATTGTTCCGGTAAAAAATCATGAGCTTTTCCTGGATGCAGTGAAAAAAGTTTCAACAAAAACTTCAAAAAAAATCCGGATTTTCATAGTCGGCGATGGCGAATGCAAAAAGGATTTGATGAATAAAGCAGCAAAGTTGGGATTGTCTTTCACTGAAAATATTTCCGGTTCTTTTACAAGTTTAATAACATTCACTTCATGGATAAAGGAAATTGATAAGGTGATTGCCGGTATTGATGTGGTTTGCATGACATCGCTAAACGAAGGAACGCCGGTAAGTCTTATTGAAGCCCAGGCCGGAAATAAACCTATCGTTGCAACAAATGTCGGCGGAATTGAAAATGTTGTGATCCCTGGCAAAACAGCGTTGCTTTCACCCAATAACGAAGTCCATGCTTTTGCCCAGAACCTGAATAAAATTATTGAATCGGCCGACCTTCGCAATGAACTTTCACAGCAGGGTTGGGCGTTTGTGAAAGAAAAATTTCATTATATGCGGCTTGTTAACGATACAAGGAACCTATACAATCGTTTATTGAAACAATTACCTTATTAGTTCCGTATAAAAATAGTTAATGGAAATTTTATACTTTTGTTGACTATTGCATATAAAATGAAAAAATATTTCCCTTTTCTTATCATAGCACTATTCCTGTCTTCGTGTAAAATATTTTCTCCCAGCCAGATGCTGCGAACAGGTAGAGATTTCAAATATGCGGAATTTCCTGCAACACAGGATACGCAGCAGTATAAAATTGCTCCCGATGATAAAATTTCATTTACTATTGCTACGAATAACGGTGAAAATCTCATCAACCCTGTTTCCGGTGCTGCAATAACCATGGCCAACGCAGGAGGAGAATATACGGTGGAATATGATGGAATGGTAAAACTTCCTATTCTCGGGAGAGTAAAAATGAGCGGGATGACACTGAGGGAAGCAGAAAAATTTCTTGAAAATAGTTATTCGAAATTTTATAACGAACCTTTTGTGCAGCTTAAAGTAACCAACAGTAAAGTGATTTTGTTCATGGGCGGAGAAGGCGGTACATCATCAGTACTGACATTGGAAAAAGAGAATACAACCTTGTTTGAAGCCATTGCCCAGGCTGGAGGTATTTCTGACGGAAAAGCATTTAAAATAAAACTTATACGTGGCAACCTGAAAGACCCGCAAATTTATCTGATCGATCTCTCAACTCTTGATGGAATGAAAAAGGCCGATCTTGTGCTGCAGGCAAATGATATTATATATGTACAGCCCCGGAACAGGTACCCCGAGAAGTTTTTGGCAGCAGTAACTCCATATTTATCACTGGCTTCATTTATACTTCTTATTGCCCAAACTGTTAAATAAAATCAATGGCTACTACAAAAAGAATATCGGGTATAAATGACGAGCTTGACATTAAATTGTTTGTTCATATTGCCAAGCGCAGTTTTCTTTATATTATTTTTTTTCTGGCCATAGCCATACTCGGACAATACATGTATCTCAGGTATACCTATCCTGTATATCAGACAAGCGCCACCCTGCAGATAAACTCAAACGAAGAAAATATAAATAAGATATTGGGAACGGAGAGCATGGGGCTTGAACAGCAGAGCGATATGGAAAAAGCAAGGGAGCTTATCAGTTCCCCTGTTTTCCTGGAACGTGCATTGGCTTCCCTGCCTTTGGATATCAGTTATTTCCAGGAGGGCAGAATATTATCGTCCGAGCAGTATAAAACTGCTCCTTTTGAAATTACTGCCGAGGTTAAGAACCCTGCTATTTACGGAACCCCCATATATGTAAATTTTATTTCTCAGGATTCATATGAACTTTCATATACATTGGGCAGTTCTCCAAAGTATACCAGCGAGTTTTCCATTACTGCGGATGCGGTTATTCCGGAAGCTGATATAAAACTGAAAATAACGGATACCGAAAAAATTGAATTTAAAAAAGGATTGCTGAATCAGAATTCCTATTATTTCATTATTAACAATCCCAATTATATCATATCCACATATGCATCCCAACTTACAATCACCACTATCAGCGAAGCTGCCAAAACCTTGCAGATTTCTTTTAAAGACAGGAATGCTCAGAAAGCAGCAGACATAGTAAATGCCATTGTTGATGATTATAAAACGTATGGCGTTGAGAAAAAAGCGGAAAGCGCCAACAGTGTTCTTACGTTTATTGATAAACAATTGCAGCAGGTTTATGACACTTTGTTCAAATCGGAAATGGATCTTGACAATTTCAGGAAGGTGAATAAACTTGATTCCTCTCAGATGGAGCCATTGCCGAGTGTATACTCACGGGTAAATGATTTCGACGATCAGCTGATAGAACTGGAATTACAGGAAAACCTGCTCACACAGGTTGAAAACAGTATTAAAGAAAAGGATCTGGATATTTATAAAATGATTGCCACTATTGCAGGCAGCGAATTTGAAGGTTCCGTTTCGAATTTTCTGGAATCCCTGCAGGAACTGCTTCTGAAAAAAGAAAAGCTGCTTTATCAGGTAACTAAAAACAGCGGACAGATTGAAGAAATAAATTATCAGATTGAAATACAGAAAAAACTTTTAACCGAATGCATCACTACCATTAAAACTAACCTGACTGCAAGAAAGGCCACAATAAATAAATATCTTGATGCATATAAAAATACCGCTTTTTCTTCAAAAGATAAATATAATGCGCTTGAATTTAGCCGGCTTCAGCGTATGTACACCATCAACGAACAGTTTTATAACAAGCTGATAGAAAAGAAAGCTGAGTACCAGATTTCAAAAGCCGGATATGTTTCTGAAATTGCTGTTCTTGAGAAAAGTTCTGTTCCCAGTGATCCCATTTCTCCTCGCCGCCGCCTGATTTTTTTCGGAAGCGTGGTTTTTGCTCTGCTTATCAGCATGGGTTTGATACTTGTAAGGTATTTGTTCTTCAATGAAATTACGAATGTCAACGATATTATTAAGTACACAGAAACTCCCATTCTGGGTATCATTCCCAAGTACAGAAAAGACATTCCGGTTTCCCAGCTTATCGTTGACCAGCACCCCAAATCACTGATTGCAGAAGCTCTGCGATCAATCCGGACCAATCTGCAGTTTATTGATAATACTCCAGGATCTAAGATCATTGCAGTTACTTCAACAATTTCGGGGGAAGGCAAAACTTTTATTACTATCAATCTTGCCGGTGTGATTGCCTTCTCGGAGAAAAAAGTAATTGTTGTAGACCTTGACCTTCGGAAACCTAAGATTCATCATGGTTTTGGAGTGGAAAACAAAAGGGGTGTAAGCACCATACTGATGGGGATGAATAATGAGGGAGAATGCATACAGCAAAGTACTGTTGAGAATCTTGACTTTCTTACGGCAGGACCTGTTCCGCCTAATCCATCGGAGTTAATGCTTAATAAGCGAATGGAACAAATGCTGGAATATTTAAAGGCAAATTATGATTATGTACTTATTGACAATCCTCCGATTGGTTTGGTGACCGATGGTATGCGGAATATGCTTCTTGCTGATTATCCTATTTATGTTTTCAAGGCAAACCATTCTAAAAGAATATTTGTCCAGAATGTCGACCGCCTGATTAAAGAAAGTGGTTTGAAAAAGCTTGCCATTGTTCTGAATGCAGTAGAACCGCAATATTCAGGGTATAATTATGGCAAGGGATATTCATATGGTCCCGGTTATGGTTCCGGCTACGGTTATGGGTACGGGTATGCATATGGCTACGGGTACGGGTATTACGATGATGATCACCTGCATCCTCAAAAAAAGAAATTCCTGCTCGACAGAATTTCCGATTTTATCTTGAAAAAAGTCTTCCGCAGAAGTTGACCTGAATTATGGAAATAAAACAGTTTGAAATACCCGGTCTGCTTGTCATCCAGCCACAGGTGTTTTACGACAGCAGGGGCTATTTTTTTGAATCGTACAATAAAATAAAATTACAGGCTTTAGGCTTTGATGTGAATTTTGTCCAGGATAACCAGTCCTTGTCGACTAAAGGAACCCTCAGGGGATTGCATTATCAGCGCCCTCCGTTTGAGCAGGGAAAACTGGTAAGTGTTATACAGGGAGCGGCCCTTGATGTTGTGGTTGATATCAGAAAAAAATCTACCTTCTACGGGAAATATTTCAGCATAAATTTATCCGGACAAAATAAAACAATGTTATGGATACCCCCGGGTTTTGCCCATGGCTTTCTTACCCTTGAAGATAATACAATATTCATTTACAAATGCTCCCAGATATATAATAAGGACTCGGAAGGGTCTGTTCGCTGGGATGATCCCTACCTGAACATTGACTGGAATATCACAAATCCGGTCATTTCCGAAAAAGACAACAAATCCCCTTTATTTAATGAATTAATCTCGCCTTTTTAAAGTATTTTATTCTTATCTTTGCAAACTCTAAAAATTACCAATGACAAACATGCAAATTTTAGAGTATGTCATTTTCTTTGCTGCCTGCCTGGTTTTTTCTTTTCTGATAAACTCACTTTTTATCAAGTTCATCAGAACCCTGGGTATCCGTAACAAGGAAGAAATGGTTATCCGCTGGAGTTCACAGTCAAAGCCTGCCATCGGCGGGATTTCTTTCTACATCATTTTTCTGCTATCTATTATTGCCTATTCATTTTTTGTCGACCGCAGCCAGTATTTTCTAAACCTTCAGTTCATAGGAGTTCTGTTCGCATCCACCCTGGGATTCCTGATGGGGTTGTTCGACGATGCATACAATACCAAACCCCTTATCAAACTTTTTACCCAGATATCCTGCGGGGTTATTTTAATATCAACAAACATATACATCCATATTTTCGAATACGAATGGCTCAATTATTTTATAACAATATTTTGGGTTGTGGGAATAATGAATTCGGTGAACATGCTCGATAACATGGATGCAATCACCACTTTGGTTTCAGTTTTTGTTCTGGCTACCATTATAATAAATTTATTCATTATTGAAGATTTCCGGAACCCGGATATTTTTATTCTTCTGGGTGTTTTTGCTGCATTAATTGGTTTCCTTCGTTTTAACTGGCATCCGTCAACGATATACATGGGAGACACGGGAAGCCAGTTCCTGGGTGCTTTCCTTGCCGCCATCGGAATTATTTATCTTTGGAATTATCCGGACAGTTATGGGGTTAAAATATGGTCAAAACAAGTAATTACTGCCGTTCTTGTTTTTTGTATTCCGATCATCGATACCACCACCGTTGTGATTAAACGTATTTCTAAAGGAAAGTCACCTTTTATAGGTGGGAAAGATCATACAACCCATCATTTATCATACCTCGGTTTTTCCGACACTCAGGTGGCATATGTATACTCTGCTGTTTCTTTTGTTTCTCTGATACTTGCTGTTGTGGCAATAAATTTTATTGATAACTGGAATTATTTTCATATTGCGATTTACGGTTTGTATTTCTTATTCCTATTCGTGGCATTATTTATCATTGCAAACCGAAATACAAAAAGAACCTTATGATTTATAAAAAAATACTGATAGCATTTTCTTTTGTAGCTGCCATAGTTTTACTGATGGTCTTCTTTAATTATTCAACCAACAAACCCGACAGCGATACAGATTATCAGAAAGCTTTTTATAAAAACTATAAAATATTTGCTGTCGAAATACCCGATTCTATTGAGTTTGCCGGTGAAAAAGTGGAAACGAACCGGTTTGATGTAAGGGAAGGAATAGACCGTGAGTTACTTGTGAATACATACTGGCAGTCGCAAACCATTTTGCTTTTGAAAAAAGCATACCGGTGGTTTCCGGTGATAGAACCTATCTTAAAGCTGAACGGTATTCCTGATGATTTTAAATTTCTAGCAGTCGCTGAAAGCGGGCTTACGAACAACCTTGTTTCACCAGCTGGTGCCGCAGGAATGTGGCAATTTATAAAGGAAAGTGCAATACAATACGGACTTGAAGTCAACGAAAATATTGATGAAAGATATAATGTTGAGAAATCTACTCTTGCCGCATGCAAATATATAAAAGAAGCATATGTTAAGTACAAAAGCTGGACCATGGCAGCCGCATCATACAATGTAGGGACAGGTTCGCTTTCTAAATCAATTGAACTGCAAAAAGCAACAAGTTACTATGACCTTTATCTGAATAATGAAACAGCCCGCTATGTATACCGTATCATTGCCCTTAAGCTTATAATGAGCAATCCAAAAGATTACGGATTTTACTTACGCCTGATAGATATGTATCCTCCTATTCCCACATATACTGTTGAAGTTGATTCATCAGTTAAAAACCTTGTGGGATTTGCCGAAAATTACAAGCTGAATTACAAAATTCTGAAGGAATTCAATCAGTGGATAAGGAAATCAACCCTCGACAATGCTTCCGGAAAAACATATTACATAACTCTACCCAAAGAAGGTTATATTAATTATGATTCTCTTACCTCTGACATCAAAGATGAACCTTTCATTTTATCCGATAGCTTAAGCAAATAAACCAGGCGCCGGTTGCAATTATGGAGATTGATTGTACTCATAAAAGTGATGAAAAGCATTTGACTTCATTATCACAGGAAGATTCCGAATCAATTTCAGTGTTTGGGGCAAGAGTGCATAACCTGAATAATATCGATGTTGTTATTCCCCGCAATAAATTCGTTGTTATTACCGGTTTGAGCGGAAGCGGAAAATCATCACTTGCATTCGATACAATATATGCCGAAGGTCAGCGACGTTATCTGGAAACCTATTCTGCGTATGCACGCCATTTTATTGGTAATCTGGAGCGCCCTGATGTTGATAAAATCACAGGACTGAGTCCCGTAATTTCAATTGAACAGAAATCAACATCGAAAAATCCAAGATCTACTGTAGGAACTATTACCGAAATATATGATTACCTCAGGTTGCTGTTTGCCCGTGTTGCCGATGCTTATTCATATTTGACAAATGAGAAAATGGTGAAGTACACCGAAGTTCAGATACTTGATGTCATTCTGAAAAAATTTTCTGACAGGGAATTGATCTTCCTTGCACCTGTGGTTAAAGGCAGAAAAGGGCATTACAGGGAGCTTTTTGAACAGGTCAGGAAACAAGGTTTTCTGAAAGTGAGGATTGACGGGGTTGTCAGGGAAATTACATTTGGCCTTCAGGTCGACAGGTATAAGATTCATGATATTGAAATTGTAATTGACAAGATAAAAGCCAATGAAAACGACAGGTTTCGCCTTGCCGAATCACTGCAGCTTTCCATGCGCCACGGAAAAGGGATACTGATGGTGCTTGATGTTTCGGATGGCAGTGTATATCAGTACAGCAAATTCCTTATGTGTCCTTCATCCGGAATTTCATACAACGAGCCGGAACCCAATACTTTTTCCTTCAACTCTCCGTATGGCGCCTGTCCCAAATGCAACGGACTGGGTAGTATCACTGAACTGGATATAAATAAAATTATTCCTGACAGGAAGAAATCTATAAAACAGGGTGGCATAATACCGGTTGGTGAAATGAAGAACCGCTGGATTGTCCGTCAATTGGAAGCTATAGGCCACAAATATGATTTTACTCTTGACACACCTGTTGATGAAATTCCCGACCATGCTCTTGATGTAATTCTTTACGGTTCCGATGAAGTTTTTAAAGTAAAAGCCGATAATTACGGAGTTGAAGCAACATATTCCCTGAACTTTGAAGGCATTGCCAGTTTCATTTTCAGTCAGTATCAGGATACAGTTGCCCGCTCCGTAAAAAAATGGGCATACGGTTTTATGGACGAGGTAAAATGCCCGCTATGCAATGGGAACAGGCTGAAAAAAGAATCATTGCATTTCAGAATCGGTGAAAAAAGTATTGCCGACCTTGCAGCTATGGATATCAGGCTTTTTAAGGAATGGATAAAGAGTGCAGGGAATTTCCTCGATAAAAGAAAAACAAAAATAGCATCGGAACTTTTGCACGAAATTTCAAAACGCACGGATTTTTTATTAAATGTAGGCCTCGATTATCTCACGCTTGACAGGTCGGCAAGGTCACTGTCGGGCGGTGAATCGCAGCGAATACGCCTCGCTACGCAAATTGGTTCTCAGCTTGTAGGAGTGCTCTACATTCTTGACGAACCCAGCATTGGCCTTCATCAGCGCGATAACATCCGTTTGATAAAAGCATTGAAGGAACTGCGCGATCTCGGGAATTCCGTTATCGTAGTTGAACATGATAAGGAAACCATTCTTTCTGCCGATTATGTAGTGGATATTGGCCCCGGTGCAGGTATTCATGGCGGAAAAATCGTGGCCCAGGGGAAACCAGATGATCTGAAGGATTGCAGCACACTCACATGTCAGTATTTGTCTGGAAAGAGAGAAATTTCCATTCCTTTGAACCGAAGAAAAGGATCTGGAAAAACTATGGTGCTGAAAGGAGCAAAAGGCAACAATCTGAAAAATGTATCACTTGAAATTCCGTTAGGCAAATTTATTTGTATCACCGGCGTATCGGGCAGCGGAAAATCATCGCTCATAAATGAAACGCTGTATCCGGTGCTTAGTAATCATTTTTACCATTCCACCATTCGTCCCTTACCATACGATACTATTGAAGGAATTAATAATATCGACAAGGTTATAGAAGTTGATCAGTCACCTATAGGGCGTACTCCACGATCAAATCCTGCAACATACATTGGCGTTTTTGATGATGTGAGAAAATTATATGCGCAATTGCCCGAATCAAAAATCAGGGGGTATCTGCCGGGGCGTTTTTCATTCAATGTAAAGGGAGGGCGCTGCGAGGTATGCCAGGGGGCAGGTGTAAAAACCATTGAAATGAATTTTCTTCCGGATGTTTATGTTGAATGTGATAGTTGCAGTGGAAAACGATACAACAGGGAAACCCTTGAAATACGCTATAAGGCAAGATCAATTAACGATGTTCTAAATATGGATATCAGCCATGCGCTTGATTTTTTTGAAAATATTCCATCCATCATCCAGAAAATAAAAACCATAAAAGATGTGGGTTTAGGCTATATCACTTTCGGACAGCCATCTACAACATTGTCGGGTGGCGAGGCGCAACGCGTGAAACTTGCCGCTGAACTTTCAAGAAAAGATACAGGGAAGACTTTGTACATACTCGATGAACCTACTACCGGGTTGCATTTTGAAGATGTGCGTGTTCTGCTCGATGTACTGAATAAACTGGTTGGTAAAGGAAATACGGTTATTGTAACCGAGCATAATATGGAAGTAATAAAAGTGGCCGATCACATTATCGATCTCGGGCCGGAAGGCGGCGAAAGGGGAGGTATGATTGTTGCTGAAGGAACGCCCGAAGAGATTTCACAATTTCCGGATAGTTTTACAGGGCAGTTTTTAAAATCCCTTCTTATTGAAAAACAAAATTGACATTTGGAAAATTCTGTTGTATATTTACAATTTGTAAATATTATTTATTATGACAGATTATAAAATGAAAGATCCCGGTTTCAGCGAAGAGGAAAAGATCAGGGAAGCTTTGTATCAGAAAGACTGGGCAGAGGTAAAATCATCCGACTCATGGCAGATTTTTAAAATCATGGCCGAGTTTGTTGAAGGTTTTGAGAAACTTGCTATTATTGGCCCCTGTGTAACCATTTTTGGTTCTGCCCGTACAAGTCTTGAACATAAGTATTGCAAACTGGCACAGGAAATTGCCTATAAAATTTCAAAAGCCGGTTTTGGTGTAATTACCGGCGGAGGCCCCGGTATTATGGAAGCAGCGAATAAAGGCGCTAAAATGGCCGGCGGGAAATCAGTAGGATTGAATATTAACCTGCCATTTGAACAGGAACCGAATCATTATATTGATCATGACAAACTGCTTACTTTTTATTACTTTTTCATCCGTAAGGTGATGTTCATGAAATATTCGCAGGGCTTTATTGTTTTGCCCGGCGGATTTGGAACCTTCGATGAGTTCTTTGAAGCGGTGACATTGATACAGACCCGGAAAATTGCCCGCTTTCCTATTGTGATGGTGGGTAAAGAATACTGGAAGGGTATGATGGACTGGATCAATAAAAAGGTGCTGGCAGAGGGATGCATCAGCCAGAAAGACCTAGATCTTTTTATTCTTGTAGATAAAGCCGATGATGCTGTAAAACATATTGAGGAATTTTATAATAAATATTCGCTTACACCTAATTTTTAAAATAATTTTGTCAGTTAATAAATTATTTGTAACTTTACTGGTTTAATTCGAAACATGTTTTTATCTCATAATCATTTTATGCAGAAAAAATATATACTCTTTTTTATAGCTGCTTTTCTGATAAGAACCACAGCTATCAGCCAAACCACTGCGGATATACAGGATTCCACGTATAATAAATACCGCCTTCCGTCAATCAGTGCCGGCACAGGAATCATGACATTTTTTGGTGACATTGGCACGTACGACAGCGAAATTGCCCAGGTAGGTATGTTCAACAGGGGTTACGCATTCAGTGTTGAACAGCGCATAGGAAAAGCTTTGGGAATTTCCCTCAACGCTCTAACAGGCACACTTTCAGAAATAGACAACAGGCCTACACGCCACATGAATTTCAAATCAGATGTTTTTCAGGGAAACCTCGGTATTACGCTCCATATTGATAACGGATTTCTGATTAACAGCAAATCCCGTTTTGCCCCTTTCCTTACCTGCGGTTTCGGATATATGACTTTTGAAGCCCACGGTGACCTTCTTGACAAAGACTGGAGGCTTTATTATTACTGGCCCGATGGTACCATGCGCGACCAGGCTTTTGACTGGGAAAATCCCCAAAACGGTGATACGCTTCAACGGGATTATAGTTTTGAAACAAAACTGGACAGCAATAATAAATACACTCATAACTCACTTACAATTTCAGGCGGCGGGGGTTTAAATTTCAAATTCTCTGATAAACTGGAAGCGAATATTTCTTCCATATATTATTTTACAAAAACAGATGCAATAGACAATCTGAGTTACCAGAAAACCGATAAATTTAAATTTTTCTCAAAACATAATGACGGATTTTTATATACATATGTTACTCTGCAATACAACCTTGGCGGAAAAGCCAAAAGCAAAATTGATAATAAATACTACAAAGATGTTGATTTTAAAAAACTTAACAAAATTGATTCTGATGGCGATAAGGTAAAAGACAACGAAGACGAATGTCCTGATACTCCTACCGGTGTTAAGGTCGACTCGAAAGGATGCCCGCTTGATGATGATAAAGACGGTGTTCCGAATTATCTGGATAAAGAACCCAATACCCTTGAAGGCAAAGTTGTTGATGAATTCGGTGTTACCCTCACCCCCAAAATGATTGAAGAAAAATTTGTTCAGGATTCACTTATTATGGCAGGATTGCTTGCTGTGGACAGGGATTCTTCTTTTACCGTATCTGATGTTAATGATAGCCTGGTAACACAGCAGTCCAATGCATATTATCAGAGTATTGCGAATAATAATCAGAATCAGAACCAGAATCAAAATCAAAATCTGAACAACACTAATAATACGAACAATACCAATAACACAAATAATACAACCAACACCAATACTACCAATAACACTACTGTAAACCTTAATGAAATTACATCTCCTATTGGTGGAGTAATATACAGGGTTCAGATTGGTTCGATGGCAAATGCCGATTCCAAATCGTATTTTGAAAGCATGTACAATATTACTGATGAAATTTATGTTGATGCCTACCAGGGATCGTACAAGTATGCTATAGGTTCTTTTTATACGTATGCTTCAGCCAGGCAGTATGCCAACAGCTTTAAAGCCAGAACAGGTGTTGGGGCATTTGTGGTCTCATTTAAGGATGGAACCCGCATCCCTGTATCAGATGCAAAGGTAATAACCGGACAGTAAAAACAAAAATACCTTTTATATAGCCCCTTTCGGGGCTTTTTTTTTAATAAAGAAATAATATTGTAATATTAAATCCAATTAAAATGAATATAATAATTCCCGTAAATGTTATCGAGCTTGAAGCTGAAAGC
>JAZDMF010000194.1:0-5598 GCA_043801235.1 Bacteroidota bacterium | reverse complement strand
CATTTATCCGCATCTTTCTTCATTCTCTGAAATTCTTTTCCCAGTTTTCGGGATGAATAATTTTCAAAATTCCTGCCTGCCGACAGGCAAGGCTTTTTCAGGCGGCTCTTGCAGCAATCATTCTGCAATGCTTCCTTTTGCTGATGGCAGCAAGTGAATACAAAAAATAAAAGAATCAAAAGTAATAAGCGTACCATAGCCAGGAAGATGTTTTCAAAAGCCTTATGTGCGGTTAAGTCATTTTCCCTGTCTGTCACGCTGAAGGAAGTGAAGCGTCTTTTAAATAGATTCATCGTTTCACTATGAATGACAAATAATCTTATTTTTAACCGTACAAAAGGTTTCCAAAAGTATGAAATATCATCCTGAGAAAAAAAAATCTGTTTATAAATATTGATAATTAAGCCGGTTAAAAATTCCTCAATTGCTGCAGTCTGATTAATTTTGCAAATCATTTTTTTATGACTTCTGTGTCAATGAAAGCCGCATACAGCAACAGAAAATATATAATAAACATTTCCATATTAATTGTGGGGTTTATTTTTATATGCAGACTTTTTTTTCTTCAGCTCATTGACGACAGTTACAAAATTTCAGCAAACAGCAATGCTTTGCGACCCATTACAGAATTTCCTGCCCGCGGACTTGTATACGACCGTAATGGAAAAATACTTGTATACAATGAGGCCACTTACGACCTGATGGTAACACCACAGCATGTTAACGATGTTGATACAGCAGAACTTTGCAAGCTTCTTGACATTACTCATGAAGAATATGAAGCGCAACTGAAGAAGGCACGTAAGTATTCGATGTATGCTCCGTCAATTTTCGAGCACGAAATTTCAAAAGAAACATACGGATTCATCCAGGAAAAATTGTATAAATTTCCGGGATTCTATGTGCAGCCCCGCACGGTGCGCAAATATCCGCTGTCAATCGCGGCACATACTCTGGGATACATTGGCGAGGCCAGCCCTGAAATGATAGAGAAAGACAGTTATTACAGGCCCGGCGATTATGTTGGTATCAGCGGTATCGAGAAAAGCTACGAAAAAGAATTGCGCGGGAAAAAAGGTGTCAAAATCATCATGGTCGATGCGTTTAACCGCGAAAAAGGCAGTTTCCAGAATGGCCTTTACGACACGGTTTCAAAAGCAGGGCAAGATCTGTACTGTACGCTTGATGCAGATTTACAGGCATACGGCGAAGAACTTATGGCCAATAAACGCGGTAGCATTGTAGCTATTGAACCATCCACCGGAGAAATTCTTGCTCTTGTTTCAAGTCCGGCATACGACCCGAACCTTCTGGCTGTGCGCGACCGTTCTGCGAATTACATGAAACTGCTTTCCGATATCAAAGCAAAGCCGCTATTCAACAGGGCGCTTATGGCCCAGTATCCTCCCGGTTCAACATTTAAAATACTGAACGCGCTGATAAGCCAGCAATTGGGGGTAGTTAATGATGACACACGTTTTCCGTGCAGCCTGGGTTTTCATATGGGAAGCATAAATGTTAAATGCCACCCGCATCCTGCACCATGCAATTTATCATCATCCGTACAGTATTCATGCAACTCTTACTACAGCTATACTTTTAAAGCGATTATTGATAAATCAGGATTTAAAAGTACCCGAGAAGCTTTTCTGAATTGGCGCAAAATGGCAATGAGTTTTGGTTTTGGGGAAAAATTCGATGATGACATGTGGGGAGAACAATCAGGAAATTTGCCTACAGCAGAACATTATGACAAACTTCACGGATATAATAAATGGAAAGCGCTTTCCATTATTTCTATCGGAATCGGTCAGGGTGAAGTTTTAGCTACGCCGCTTCAAATGGCAAATTTTACGGCAATACTTGCAAATAAAGGTTTCTATTATATTCCTCATATTGTGAAAGGAGTCGGAGAAAACAAAACACTGGATGAAAAATATATCACAAAACAATTGACCGATGTTGATGAAAAATATTTTTCCATTATATTGGAAGGCATGCACCAGGTAGTTGAAGCAGGAACAGGTACAGGAGCAATAATCAAAGACATTGAACTGGCAGGAAAAACAGGTACGGCGCAAAACCCGCAGGGAGAAGACCATTCTATATTTATATTGATAGGACCGCTGGATAATCCCAAAATCGTTGTTTCTGTTGTGGTTGAAAATGGAGGATGGGGCGCAACCTGGGCTGTTCCCATTGCCAGCCTTATGGTGGAAAATATCTTAACGGAAAAGTGGAACGCACCGATCTTGAAAAACAAATGAAGGAAGGAAAAGTAGTTTACTGATGCGCGAACAAAGGAACATATTTCAAAACATTGACTGGATCACAATTGGGTTGTACGTTGCCCTGGTGCTGATAGGATGGCTGAATATTTATTCTGCTGTATACGATGACGAACATTCCGAAATCTTCGATTTCACTCAAAGTTACGGCAAGCAAATGATTTGGATTGCCTGTGCCATAATAATAGCCCTGATCGTCATGATGACCGACATAAAATTTTTTCCTGCATTTTCGTATTTTTTCTATGCAGGAATTATTATTCTGTTAATAGCTGTTTTGCTTTTCGGAAGCGTTACTTCTGGTTCAAAATCATGGTTTCAGCTGGGAAGCTTTAAGCTGCAGCCTTCCGAATTCGCTAAATTTGCATCGTGCCTGGCGGTGGCGAAATATCTTAGCACTACGAATATCAGGATACAGGATATCAGAACAAAATTTATTACAATTCTAATTCTTGGATTACCCGCCGCACTTATAATGCTTCAGAATGATACCGGCTCTGCAATTGTTTATGTGGCATTTATTTTCGTTCTGTACAGGGAAGGACTTTCCGGGAATGTTCTAATCATAGGGCTTTTCATTATTATGCTTTTCTTTCTTGCCTTGCTTATCGATAAATTTATAATAATAGGAGGAATTGGGTTTATAGCGCTTGTGCTTTTTTTATACATCCGCAAAAAAAGAAAAGAAATTCTGTCACTTGTTTTTCTGTTAATACTGACAGCAGGTTTTGTTTTTTCAGTTGATTATGTTTATGAAAAAGTTCTGGAACCACACCAGAAGGACAGGATAGATGTTTTAATCGGGAAAGTCTCCGATTTAAAAGGGGTAGGCTATAATGTAAACCAGTCGAAAATTGCAATTGGTTCCGGTGGTTTCTGGGGCAAGGGATTTCTGGATGGTACACAAACAAAATTTGATTTCGTTCCGGAACAAAGCACCGATTTTATTTTTTGTACAGTGGGTGAAGAATGGGGTTTTGCGGGAAGCACGCTTGTTGTAGTGCTTTTTCTATGGCTTTTTATTCGCATAATAATGATGGCTGAACGGCAACGATCCGTTTATGCGCGAATATACGGATATGGTGTAGCTTCCATATTATTTTTTCATTTCACTATCAATATTGCAATGACCGTAGGACTTGCCCCGGTTATTGGAATACCGCTGCCTTTCATTAGCTACGGAGGATCTTCTCTCTGGACATTTACAATGTTGCTTTTTGTTTTTGTGAAGCAGGATGCGAATAGGTTACTGCTGCTGTAAGGAATCTGAGATTATCATTCGTTGATCGTTAATCGCAAACCAATTTGTTTGTACACTTTTTTAACACAGAGATCACAGAGTTTTCCACAGAGGTGCACAGAGAAAAAATCATTCTGTATTATAAAAAGTCATTTGCTGCTTCGCAGCGTTATTATTCACTAATGAAATAGGGAGTAGGAAATGGTAAAATATAGAAAATCTGAAATCGTAAATCAATGTCGTTTATTTAAGAAGAAATATTGAACCCTTTTCAGGGTTCATTTTCACAGATCGGTTATTTTCCACGGGTTATACCCGTGGTTATTATTATTTGACTCCTTCGGAGTCCTTAACTAAACGACATTGAATCGTAAATCGTAATTTGAATTTACTCCGCCAGAACAATAATTTTGTTTTTCTGAATCTCAACAACGCCACTTTTTATTTCGAAAAACTGTGTCTGCTTTTCGGAATCGATAATTTTAATTTTTCCCTTTGCAAGAGTAGAAATAATAGGAGCATGATTATTCAGCACTTCAAACGATCCGTCAGTTCCTGGAAATTGCGCTAAACTCACTTCTCCTGAGAATATTTTTTTGTCGGGGGTTATTATTTCTATGAACATGCTGCTAATTTAATAATATCTTTTTATTTGAACATCTATTTATCATGAACGGACTCAGTAAAGATCAGGTAAACAAATCATTAATTGCATAATAGATTATAAAGTTTAATCATTTCCTCAAATTGTTCTTTATCGGCACTAAAATCACCTTTATATTGATCTTTAAAATCAGAGCACAATAACAGAAATGGTTTTATATAAGTAGTAACATTCTTTTTGTTAATATCGTAATATTTGTCATCGTTCAGCTTGATCATATATCTTTCAACAGAGACGGTACTTTCCTGATATGGGTCTTTTTTTCCAAGCGAATAATTTGAAGTAACGTAATCAGTATAGTCATATAATTTAAGCTTTCCGTCAACTTTTCTCCACATGTGCCGTTTATATCCATCAGGTTTTGAATCTTTCAAAGGAACTAAATCATAAATTTGACCTGAAGTGCAAAAAGTTTTTATTTCCTCACAATCCGATTTTCCTTTTATTAATACTTCATTACCGTCCATATCACTATATTCAATCTTTGTAACATTCCCGCCGGCCCTATCTGCTTTCACATAAATACAAAATATTGTATCTGTGGAATTTTTAATAATATAGTCAGACTTATTTGATTGAGAATACAAAACCAAACTCACACAAATTAGCATCACAAAACTAAAGACTTTTTTTTTCATAATTTGTTATTATTTATGTTCATTCATCACAAAAATTATTATAAAATTTTACAATTTTTTCAACGTCTTTTAACTTATATTCTCCTTTATATTTTTCCGTAAATTTATCACATTTCTCCACAACGGGTTTGATTTTTTCATCAATAGTTTTATTATTTTTCAAATAAATTATCTCGCCGTTATCAAACATGAGATACATGTCTAAAAAATTATTTCCACCGCTACTTTCCGTACCCGGATTCGTATCTACGTTTCCATTAATGTTTCCAAAATGATATATTTTAATTGAAGAACTATCATAAATTTTAATTTTACCGTTAATTTTTCTCCAGTAATATCCTAAAGTTAACTCAGAACTTTTGTCTTTTCCCAATAAGTCAAAAATTTGTCCATTTATAGAAATGGTAGTTATATTATTTGTTTTTGCATCTAAAATAATTTGCTTATTCCCTTCCTGGTCGGTATATTCCAAATCTTCTTTTTTGTCATTGGATATAACAGATATTGAAGTACAAAAAGTGGTATCATTATCTTTTATAAAATAATCAAGTTTATTATCACTCTGTGCACAACTTAAAAAATGTATAAATGAATAAAATAAAATAAATACAATTATTTTCATAAATTGTTTTGGCTGTATTCTAAAATTGGATAGATATCATTTTTACAAATAGGCAAGAGGTTCAACTTTAACTGCATCTTTCTGTTGAGATTTCCAATGTCTCTTTGTTGGACATCTATACGTCCTCTTTGAATACTCCTTGATAA
>JAZDMF010000182.1:0-2533 GCA_043801235.1 Bacteroidota bacterium | reverse complement strand
CATTATTCCTGATGAATCCTCCGTTAAGGGTCGTAATGTTGCTTGATACACGACTGTGGTCAAGCTGATGAAACGAAAGATTATTAATCATTGAAGAATGGTTATCGTTATTCTGCATTTTATAATGATCAATAGATGCGTTCTCGTCAACAAAAATTTCTGTAACGGAATTGTTTAAACTTGGAAAATGAGATAGAGCATCATCGCACAACACTAATGATAAATTGCTGTTTTTGTCAACAACTACAAGATTGCGCGGCTGAATAAAAATATTTTCTTTTTTGTTTATAATGTTAATGATCTGTATCGGTTTGTCGGGGGTGACATTTTCAGGAACATAAATAAAAACACCATCGCTCGCAAAAGCTGTATTGAGCGCCTCGAATGCATTTTTTTCAACATCGCAATATTTACCGAAATGTTTTTTAATAAGTTCCGGGTATTCTTCAAATGCTTTTTGCAAGCTGCCAATAATAACGCCATTGGCAAGTTTTGTTATTGGTGCAGTTTTATAAACAAACCATCCATTCAAAAGGACAGCAGTATATGTGTCGAGGTCCATGATGTCGCAGCGGAAAAAACTTTCCACATCCACATTGCCTTCGGTATTTTCAAAATAGCAGTTGTAATTGTTGCTTAAAACTGGTGCGAGGTTTGTAAAACGCCACTCTTCATCTTTTGTGGTGGGAAATCCTTCCTTATAAAAAGCATCAAAAGCTTTATTACGCAAGGGTGCAAGAAACCCATTTCCCGCGAGCGAAGCCGCTTTTGCCTCGTATAATGTTTTTAATTTTTCTTTGAATTCGTTTGGTGTCATATCTTTTTTTTACCACTCAGGCACTTAGAACACTAAGATACACTAAGTTCGAATTATTGAATTTTTCTAAGTGCTTCTAAGTGTGCTTCGTGTCTCAGTGGTGAAGTTAAACAGAATATCATTTTGTTATTTTTATACATCAATTTCTTTTTTAATCCAGTCGTAACCTTTTTCTTCCAGTTCAAACGCCAGCTCTTTTCCGCCTGATTTAACAATTCGCCCCTCATACATCACATGCACAAAATCGGGGACAATATAATCAAGAAGCCTCTGGTAATGAGTAATAATGATAAATGCATTTTTTCCGGTTCTCATTTTATTTACTCCGTTAGCCACAACGCGTAATGCGTCAATATCAAGCCCCGAGTCGGTTTCATCGAGTATGGAAAGTTCGGGTTCGAGCATGGCCATCTGGAAAATTTCGTTTTTCTTTTTTTCTCCGCCGCTGAACCCTTCGTTTACCGAGCGGTTGGTAAGTTTTGATTGCCACTCTACAACCTTTTTCTTTTCATCCATCAGTTTAAGAAAATCGGATGCCGAAAGCGGTTCAAAGCCTTTATATTTGCGGTGTTCATTTACGGCTGTCTTTAAAAAGTTTGTAAGGCTTACCCCGGGAATTTCAACAGGATATTGAAATCCTAAAAATATTCCTTCTCTTGAACGCAATTCCGGCGCCATTTCCAGAAGATTCTTGCCTTTGTAAATAATTTCACCTTCAGTAACAATATAATTTTCTTTTCCTGCAATAGCCGCAGCCAGGGTGCTTTTACCGGTTCCATTCGGACCCATGATAGCATGTACTTCGCCAGCCTTTACTTCAAGGTTAAAACCGTTAATGATTTTTTTGTTATTGACCGAAACTTTGAGGTTTTTAATACTTAGCATAATTTTATTTTTTATTTTTTTTTACCACAGAGTAACGCAGAGTTTTCCACTGAGGTGCACAGAGGAAATTTCAGTTTATTACTCTTTTAATTCCATTACGTAAATGCAATACATTAAAGTTTAATAACAAACCGATTTTGCATCCTGATAATTTCAGATATGTTAAAACCTGTGCCAGATGAACATCATTGAATGCTTCTACGGCTTTAATTTCAACAACAACTTTATTCTCAACCAATATATCAACTCTGTAACCACATTCCAGTTTAACTTCTTTATAAATTAATGGAAGAGGTTTTTGTTTTACTGCCTGTAAACCTTCTTGAGAAAGTTCATAAAACAAACATTCTTCATAAGCTGATTCAAGCAAGCCCGGTCCGAGTGCGGTATGAACACTCATTGCACATTTAATTATTTTTTCTGTGATTTCGTTTTCAATCATTTTTCCTCCGTGTTACTCAGTGTTTTCCTCTGTGTCCCTCTGTGGTTAATTAAATTATCCGACACTACCTTCAAGACTTATCGCCAGAAGTTTCTGCGCTTCAACGGCAAATTCCATTGGCAATTTATTCAAAACTTCTTTTGCATAACCATTTACAATAAGACCGATAGCGCTTTCCATATCTATGCCGCGCTGCAAGCAGTAAAACAACTGGTCTTCCGAAATTTTTGAAGTGGTTGCTTCATGTTCAGTTATGGATGATTTATTCCCGACTTCTATATACGGATATGTATGCGCACCGCACTGGTCGCCCATCAGCAAAGAATCGCATTGACTGAAGTTACGTGAATTTACGGCATTTTTTGAAATACGCACTAGTCCGCGGTAGC
>JAZDMF010000179.1:0-14381 GCA_043801235.1 Bacteroidota bacterium | reverse complement strand
AAAGGAGGAGTGTGGCATAGCAAACAACAACTTGTTGATCAATTGACGGAATACATCAAAACATACAACAAAACAAGACGGAATCCTTTTAATTGGACTTATGATGGCAAAAGTAAATGAACTTAGTAATCTTTACACTAGCGGTAATCCAGTACTGTATACCTATACATACGATGTCAATAATAACAGGACAAACATGTTAATGCAAAACTGGAATGGAACCGATTGGGAAAATAGTTCACTCTACTCTTTTTTATACGATACCAATGGTAATATTACCAATAGATTATTGCAGGAATGGTTTAATAATGTCTGGAAGGATAATGCCAAAAGTGACTATACATACGACTCAAATAATAACAATATTGGAGAATTATATCAAAGATGGAACGACACGTTGTGGTTTAAATCATATATATTCAGCGCCACATATGATGCAAGCAATTACATTAAAGGTCGCTCTTTTTTTGTTTGGAAAGATTTTAGCACCTTTTTGAATTCCGGTGATAGCGCTTATTATTATTTTCATACAGCAACAGATTTGAACAATTATATAATACAGGAAGACATTACGATTTCTCCCAACCCAACCTCAGATGATATCCGACTTGATCTTCCCGGAAAATCTGAAATTGAAATTTTAAACATCAAGGGTCAGCTCATAAAAACAATTAATACTGAAGAAGATTTCATAAGAATTGATATTTCTGGTTTTGCAAGAGGAATATATTTTGTGAAAGTGAAAACAAAAGTAGGGGTTGAAGTGAAGAAGTTTATTAAAGAATAATGTCATTTGCTGCTACACAACGTCAGACATAGTCATTACGCTTTGCTGTTATTAATTGTCATTTTGCTGCGTTGTCATAAATTGTCATTATGTTTCGCTATCATTAAGTCAATAGTTAGTAAACAATAATTGAAAAATATTTCGAATTCTGTTGTTACAAATTCTCAAGCAAAAATTCCGTCATCTTTTTAAACAGGTGATACCTTGTAACACCACCGTAAATACCATGGTTTTTATTTGGGTAGAAAAATTCATCAAACTGTACATTGGCATTTACCAGGGCATTTGAGAGCATCATGGAATTCTGGAAATGAACATTATCATCGGCAGTGCCATGGATGAGAAGGAAATTTCCTTGTAGTTTTTTCACATGGTTCACGGGTGAATTATCATCGTAACCGCTGGCATTATCCTTGGGCAGACCCATGTAACGCTCGGTATAAATATTATCATAATACCGCCAGTTGGTTACAGGAGCCACGGCAATTCCTGTTTTAAAATAATCGGCACCTTTTGTCAAACATAATGCTGTCATGTATCCGCCGTAACTCCAGCCCCATATGCCTATGCGGGTTTTATCAACATACCCAAGTGTTCCAAGATATTTTGCTGCTTCAATCTGGTCAATTGTTTCAAGTTTGCCTAATTGGCCGTAAGTGCATTTTTTAAAATCGGCGCCCCTCGCTCCTGTTCCGCGGTTATCGACCGAAACCACAATGTATCCTTTCTGCGCAAGCATTTCATGCCAGGCAAATTCAAAATACCCCCAGTTGTTCTGCACAGTTTGCGCCCCGGGGCCTCCATAAACATTCATGAAAACAGGGTATGTTTTCCTGGCATCAAAATCGGGAGGCTTTATCATCCACCCGTGAAGTTCAACGCCTTCTGAAGTCTTAAAGGTAAAAAATTCCTGTTTGGTAAAACCATATTCCTTTGTAAGCTTAATCAGGTCGCTGTTATCAACAAGAACTTTTATTTCCTTGCCGTTTGCTTTGTTTACAGAAATACAGGAAGGCGTGTTGGCATCATTCCATGTGCTGATGAAATACTTGTATGTTTCGCTGAATTCAGCATCGTTCGTCCCTTCTTTCTTTGAAATTTTGGTTTTATCAGTTCCATCAAGTTTTACTGAATATAAGTCATGGTTTACGGGCGAATCTTCAGCAGAAATGAAATAAGCCAGCTTATTCGTTTCATCAATCCCTTTTAGTTCCGTTACATCCCATTTGCCCTGTGTCAGCTGCTTTACAAGCGTCCCGTCAATTTTGTACAGATAAATGTGG
This sequence comes from Bacteroidota bacterium, assembly GCA_043801235.1. Classification (GTDB taxonomy): domain Bacteria; phylum Bacteroidota; class Bacteroidia; order Bacteroidales; family CG2-30-32-10; genus DAOQAK01. The sequence goes on along the minus strand of JAZDMF010000179.1, from coordinate 12,311 downwards.
TTGTATCCATCCTTATCGCTGGTGATTATGAATTGTTTTCCATCTTCAAGAAAGGTAAGGTCATCAGTAATTTCAATATAATATTTGTTCTCTTCGGTATAAATGACATCAGATGTTCCGGTAGTTGCATCAGCAAATAAAATTTCAAGTTTATTCTGCAAACGGTTCATGCGTTCAATAGCAAGTGTATTATTGTCTTTTGTCCATTTGATGCGGGGTATGTAAATATCAGTTTCCTTTCCGATGTCCATCGCAGTAGTTTTTCCGGAGTTCAGATCATAAACAAAAATGCCTATTGCGGAATTGTCTTCACCGGCCTTGGGATATTTATATTTATATAAGGTAGGATATAAACTGTCATATAAAACAATATCATATTCTTTCACTTTGCTTTCATCGAAACGGTAGAACGCCAGTTTATCTCCCACAGGCGACCAGAACCAGGCTTTTGTAAAGCTGAATTCTTCTTCGTACACCCAGTCAGTTGTGCCGTATATAATATTGTTCAAAAGCCCGTCAGTTGTGACCTGGTTTTCTTTTCCCGAAACAATATCTTTAATAAAAAGATTGTTATCCCTGATAAAAGCCACTTCGGTTCCCGAAGGTGAAAAAGAAGCCAGGCGCTGCTTTCCGCCATCTGATAGTTTTGCAAGTTTTTCAGTATTGATATCCCATACATAATAATCGGAAATGCTTGAATGGCGGTAGATACGTTCGGTATTTGTTGCTATCAGGATTTTAGTTTCATCAGGGCTGAATTCGTATTCATCAATTGAAATGCTTTCCTTTTCCCCTTCCGGAACAAGCTGGCTGGTGAGGACAATGGTTCTTGTTTTCTCACCTGTTTTATATTCGTACTCATTGATCATGGTATCGTTTTCGAGCATGCAGTAATGCTCACCGTCTTTCATGGGCACAACATCGCCCAACGATTCCGGGTAAAATAAATAGTTCTGCCAGATGTCTTCGACTGTAATATTTTTTTTTACCACCTGTGCATTCAGGAGAAAGCCATTGCATGCAATAATGAAAAGAAAAAAATATTTTTTCATACCTTAAATAATTACCGTTCGTAAAGCGAAATTATAAAAAATCCAGGCATGTTTATTTTTTATGAAAATTTGATAAATTTGCAAAACAAAGGGTTGTTAGCTCAGTTGGTTCAGAGCATTACCTTGACAGGGTAGGGGTCACTGGTTCGAGCCCAGTACAACCCACAAAAGGCTATAAACAGATAACTTTTATCTCTTGATAGCACTTCCTGATTATGATAAATGGATTGAATCGGAATACAAATTGTCGGAAACCTATTTTGAAAGAGGCTATGCATATTGCATACTTGGTATGTATGATGAAGCCATAAAAGATTATACAAAATCAATCGATCTGGATGACTCACAAAAAATGACATATAATAACCGCGCATTTTCTTATTATCAGCAGAACAAATACAAAGAGGCTATTTCGGATTACGACAAAGCTATCAAATTTGATGCAACCTATGCCGATGCATATACCAGCCGTGGCATGGACAAATACAAATCGGACGATAAAAAAGGCGCATGCAAGGACTGGGATAAAGCCATTGAGCTGAACTATCAGAAAGCACAGGGGTTTAAGGATAAGTACTGCAATTAATTATTGCAAATTTCAAAATGCAAATTTTAAATTTATAGGAAAAGCTTATTACTAAACTGGTTTAAATTTAAAACATATCATCATGAAAAAAAACTTTTTACTAATTTTTATTGTTACAGTATTTGCCGGATGCTCCAAAGAAAAGCGCTCCGACAAGGCATCGGTAAAAATGCAGGAATTCGTCATCAGCATTTCTAATTATGCAAAGGGTATTGTCCCAGGTTTCATCATTATACCACAAAATGGAATCGAACTGGCATTTTCATACTGCGACACTACGGATGGCTTAAATACCTCATATATCGCTGCCATCGACGGCGTGGGCATCGAATCGCTTTTCTTTGAAGAAATAGCGGCAGAGGATGACGGAAGGCTGAACATGGCACGAAGCATTAGAAACGCAACAAAAAAAATTCTTGTTTCAGATTATGTCAGTGACAATTTAAATATTACGAATTCCATTCAGATGAATGAAAATGAGGGTTTCATATGTTTTCCGCGCGCAAGCAACAACTACGATTACATGTACATCCCCGACAGCGTGATCAATGAGAATGCCAATGATATTAATACTTTACAGGATGCACAAAACTACCTGTACCTCATCAACACAGACAATTTCACATCGAAGCAGGTGATGATCGATGCCCTTTCAGCAACAAATTTTGATGTGATACTGATTGATATGTTTTTCGGTGATGAAGCATTCACATCTTCTGAAATCGCCCAGTTGAAAACAAAGGCCAATGGAGGAAAGCGACTTTTGATATCCTATATCAATGTTGGTGCAGCTGAAAATTGGCGTTATTACTGGAAGGAAAACTGGAAGGCGCATAATCCGAACTGGCTAAAAAAGGAGTACGACGGCTATGAAGATGAAGTTTGGGTGAAGTTCTGGAAAAATGACTGGCAGGAAATAATTTATGGTAACGATGATTCATACCTGAAGAAAATTATTGATGCCGGATTCGACGGGGCTTATCTTGATAATGTGGAAGCGTATTATTTTCTGTATTATAACGATTAAAATAAATATTATGGAAAATAGCAGCCTGCAAATGTAAAAGACAAATATTATAATTTTTTAAAAAAATCACACATACTTTATTTAAAACCTCTATTTTCTATCTGATATTTGCTGTTTTCTATTTGATATAATTAAGACTGTTTATATGAAAAAAATTCTTATCCCCATCTTATTTCTAATTCAATTGCAGGCATACAGCCAGTTCTGGCGCACTTTGTCATATGGCCTGAGCTTTTCATATGACAGGTGTTACAGAAACATTATTTCTGATAATTATGATTACAAAGCATACTTAGATTCACTCGAAAAATTTGGATCAGGATATAACGCCGGGTTGCATCTTATGAAACCGATAAACAAACATCTCAGTTTAGAAACAGGTGCCTTTTTTTATAACCACACTTATGGAACAGATAAAATTCATTATCCTGATTCAGTATATTCTTTAGATTATAATATTTTTTTCACCGATGCTTCATGGCATCACACATATAAATCAATTAATATTCCTATTGGATTAAGATATTATTTTAACGGAGGCAGGGTAAGTGTCTTCACTGGCACTGGATTTATTCCGGCCATACTGACAACCCATATTGAAAAATCCAATTACTATAACGGTGATGAATTGGTGCTCAAACAATCTTACTACAAGGAATTATCAAGAAGGTTCGATATCGGATGGTATATAAACATAGGCACAAGTATTTTCCCTTCATACAATTCAAGAATAGATCTTATTATGAGGTATAAACGTTCACTTTTACCTGTAATGAGAAACAATTATACAGATGAATTCCTTGAATCATTCGGCTTTTCTATAGGAATCTCTCAAACTATATGATTATGGAACTACTCTCCGAACAACAAAAATATTTTGCAACAGAAAAATTAAAAATCAAAATAATATGTCCGACAACCTTTTGAATGAATACAAAGCATATTATGCTGTAAGGGCTGAAAAATATGCAGGGAACCCGAATTTCCCGAATTATTATGCGGCTGAGAAGCGCCTGAGTGATGCCATGCAAAGCTGTTCTACTCTTGAAGAATTCAAAGATAAGATAGGTGACCTGAATGAGCGATGCGCTTCTGCACTTACAAAAGATCAATACATCCTTGAACAAAAGCATTTTGAAAAACACAAGGAAATTGTCCGCGTATTGCTTGCCAAGAGAATTCTTGAAAAAGTGGATCCAATCAATAATGTGAACGACCTGATCACCATGGTAACCGAGGAAAGCAATAAGAATATGATTGAAATATCATTGGATGAGGCCAACAGGTTTTTTGTTAGTGACTGGGAGTACGTTGATGTGGCTGAAGTGTATGCCAATGCCGTTGTACCCGACAAATACAAAGCCGATATGCAACGCTGGGCAACAGACGTTCGCAAAAGCATTTCTGAGGGAGCAAAAGGTATGGAAAAACAAATGGATGCTTTTCAAAAGGGATGGAAACTTAAACCGGATGTCATATTCGAATACCGTCACCGGAGGCTGTTACCGTATACAGAAGAACAGATAAGGGAACAAATGGAACGATTTATAAAAATCATTAACGCATAACAAGACACGCCATGCCACTCGATCCTATGATATCCGATTCCATCCTCGGCACCTTTAAAAACATGGTGGAGGATTGCAAATCAAAAAATATTTCCGGCGAAGATTTCGATGCCATGTGCAAATGCTACGCGCGTATGGAAGAACTTGCCAAGTCTACCGATGACATGAATATTTTCAACGGAACTGTGATGCAGGAAAACCTTTACGGAAAGTTCAGCGACCATTACAGCCGCGCTTTGGGGGCGCATGCCAAGCAGGCATATTCCAGCGGCGAAAAAGGTTATGATGATGCATCTCTGCTGAAGGGCAACATCGACGCCATGAAGCAGGCCATTCAGCGATTGCAGGATGCATATAAAGAAGCACTGCGAATGGCTTCCGAAAAATACCAGCTGGAAGCGCAAGAGAAAGGATTGGATATGGCTGGACGCATACGCAAAAAAGACTTTGATAGTATAGGTGGCATTGAAGCATTCAAAAAGCAGGTGAAGGAATCAAACAAAGAATCAAAAAAAATGACCCCGAATATTTTTGATAATACCGTAGAGGTTGAAGCACTGCAGAATCCCGAACCCCTGATCGGGCCCATTCAGAAGATGATTGACCTGGGAGAACAACCCGGTATGACGTTTCCAAAATATCTCCGGTTGCAGATAGAAACGGGCGTTGATAAAGCTATGGAGGGAACTGGGGTTATGAGATCAGGCCTGGTTTACAGCCTGGAATTTACCGAAGCTATTCCAAGTAATCCATATTACATTGAAAGTGCAAAACGAAAGATCGAGGCTTTTGACAAGCTGGCTGCGGGGAACAGGTTTGGTGTGCCTGACATGAAGGAAATCAATTTTGCAAATGACGATATAGACAGAGAGTTTGAACCCCAGATAAAAAAGTGGGAAGCTATTAAAAATCTCTGGGAGAAAATGATCTGGAATCTTTACGACTGGAGCCTTTCTTATTGCAGTTTTGCCCCAAAGGTCAAACCCTGGGTGGATGCTCCGGATCCAGTAGCAGCAACTATTCACACACAAGAAACGGAACCGGGGATTTTCAAAGAGTGGGAAATATTATTGATGAAGTATTTCGGGATGTCATTTATGGATATTTTCAAACACCCTACTTTTGCCTTCGAGGTTGAAAAAAGCTATTTGTGGAATTCTCAGGAGATTATTGAGTTCATTATCGAAGAGGTCTATCAGCATTGCAAACCCTTTTACAGGCTGCCCGATCCTATTATTAAAAAACGCGCATCGTTCTATCCTTACCCAAATCATAATACAGACAGGGAAATGAATCCCGATCTTCATCTGCCCAACTGGCGCTATCGTGATTTTTATAATAAAACTTTCGGTGCCGGCCGCTACGAATCGAAAATGGAAGTTGCTAAGAAAGATGAAAACGCAAAAGCCGCTCCATGGAACTGGGCGACGTTCAAATATAAATAGCGCTTGTTGGTTTTATGAATTTTTCCTTTTGCATTATCTTTACAAAAAAATTTAATGGAAACCATCATCATTGAAAACGTTTCAAAGTCGTATGGCAAAACTATGGCTGTTGACGGATTATCGCTGCGTGTGAAGGAAGGCGAAATATACGGCTTCATAGGTCCTAACGGCGCCGGAAAATCGACCACCATACGCATGCTGCTCAATTTTATCAAAGCAGATTATGGAAATATTAAAGTGCTTGGATTTTCCCCAACAAAACATGGGGTTGAAATAAAAAAGAATACGGGTTATGTGTCTGCTGATACCTTTATATACAGCGATATGAAAGTGAAAGAACTTTTTCGCTTCACTGAAAGTTTTCACAAAATCGATGCAAGCAAAAAAACAAAACAGCTTACTGAAATACTTGAGATCGACATCCATAAAAAATTCGAACAGCTGTCGTTCGGCAACAGGAAAAAGGTTGCCATTGCATGCGCCCTGCTGCATTCTCCTAAACTCATAATACTTGATGAACCCTCAAACGGACTCGATCCGGTGATACGCAGCAACATGTATGAACTTTTGAAAGAAGAACAAAAGAACGGTGCCACTATTTTCTTCTCATCGCATGTTCTGAGCGAAGTGCAGCATTTCTGTACTCGCATTGGTTTGCTGAAGGAAGGAAAACTCATAAAAGAAACATCGGCTGCAGACTTTACAAATGTAGGCTACCTGCAGGTGCGCATTGAAAGCAAGGAAGCAATTGATTTCTCATCTCTGCAGGGAATTGCAGGATTGACTCTCCAAGACAATGTTTATCATTTTATTTTTTCAGGAAATCCGAACGACCTTATTAAAAAACTCAGCACTGCAAATATTGATTCCTTGCACATCAGCGAGCCTGAACTCGAAAATGTTTTCATGCATTATTTTGAAAAAGAAAGCGAGGTAAACCATGCTGTTTAAACGTGAACTGAAAAGAAATTTGAAATCGCTTCTTATAGTTTGCATAATGTGCGCTGCGCTTGTCATGTATGTAATCTCCATCGCACCCTCCTTCGGAAAGGACATTCAGCAACTGCTCGATTTGAAATTACCTATGCAGGTCCAGTCTGCTTTCGGTATGAAAAACCTTGACTTCGGCACTCCCATTGGTTTTTACGGATTGATTTTTCCATACATCTATCTTATCATCAGCATTTATATTTCCGGAATATTTGCATCCATCGTATTAAAGGAATTCAGTGATAAAACTGCTGAATATTTATTTTCCCTTCCCGCAAAACGCATGAAAATAATAAGCACAAAACTTTCCGTAGCATTTCTGTATTCAATCCTGACAGTTGTAATCATTTTCCTTATTTCAATTTTATCGTTTTCATTATTTATAAAAGAAGATTATGAATTCCTGCCCGTCCTTCTCATGTCGGTTTCATGGTTTTTAGGAGGAATCACATTCGGCAGCATCGCTTTTCTTGCATCAACATTTTTTTCAAAAACCCGCTCTGCAACAGGTATCGCAACAGGCATTGTTCTTATGATGTATTTGCTGCAGGTAGTCATATCATTAAATAATGATCTTGAAAAACTAAAATATTTTTCTCCCTTCGACTGGTTCAAAGGCTCTGATATTGCCAATACCAGCGAAATTTCAGCTACCTATTGCATCATTGCTGTGGTTGTTTCTGTTGTATGTATTGCTGTCGGTGCAATACGCTTCAGGAAGAAAGATGTTTTGATATAATCAAATGTCAGGTTGAGTTTATCGAAACCTGACCATTGCCTTGATGTCAGACTTTGATTAACTCAATCTGACAGGAATACTATCATACAAACTCCGGTTAATAAAAATGTTGACAACTGATTGTTGCAATTCATAAGTACGGGCATTCATTGCTTTAATTTTGCATCATGAAATTTCCAAAATTACTTTTCATTTGTATAATATTAACACTGCATCTATTTTCTATTTCAGCAAAATCACAGATCAGGTTTTCCGTAAACTACGGTCTCGATTTTTACCAGCATTTCACAAATCCTGAAGTTGAAGGTGACACTACTTTGCGCACTTCCGGCAATGCAATAGCAAATATTATTATTGGCCCTAAATTCTATATCGGGTTCAGGAATTTTTCGGTTTCGGGCGAAGCAGAAGTAAACTGGGGCATTACTGCATTATGCCTGAAAGAATTCAAAGGCGTCGGGGTTTTATCTTTTCCGCTGCTTGCCAAACTTAATTTCGGCGGTCTTTCAGGACTTATCGAAAACATTGGCGATTTCGGCGTTTCCATTGGCGGCGGTGTTCAGTATTCAATGACCGAAATATACGGGCTTACCAGCGAGTTCAATAATATTACCAAAAGAGATTTATTTAAAGTTTACGTTGGCGAAATACAGATTGGCTACCGCGCAGAAAGCGGCGTGGCATCTTTCTACGTCCGATATGGCAAAGGCGAAAATAATTCATCCCTGTTTCATATCGGATATACTGTTTCATACATATTCCCAACAGGAGATTCCAGAAGATCGCATTCAGGTATTTTCAGGCCATCGCGTAAACACTGAACAATCGATTGGCCGAACATTCGAACATTCGAATGACGAACAATTGAACAAAAATCCACCTGCTTGTCTACTTATCTACTTGTCATCTTCAAATATCAAGTATTGCTTTCCTCACCATATTCAAGGCAGTCATAACTGCGCGCTCAATATTTATAAGGCGGTTGTTGCCAAACTGGAATTTCTTTGTTTCGGTTTTGTTCTGTGATGTAACGGCAATCCACACCGTGCCGACAGGTTTTTCAGGAGTGCCGCCATCGGGGCCGGCGATGCCACTTACAGCAACTGCATAATCGGTTTTGAATTTTCTCCGGATATTTTCCGCCATCATAATGACTGTTGCTTCGCTTACAGCACCATGCTTTTCAAGAGTTTCGGCAGGAACATCAAGAAAATCTGTTTTAATTTCATTTGCATAGGCGATCACAGAACCTTTGAAATAGGCCGAACTTCCGGCAACTGTTGTGATTCGCTGTGCTACCGCCCCGCCTGTGCAGCTTTCAGCAGTGGCAAGGGTTTGCCCTTTTTGTTTTAACAGATCGCCGATTATCATTTCAAGAGTGTCGTTCTCGTATCCGAATATGATTTCAGGAATGATGCCCTGCAATTTTTTCACCTGTTCTTCAATATCTTTCTGCAATTTCTTTTTATCATTTCCCTTTGCCGAAAGTCTTAATTTTACTATACCAGGCGATGGAAGATAGGCAAGGCTTATGTTTGAAGGCAATTCATTTTCCCATTGCAAAATGATCTCGGCAAGAAACGACTCTCCTACTCCCTGTGTGAGCATTGTTTTGTGCACAACCCAGGGAGGTTTCAATAGTTTTTCAATTTCAGGAAGAATATTATCAAGCATCATGGCTTTCATCTCAAAAGGAACGCCGGGAACAGCAATAAACATTTTATTGCCGGATTCTATCCACAACCCCGGAGCCGTTCCTTCCTTGTTGGGAACGGCTTTGCTGCCATCAGGGATTTCGGCCTGCCTTCGGTTGCGTTCAGTTACTCCCACCCCTCTTGATTTAAAATATTCCGTGATGTTTTTCAAAGATGGTTCATGCATGATAAGTTTTCTTCCAAAGTATTCGCAGAGCATATCTTTTGTCTTGTCATCGCTGGTCGGGCCCAGGCCTCCTGTCAAAAATATTATTTCTGCTTCCTCTATGGCAACGTTTACAGCACGGGATATTTCTTCGGCCTTATCTCCCACAACAATTATTTTCACAACCTCCACTCCCAGCCTGTTCAGCTGTCCGGCCATCCATGATGCGTTCAGATTTGCAACCTGGCCAATCAGAATTTCATCGCCTATGTTTATAATATACGCTTTCATTCTTTACAATTCCGCCAGTTTTTTAAAATATTCCTTTGTCAGTTTAATGTCAACTGTTTTATAAAAATCAAGTATAAGCTGCAGCTTCATTGTCAGGCGGCTATTGGCTTCCGCGATTTTCCAGAAATCGCCTTCGGCATAAAAAAGGTTTTTTGCGAACGAATTGAAATCGTTTTCCAGTGTGGACATGGCATATTCGTTCAGAAAGCCAAACTCAAGGATTTTTTTTTCATAATCTTCTGAAGATTTCCCTGCTTTAATTGCCTCATATCCGTTCACAGCGCCGTACTGAAAATCTTTGCCGTTAATAGCTGCCCATTTTTTCTGATCCAGGGCTTTCGGGTAATTGGCCATCAGTACTGATGAAAACTCGGCATGAAAAGCGCGTTCAATAAATTCATCCGTGTAATTTTGAGAAAGGCCTTTATTAGCAAGGTAAACAACATCTTTTGTGTTTGTCCCTCCATAATCAACACCATAGAACGACAGCTTTTTCAGCACATACACCTTTTTTAAATTTTTCTTTAAAACTCCGGAAGGATATTTAGCCAGTGCCTTTTTCACAATTTCCACCGATCGCTTTATTTCTGAAGTATCCAGTGATTCGGCCACTCCTTTTATTTGTCCGCCATACCAGCTTTGAGGAAATATACTGTTCCCTGCTGTGAATATGATTTCCACCCCGCTGCTGTCGTCTGTAATTTTACTAAACTGCGGAAATGCCTGAAAAATAAAGGTAATGATAAATACCGGCAATAAAATTGTTTTTTTCATTCTGATTATTTTTAAAATGTAAAATTATAAGAAAATCAGAGAATATTAATGGCCTTTTAAAATAAAAACATAAAAAAAATGATGTATTCTCATCAATGTTAAAAATTATTAAACGAAGGAACATAAATCATAAAAAAGATTAATTTCGCATCTCAGTTATAATAAGCCTCATTGGAATTGAATTGAATTCATTTTTTTTAAAAAAAACTTCTTATAACTAATAAATAAAAGGCAGCATACAATTAATTTTTGGCAGTGATTTTTTTTCTTGCCTACTGTTGACTGTTAACTGCCCACTTTAAAAAAAATCAAATTGACATAAATCTTTCTTTTAATCAAGGAAAGTTTTGAATAAATTAATATGAACTTTTAATGTTTACACTTTTTAAACGCGAGATCAGGAATTTCCTCAGTTCACTCATCGGTTACATAGTAATCACAGTTTTTCTGCTCATCAACGGTTTATTCCTATGGGTTTTTCAGCTCGATTTCAACATTCTTGAAAACGGTTACGCCAATATTGACGGGCTGTTCATGCTTGCACCTTTTGTTTTCCTGTTTCTTATTCCTGCCATAACTATGCGATCGTTCGCTGAGGAAAAACGAAGCAGAACAATTGAAATGCTTATGACAAAGCCCCTGACCGACCTGCAAATAATCATGGCAAAATACCTGGCGGGATTGGTTCTTGTTCTTTTTTCACTTCTTCCCACACTCATTTACTATGCAACGGTTTTTTATCTGGGTAGTCCTATGGGCAACCTCGATGCGGGAGGTACATGGGGTTCATATATCGGACTACTTTTCCTTGCAGCCACTTTTGTTTCTATCGGAATATTTGCATCAACACTTACCGATAACCAGATCATTTCATTCATCACAGCATTATTCCTCTGCGGTTCTGTTTATTTAGGCTTTGAAATGATATATTCGCTAAATTTTTTCAGCGGTATTTCATTATTCATCCAGCAACTCGGAATCAGCGGGCATTACGCTTCAATAAGCCGTGGAGTTGTCGACACCCGCGATATTCTTTATTTTCTGAGCGTTATTACCCTATTCATTCTCCTGAGCAAAGTATCAATCGAAAGCAGGAAATGGAGCCGTCATAAATCAAAAAAAGTTTTTGCTTTCTTTAAACGCAACAAAAAAGGAATAATTGAAAATGACAAGCCGGCTGAAATAAAAAAACACAGGCTCGTGAAGGAAAATGTAGTGAATTTTACTCTCAGCCTGCTGATAATTATTTCTCTGAATGTTATTGGTTCTTTTGCTTTCGCGCGCCTTGACCTTACTTCCGAAAAGCGCTATACTTTATCGGATGCCACTAAAAAGCTTCTGAAAAACCTTGATGATGTTGTATATTTTAAAATATATCTTGACGGCGAATTGCCTGCAGGATTTAAAAGGCTGCGCAATGAAACACGCGATATGCTTAACCAGTTCAGGGCTTATTCCGATAATGTAGAATATGAACTTGTTAATCCATACGGCAGCGATGATAAAACGCAATTTAAAAATCTTTACAAACAGCTTGTCCAGAAAGGGCTGCAACCCACCAACCTTCAGATTAAAGATAACGAAGGCAGCAGCCAGCAAATTATTTTTCCTGGCGCAATCGTTACATATAAAGAGCGGGAACTACCGCTGACGTTATTGAATACGCAAATCGGGATAGCTGCCGAAGCTGTGCTTAATAATTCAATACAGTCGCTTGAGTACAGTCTTGCCAGCACAATAAAAAAATTAGCGGACATTGATATACCCAAAATAGCTTTTATAGAAGGTCATGGCGAACTCGACATGTATGAAACCGGAGACATTGCAACCACTTTGGCTGATTATTATACCGTAGAGCGCGTTACCATTAACCACCAGGTAAAAGCCCTGAAAGACTTTGATGCTATTATTATTGCAAAACCCGATTCCATTTTCGACATCAGGGATAAGTTTATCATCGATCAGTTTATTATGAAAGG
>JAZDMF010000164.1:0-13352 GCA_043801235.1 Bacteroidota bacterium | reverse complement strand
CATAAAAAAATATTTACGTGAGCAGGGGAGGGAAAAAGAATATAAGCAATTTTACCGTGGTCAATTAAAACTGTTTGATGTTTAGTAAAAGGGCCGCTATCGCATTAGATACCTCGAGGCTCTGCCTCGGGGTAGTTTATTTAAAATTTAAATTATTCCGAACAGATGCTGGTATTTTTCAAGCACTGCCAGCACATCTGATCGGATGCTTATAAAATCATTTATGCCCGACTGCTGCAGTTGTTCTATGAGGGTTGCCGGATTACCTGCAACAATAAGATATGAATTCGGTGTGCCGGCTTTCAGTTTTGCGCAAAAGTCAGGAGTTAATGCAGCGTATTCATTATCAGAGCTGCAGAAGACAATAATTTCTGCTTTAGATTTTTTAGCAGCTTCCATACCTTCATCTAAATTTTTAAATCCGGGATCATCAATTATTTTGTAACCGGAGCAACCGAAAAAATTTGTGGTGAAGTTTGCCCTTGCCTTGCGCATGGTCAGGTTGCCATAAGCAAATAAAAATACTGTTGGTAGTTTATGTCCGTTTTTAACATACGATTCTGTTGCCAGCCTCAAAGCTTCAAATGCCTGCGCTCCACGGTACATTCGCAATCTGCCAAGAACATCCGTATCAGCATGGGGTTTTATTTTGTCAAGCATTTTTTCTTTCAGGTTCGGATACTGGTTTGTTCCGAGGATCACCTGCTTGCGCATGGCAATATCCGTATCCCTCTTCCGGCAGGTTTTTTCAATATCCTCTTTTATGAAACCTGTTTTTACCGCATGGATGAAACCACCGGCTTCTTCAACCTTTAAAAATATTTTCCATGCAGTTTCAGCAACGGCATCGGTCAATGATTCAATGTAATATGATCCTGCTGAAACATCAGCAATTTTATCAAGATACGATTCTTCTTTCAGCACCAGTTGTGTGTTGCGTGCTATGCGCTCTGAAACAGCATCCGGCTTTCTGTAGGTAATGTCAAAAGGATTGACGGTAATGGAATCACAACCGCCTATTGCCGCCGACATGGTTTCTGTGGTATTGCGGAGCATGTTCACGTAAGGATCGTACACCGATTTATTCCATAGCGATGTGACCGCATGAATATTCATCAGGCAGGATTCAGGGAATGCCGGATTGTATTGCTCGGCGATTTTCGCCCATAGCAGGCGGGCCGCCCGGAATTTCGAAATTTCAAGAAAATAATCGGATCCTGTCGCAAACACAAATTTAATTCGTGATGCAACATCATCAACCGCAAGTCCTTTTTCTTTGAATTTAATAAGGTATTCGTTTGCAGAGGCAAGGCTGAAACCAAGTTCCTGCGCAACATTTGCTCCTGCATTATGAAAATATTGGCCGTTAATTGTTATGCATTTGAACTGAGGAATTGTTTTTGCGGCTTTGCTTAATAGTGATGAAGCTTCCATAAAATTGTCATCTTCGCTTGCATAAAATTTTCCGTAAAGAAGAAAATAACTTAAGGAATCGAAATTGAAACTTCCTCTTATTTTTTTCAGGTCGGTATTTTTCCGTTTTGCTTCATCAGTAAACAAACGGAAGATGACAAGGTAAGAATGTGCGTCAATAAAGTGTATTGAAATTTTGTGCAGATCAATCCCGTCAAGCAATACCTTCATGTCATTTTTATTCTCCACTTCCTTTGCATTGAATCCGATGGCCTCTGCGCCTCTTGATATGGCCTCTTTCGCTTTAGGATTCGCTTTTGTAAAATCTGTTTCATTAATATCCTGGCGTATTTCCCAGCGGTTATTGTCTTTTTTAAAGCCTCTGACATAAGGGAATTCTCCGGGGTAAGTGTTCAGGTATTCAATACCGTTAAGATTTTCCGACCTGTAATAAGGTTTAATAGTTATGCCTTCAATCGTTTTGCTGATAAGTTTTTTTTCGTAATCGGCACATTTCAGATCGGCTTTAATCCTTTCTTCCCACTCCCGGGTTGTTACAGGAGGGAACTCGGGGAATAATTTATTTTTATTATCATTCATTTCGGAAAATATTTCACACAAACCTTCTTATTATATAATAATAAGGTATCAAAATTATAATAAAATATTGAAATGCGCAGAATTGAGCTTTAATAATACCCGCAGAAAATGAAGTTTGAAATAAAGGTACGGACACAAGTTTAATTTGCAGACGGGTTGCCATTCTGAGAATCAGACAAAAACAAAAAACCATAAACCTATTCTGTATCGGTAAATGTTTCCGATATTTTTTAACTTTGCCGTAAATAAAATAATAATTGACTGCAAAATTAAATAAAAGTAAAGTACTTATTACCGGTGGTGCAGGCTTTATCGGCTGCAATCTTTGCGAAGAATTGCTTTCGCAGGACAATGAAGTCTTCTGCCTTGATAATTTCGCCACAGGAAAAAGAGAAAACATTATTCACTTTCTTGACAACAAGAATTTTTTTCTGTTAGAAGGAGATATCAGGAATTCTGAAACTTGCATGAAAGCTACTGCGGGCATGGATTATGTTTTTCACCAGGCAGCGCTGGGTTCCGTTCCCCGGTCGATAGAAAATCCTGTAGCAACAAACGATACCAATATCAATGGTTTTCTTAATATTTTAATTTCCTGCCGCGACAATAAAGTTAAGAGGCTTATATATGCGTCCAGCTCTTCCGTATATGGCGACAATACCGATTTGCCAAAAATTGAAGAAAATACAGGAAGACCTCTTTCTCCATATGCCGTAACAAAACAGGTGAACGAATTATACGCAAAAGTTTTTTCCGAACTGTATAAAATGGAAATTATCGGGCTTCGCTATTTCAATGTTTTCGGCAAACATCAGGATCCCGACGGGCCCTATGCTGCAGCGGTTCCACGATTTGTTAAATCGCTTCTTTCCGGAACTCCTCCTGCTGTTTTTGGCGACGGCAATCAATCGCGCGACTTTACTTATATTGATAATGTGGTTCAGGCCAATATCCTCGCAGCGACTACTCAAAATAAGGAAGCTGTAAACAAAGTGTTCAACATAGCCTGCGGGGAAAAGACAAGCGTAAACAATTTATGCGAAATTCTTATCAAAATACTTTCTAAATATAAACCGGAAATCAAAAACATTAAACCCGTTCATACTGCCGAACGAAAAGGCGACATCAGAGATTCGCTGGCATCGGTTAAAAAAGCACACGATTTGCTTGGTTATACTCCTGTCTTCGATACCAGGGCCGGACTTGAAACTTCCATTGAATGGTATGTGAAAAATCTTTCTTAAGCCATCACTTAAGAGCATCTCTAAAAACTGAAAATAGTTTTTAGAGGTTCCTTTAATTTTAAAAATCACATATATTACTTTTCACATATCTTTGCGAATAATAAAATAAATTTTTATGAAAAAAATATTTGTTAAAACATTTTTATTGCTATCATTAAATTTTACAAGTTTTGCTATACATGCTTGTACAAATATTCTTGTATCCAAAGGCGCTTCTGCTGATGGCTCGGTGATGATTACCTATAACGCCGATGCCGGTGGCTTTATGGAACCGCTTTACTGGGCCGATGCCCATGACTGGGCCGACGGAGATTCACTTGAGGTTTATGAATGGGATACCGGAAAATTTATGGGAAAAATAAAACAGGTGAAACATACCTATAAGGTAATAGGTAATATGAATGAATACCAGGTTGCCATTGGCGAAACTACTTATGGTGGCAGGGAAGAGTTGTGGAAACCCAACGGTATTATTGATTATGGCAGCATGATGTATATTGCCCTGCAGCGTGCAAAAACGGCAAGAGAAGCCATAGAAGTAATGACAAAACTTGTGGAAGAGTATGGTTACGCAAGCGAAGGCGAATCGCTTTCTGTTTCTGATCCGGATGAAGCCTGGATTTTTGAAATAATCGGAAAGGGTGCCAAAGAAAAAGGCGCTGTTTGGGTAGCACGGAAAGTTCCGGATGGATACATATGTGTTCACGCCAACCAGGCACGCATCCGCGAAGTACCGTTAAAAGACAAAGATTGCATGTATTCTTCCGACCTGTTCACCTTTGCCGAAAAAATGGGTTACTGGAATTCCAAATCCGACACGGTTTTCAGCTTTGTTGATGCTTACTGTCCGCTGGAACCGGGTGGTCTGTTCTTATGTGAAGGCCGTGTATGGAGCATTTTCCGCAGGGCGGCGCCCTCGCAGAATTTTTCTTCCGATTACTGGCGCGCGGTGAAAGGCGCAGAACCTTATCCGTTATTCATCAAGCCCGATAAAAAACTGACAGTGAAAGATGTTGTTGCATTGATGCGTGATCATTTCGAAGGAACAGAATATGACATGACCAAAGGCTTTATGTCAGGACCCTTTGGCTGCCCATACCGCTGGAAAAGCCTTTACTTCAAGTCTCCCGGAGATACAATAACCCAATATGGCTGGGAACGCCCCATTTCTACGCAACAAACCGCATTCAGTTTTGTTACTCAATCACGTTCAGATGTGATTGATGAAATGGGTGTTTTCTGGTATTCCGTTGATGATACATATTCCAACTGCTATATGCCTTTGTATGTCTGCATGAAGGAAAGGCCAGAACCTTTTGCTGTTGCGGATGTAACAAAATTCGACTGGAACTCGGCATCCTGGGTTTTTAACCTTGTGGCCAATTATGCATATTCAAAATATTCATATATAATTAAAGATATTCAGGCTGTGCAGAGCGAACTCGAAAATAATTTTCATGACATGCAGCCTGTTGTCGAAAAAACGGCACATGAACTTTATAAAAAAGATAAAGACTTAGCTGTACAATATCTTAGCGATTATTCATACACCAATGCATTGCTTGTAGTGGAGCACTGGAAAGAGCTTTACGCATACATCGTTACAAAATATAATGATGGTTACATTAACGATGGCAGCGATCATGGCCGTCATCCGAAAGGAGTGGGCTATGGTTCTGAATGGATACAACGCGTACTGAAAGATTCGCCTGATTATTTTAAAATTGAATGGACCGACCCGGTAAAAAAATAAATTCATCAACCCTCAAAAAACAATGAGGGTTTTTTATTTTATTCGTTTTTTTGTTTTTTAGCCTTAATTAGTTGAAAGTATTGACATAGATGTAAATTATAATATCTTTGTTTACTGGATTTAGTATGAAATAAATAAATAAAGGTGACCAGGAATAATACTTCTCTTAGCAATAAAATAGTGCTGCTAAAGAAAGAAAATCAGGAACTGAAAAATTATTTACGTGATGCCCAAATTAAGTACAAGGTATTGACTGAGATTGCGCAGGATTATATTTTCATTATCAACAGAAAGGGAGAAGTTGAATTTGTTAATACTTATGCCGCAAGCATTATAAGAAGCAAGCCCGAACAACTTATTGGTCGCCCTCTGAAAACGATCTTCCAGCAAGATCTCTATAAAAGACAGATCTCAAATATTAACAGGGTCATCAAAACCGGAAAACCTAATACGGTTGATGCAAAATCAGTATTCTCAAATATCGAGGTCTGGCTAAGCACAAGTCTTTATCCCATTTTTGATGATAGGAATAATGTGAAATCTGTACTTGGGATATCAAGAGATATCACCAGCTTAAAAAAATCGGAAGAGGCCCTAAAGCAAAGTGAAGAACGGTTCCGCATGTTAATAGAACAGGCTGCCGACGGGATTTTTATTTGTGATAAGAAAGGAGATATTGTAGGAGTAAACTCCACAGCCTGCAGTTTAACTACTTATACCAAAAAGGAGTTGTTCAGTATGAATATGAGCCGGCTTTTTTCAAAAAGGGAATTAATACAAAAACCATTAAGATATGATTTGCTTCTGAAAGGGGAGACTGTTGTACGTGAACGTATTTTAACACGAAAGGATAAAAGAAAAATTGTAATTGAAATGAATACAAAACGTATGAGCGACGGAACTTATCAGTCTATCATGCGAAATGTTACTGAAAGAAAAAGAGCTGAAGGGATACTTCTGAAATATCAGGAAGAGCTCGAGCGGTTGGTAAAACAAAGGACCCGGGAACTTGAAAACGCATATATCAAATTAAAGAAAGAAAACACGGAAAAATTGAGGACGGCAGATTATATTAAAATCCAACTGAAAGAAAAAGAAATACTTTTAAAGGAAATCCATCACCGTGTTAAAAACAATATGCAGGTAATTATCAGCCTGCTGAACCTGCAGGCAACGAATATCGGTGATAAAAAAATGATAGAGTTGTACAGGGAAAGCCAGAACCGGATAAAATCAATGGCGCTGATACATGAAAAATTATACCAGTCGAAAGATCTTACACATATTGATTTTCCTGAATATGTTGGTTCGCTTGCAGGATATCTTGCACAAACCTATCTTACCGATTCCTGCTCGGTTGAAATTTCAACAAAAGCCCAAAATATTCCTCTTGAATATGACATAGTAATAACCCTGGGCCTTATTATAAATGAACTTGTCTCAAATTCCCTGAAATACGCATTTCCATGTATGGATCATGGAAGGATTGAAATATCCTTGAAGAAATCACCCGAGAAAAAACTTCAGCTATGCGTTGCCGACAATGGTAAAGGAATCCCAGAGAACGTGGATTTCCGTAATGTGAAATCGCTCGGCCTTCAGCTTGTTTGTTCGCTAACTGAACAGATAGGCGGTGAAATTTCGATGTCGAATAAAATAGGAACAAAATTTTGTATCTTGTTCCCTCAAAAATTTTAATACATGTTCAGAAAAAAAATTCTTTTGCTGCTTGCTGCAGCATTGATAATTCTTGGATTTTCGGGAAACGAACCATTTTATTGCAAAGTAAAAATGACTTCCGACAGCCTTATGGTGAAGAGCAGTTCCTTTGGAAACAACGAAAATATCCCGGCAAAATACAGTTGTGATGCCGAAAACATTTCTCCGGCACTTGAATGGAGCAAAGGTCCGGCAGTAACAAAATCATATGCATTGGTTTGCGATGATCCAGATGCTCCTTCAAAAGTTTGGGTGCATTGGGTTTTATTTAATATTCCATCATCAGTAACAAAACTTGACGAAAATATTCCAATAGGTAAAAATGCTATCAGCGGAGCAATTCAGGGCACAAACGATTCAGGCGACATGGGATATTCAGGCCCTTGTCCACCCAGCGGAATTCATCATTATCACTTCCGGATTTATGCACTCGATTGCTCTCTTTCCCTTGATCCGGGCGCATCACGGAGCGATGTTGACACTGCAATGAAAGATCATACCCTTGCACAGGGCGAAATCATTGGGCTTTATAAAAGGGAAAAATAAATATTTCCTCTTTTCTTAATATACTTTGAACGCGCATAATTAATTTTATATAATCCCAACGAAGTACGAATTTTGTACGAACTTACGAATTTCACAGTTCATATCCTTTCTTACTTCGTTGGGGTCACTGAAGAATTACAATTAATACCCGATGGCAGTATAAAATAGTTCACATTGCCCTGTTGAATAAAAAGAAGCATCGGTTGTCGGGTACAGCCTTAAAATCTTATTTTTGTATTTCTGAAAAATATAAGAAAACTGAAAAACAAATCGGTTGAAATATTATTGGCGATAATCCTGCTTGATGCATTGCTGCTGGCTATTTCATTTGCCCCTGCAATAAATATTCCTTCAGGCAATGGGATTGAAATCAATTTTCGTTTTCCTGAATTCAGAAAGATTTCCGATTTTAATTATGCGGATAATTCAGAAACAGCCGACAGTCTTATTAATGCTTATCTACTTGGCGATTCAGCTTATTCATTTAATCTGAAACGGGCAAATCTTTCAGGACTGGAGCCAAGAAAGAAAAACGATTTTCTTGAAAATCCTGAAACAATAAAAGTTCGTGCCCTCGATCATTTTTTTGCAGCTTTGCTTCAGCAGAAAAAAACCGAAATTGTCCGCATAGCCCATTATGGCGACTCGCAACTTGAAGGCGACAGAATTACCTGTTATGTAAGAAATGCTTTCCAGCAAAAGTTCGGAGGCGGCGGCGTGGGCTTTGTTCCTTTCGACGATATTGCCAATAACGTAAATCTTGTACGCTACTGCACACCCAACTGGATACGCTACACTGTTTTTCATAACCGCTACGGCTGCGGATACTACGGACTTTCGGGCAATGTGTATAAATTTTCACGCTATGCCGTGATAAAAACTACAGACAGTACTGATAGTAAAAATTCAGATACTTCTGCAACAGCAGCAAATACGGAAATAATATATGGCAGCGCTACTGTGGGCATTACGCTAAGGGCATACGTTACATACAGCAAAGCCCGGTTAATGTATGGCCGTTCTACCGAAAGCTGTAAAATGAATATTTACAACCAAACGACAGGTGAAAAAATTCTTTCTGATTCACTTCCTCCTGTTGAAGGATTTTCATTGTTTGATCTTAATTTTCCTGCTCCTATTAAAAGTTTCAAATTAGAATTCAGCGGTAACTTAAGTCCTGATTTCTATGGACTCCTGATTGACGGATCGAATGGCATACAAGTCGATAACTATGCAATACGCGGGCATTCTGGCGACGGATTGTTACTTATCAATCCGGAATATCTTGCCACACAGTTAAAGCAACTTAATGTAAAACTGATAATTTTTCAATACGGAAATAATGTTGTGCCATATGCCAGTACCGATAAAAAACGCGAAGAACTAAAAGATATGTACGGCAGTATTTTTGCCCGCTTTAAAAGTGTTGCACCAGAAATTAGTATTCTTGTTATAGGCGCAGGCGATATGTCGACTATGATAAACGGAAGTTATGTTTCTTACCCTTATCTTTCAAAAGTCAGGGACTTTCAGAAAGAAGCTGCTCTAAAGGCAGGCTGCGCATTCTGGGATCTTTATGAAGTGATGGGTGGAGAAAATTCGGTATTTGCCTGGAAAGGAAAAGGGCTTGCTTCAAGCGACGGGCATTTTACAAACAAAGGACAGAAACTGATAGGCACCGAATTGTTCAATGCCTTGCTTACCGAATATAATCAGTATGTGTACAGGCAGAATGTTAAGAAAGGAGCATCGGATTGAGAAATAGGGCAAGATATATTATTCTGTTGGTTGGCATTGTTGTTACTGCTATTCTGTATTCTTTTACATTTTTCCGTCCCGGTTTATTCCGCGATATTACTTACAACCCTGATTCCATAGCAACTCCACAATATATCAAACGACTGATTACTTACAGCAAAGAATATGCGTTTATCAAATATAACCAGAATTACATTGAATGGAACGACTACAGTTCCATAAAGAATTTCTTCGAAAAACTTAAAAAAACCCCGCAACGCAAACTAAAGGTACTTCATATTGGCGATTCGCATGTACAGGCCGATATTTTTACAGGATACATCCGAAATGAACTTCAGGTAATTTTCGGCGATGGTGGTCGCGGTTTTGTGTTCCCCTACGCTGCTGCCAGCACACATGCTGCATACGATTACAAAACATCATGCAAAGGAAAATGGGATTATTCAAGGAACGTACAACCCTACCCTGTTTACGATCTGGGAATCACAGGAGCTACGGTTCATACCGAAGACAGTTCAGCCAGCTTTAAACTTGTTTTCAGTTCATGGGCTTTAAAAAAGAATTTTAATGTTCTTAAAATTTATTGCAAACGATCGTCCGAAAGTTTCGATCTGAAACTTAAAACTTCACATTCCGAAGCTCCGTTATATATTGACTGCAATTCATTCAACGACCAATTGTACATAGAAATAGACCTTCCTCAGTCAAGCGACACCCTTGAATTCTTTGTTAATAAAACAGATACCGCTCAGAAGTATTTTGAGTGTTACGGGCTGCTTATTGAAACAAACGAAGATAAAGGCATATTATATAACAGCGTGGGTATAAACAGCGCAGGACTGCAAAGCATTTTGCGTGAGGAATTATTACTGTACCAGCTGCAGGAACTGAAACCCGACCTGGTGGTTCTGGATATAGGCACAAATGATTTTTATAAAGTAAAATTTTTAAGCGATTCCATTGAAAAAAACCTTTGTAAAATTATTGACATTATTCAGCGGGCTTCACCCGATGCAACAATTATTCTGAGCGATGTGCAGGACATTTATTACAGGTACTGGGACGAAGCCAACTGTAAAACCTATTCAACGCTTATGCGCGAAGTGGCTTTCAGGAAAGGCTGTGCTTTCTATGATTACTATTATGTTGCAGGTGGACAATATTCCATGCTGAAATGGCTAAGCAACAAGCTGGCAAGCTACGACAGGGTGCACCTGAACGCAGCCGGTTATTATGTAAGAGGTGAGCTTTTTTGCAATGCACTGCTTAATTCATACTACCTGTCGCTCACGCGCGACAGCCTTGAACAGCTTATTGCATTAAAAGAATGCCCTGATACCACCAAGGCAAATATTCTCTTGGCCACTAAAGATCTTCCGGAAATAAAAGACACCAGTATCACTTCGGATGCCATCCAGGAACAAACAAAGGTATGGACCACACAAACGTATTATTATACTATCAAATCGGGTGATGTGCTGGGTACCATTGCCAAAAAATATGGTGTAACCGTAAAACAACTTCAACTGTGGAATGCTTTAAAATCAACAACAATCATGGCCGGCAAAACATTGGTTATTTATAAACAGGCTTTAACAAGCACGAAAGATACTCCTGTATATAATACAGCTACAACCAATACAACGACGACAAATACAGCCACAACTTCAATTTCA
Source organism: Bacteroidota bacterium (assembly GCA_043801235.1). Classification (GTDB taxonomy): domain Bacteria; phylum Bacteroidota; class Bacteroidia; order Bacteroidales; family CG2-30-32-10; genus DAOQAK01. The sequence continues at coordinate 2,643 of JAZDMF010000164.1, read as the reverse complement.
ACTTTAAAGGGTTATAAATATACAGTGGTAAAAGGTGATAACCTGTGGAATATTGCTAAAAAATACAGTACTACTGTAGAGAAAATAAAAACACTGAATAATATGACCGATGATAAACTTAAACCGGGAATGGTGCTGAAAATTAAATAAAATCAGAATGCAAAATGAAATTTTTAAAATAAATGATGCAAACACTGGAACCAATATTCAGGAAAATATGAAATTTTGTATTTTGACATCTTGCATGTCGCCTGCCTGTCAGGTAGGCAGGGCAGACAGGTTTGCAAACTGAAATAAAAGATAGAAATAAGTAATAAATGACCGACTTCTTTAACGCGCTTACATATAACCCCAATCATCCGCTACAATTCAATTCGGTTTTGTTTTTTATTCTTTTTTCTGTTTTGTACCTGGTTTATGCAATGGTGTTCAATAATGTTAAGATTAGAAATGTACTTCTTTTGTTATTTAGTTTTTATTTTTATTACAAGGTAAGCGGTCTTGCAGTTATCATTCTTTTTTTTATTGCTTCCTCCGATTTTTTTATCGGGAAAGGAATATTTCATATAAAAAAGAAATCAGGGAAATCCTTTCTCCTTCTCCTTTCATTATTCATTAACCTTGGCAGCCTGTTCTATTTTAAGTACACTAATTTCTTTCTGAAGTTGTGGGACAACATGCAGGGAGGTAACGATCCGCTTATAATGAATATCATTTTACCCATTGGTATTTCGTTTTTTGTTTTCAAATCGCTTTCCTACATTTTTGATATATACCGTGGGAATATTGAACAGCCTGAAAAAAATTATTTCAATTACGTTCTGTATGTGGCGTTCTTCCCGAATATCCTTGCAGGACCTATTTCAAAGGCTTCCGATCTGTTGCCCCAGCTAAAAGAAAAAATTACCCTGAACGAAACAAATATCGGACAGGGTTTATTCCTTATCATGTGTGGAGCTTTCAAGAAAATTTTTATAGCCGATTTTCTTGCCGGTAATTTTGTTGACCGCGTTTTTGATGCTCCCGATTACTTCTCCGGATTTGAAAGCCTGATGGCTGGTTACGGATACACCGTACAGCTTTATTTCGACTTTTCAGGATATACAGATATTGTTATCGGAATTGCCTGTCTTCTGGGCTTCTCCATCATGCCCAATTTCAACAAACCTTTTTCAGCGGTCAACATTACCGATTTCTGGAGGCGCTGGCATATTACTCTTTCTTCATGGCTTCGCGATTATTTATTTACTCCGCTTTCGCTAGGTTTGCGCAATTGGAAAACTTTCGGAATTGTTATTGCTGTTCTGATCACCTTTATTTTATGCGGATTCTGGCATGGGGCAAACATTACATTTATTATATGGGGCGGACTTCATGCAATAGCACTGGCCTGGGACGTGGTTACAAATAAACTGCGCAATAAAATCAAAAAGAAAACGAATAAGTACATTTATAAATTCATAAGTATATTCATCACATTCAATTTCCTGTGCTTATCGTTTATTGTTTTCCGCGCTGCCGATATTGATACGGCTCTGAAAATTTACACCAAAATTTTTGCCGACATGAATTTCAATCTTGCATCGCAATGGGTGCATCTGTATTTATATCCTTGTCTCGTCCTTATTTTCGGACTGTTATTGCATTATACTCCTATTAAATGGAATTATGTTTTGCTTAACAAATACACACGCCTGCACTGGTCGCTGAAAGTGATAGTGGTTTTTATTGCATTCCTGATTATCTACCAGGTTTTTTCATCACAGGCCCAACCGTTTTTATATCTTGAATTTTAATTTTTCAAAAATGTTTGAAATAAAAAACAATCAATATAACATAGGGCACAATTGTACAACCCGCCAATGCAATGAAGGCCGCGGCAATAAAACAGCCATGAGGTGGATTGATACTTCGCTTGCCCGAAAAGATTATTCTTTTTCCGACCTCGACCTTGAGAGTAACAAGTTTGCAAATGTGTTGAATAAGCTGGGCTTTCAGAAAGGCGATATTTTTTTTACTTTTCTTCCAAAATGCCCCGAACAGTTTTTTTCTTTCCTGGGAACATTGAAAATGGAGATCGTTGCAGGAACTTTGTTTTCTAACTTTGGCGAAGAGTCACTATTCGACCGGTTGGGGGATTCGCGTGCAAAAGGAGTCATCACAAAAAAAAGCCTGTATAAAAAAATCCTGAAAATTAAAGACAGGCTTCCTGAACTAAAATACATTATTCTGACCGACGTCGACGAACATTTATCAGATGTAGTTCTAAGTTTTTCTTTACTCATGAAAGGTGCTTCTGATTTTTTTGAAACACCTGTCACATCACCTGAAACGCCATCTGTACTGCATTACACCTCTGGTTCAATTGGCAAACCAAAAGGCGCCCTCCACCTTCATAAAAGCATTCTTCTCCAAAGCTACACTGCTGAACATGTGTTACAATTAAACGGGGATGAATTGTTCTGGTGTACGGCTGATCAGGCTTGGGTAACAGGAACATCCTACGGCATTATTGGCCCGTGGAGCCTGGGTATTACGCAGGTTCATTTCGGCGGCGCTTACGATGCTAATGTCTGGATGTCGCTTATTGATAATGAAAAAATCACTGTTTGGTATACCGCTCCAACCGCACTGCGAATGCTG
>JAZDMF010000161.1:0-2041 GCA_043801235.1 Bacteroidota bacterium | reverse complement strand
TGCTTAATGATTGCTTTGTGGCCCAGATGTACTCCATCAAATGAACCGATGGTGACCACCGGATTTTTTATTGCCGGAATTTCATCGATATTTTTTATTATTTTCACTTCAGCAATTAAACATTAAACGAAACGAAATCCTTTACAGCAGAGAAGTTTCAAAATTAGCAAAAATATTATTTCATTAAAGCTTGTGTGAAATGAATAAAAAATTATAATTTCGTTCGCAGAATTTTTTTTTAATAATATTCCGGATATGACAAAGAATACAGGGAAAATAGCACAGATCATCGGTCCGGTGATTGACGTTACTTTTGAAATAGAAGAAAAACTGCCTAATATTTATGAAGCGCTTGAAGTAACGCGTCCCGACGGACAGTGTGTTATACTCGAATGTCAGCAGCATATTGGTGAAGATACGGTGCGCACGGTTGCCATGGATTCGACCGATGGTTTAAGCAGAGGAATGATAGTTACAGCTTTGGGTGCGCCTATTTCAATGCCCGGAGGCGAATACATAAGGGGGCGCTTGTTTAATGTCATCGGTGATGCTATTGACGGGATGCCTGCAGTTCCGAAAGATAAGCTTAATAGCATTCACCGCGACCCTCCAAGATTTGAAGATCTTTCTACCCAAAAAGAAGTGCTTTATACCGGTATTAAAGTTATTGACCTTATTGAGCCTTATGCAAAGGGTGGTAAGATCGGACTTTTCGGTGGAGCCGGTGTTGGCAAGACAGTCATCATAATGGAACTGATCAACAACATTGCTAAAGGTTATTCAGGCATGTCGGTTTTTGCAGGAGTTGGAGAACGCACAAGGGAAGGCAACGACCTGCTTCGTGAAATGATAGAATCGAATGTTATAAGATACGGCAAAAAGTTTAAGGAATCAATGGAAAAAGGCGGATGGGACCTCAGCCTTGTAGATTATGAAGAACTGAAAAAATCGCAGGCTACCTTGGTTTTCGGTCAAATGAACGAACCTCCCGGAGCACGCGCGCGCGTAGCTTTATCAGGGCTTTCGCTTGCAGAATATTTCCGCGATGGCGATGAACAGACCGGCGGACGTGATATTTTATTTTTCATGGATAATATATTCCGTTTCACACAAGCCGGTTCTGAAGTTTCGGCTTTACTTGGCCGTATGCCTTCGGCAGTAGGTTACCAGCCGACACTTGCCACTGAAATGGGTATAATGCAGGAACGCATCACTTCCACAAAAAGAGGTTCTATTACTTCTGTCCAGGCAGTGTATGTACCGGCCGACGACCTTACAGACCCTGCACCAGCAACCACCTTTGCTCACCTTGATGCTACTACAGTTCTTGACCGCAAAATTTCGGAAATGGGAATTTATCCTGCTGTGAATCCGCTTGATTCAACATCACGAATTCTTACTTCTGATATTGTAGGGGCAGAACATTACAATACGGCTCAGCGTGTAAAAGAAATTTTGCAGCGTTATAAAGAACTTCAGGATATTATTGCTATTCTTGGAATGGACGAACTTTCGGAAGAAGATAAACTTATTGTTCACCGTGCGCGCAGGGTGCAGCGATTTCTTTCGCAACCTTTCCATGTGGCTACCCAGTTTACAGGCATTCCGGGAGCCTTTGTAAATATTGAAGATACCGTTAAAGGTTTCAAAATGATCATGAGCGGCGAAGTTGACGAATATCCCGAAATGGCTTTCCATATGGTTGGCACCATTGAAGAAGCTATTGAGAAAGGGAAGAAGATGATTGATGAAGCGAAGTGACAGCACACTGTAAGCAGTGGCAGCAGCAGTCTTCCGCATTGCGGCCACTATGTGGGAGTACGCAGTTGGGAATTAAATATTGAACAATCGAACATATTGGCTGGTCAATGGTATTTTAACTGAAAGAGATCGTAAGGCAATCTTTTATAGCAGTCCCAACGTTGCAAGTCTATTCGGAATCGGTATATTAATTAAAAACAATGGCTGTTTTCTAATATAGGGTAGATAATAGAAAAAATGATACTTTTGTGGTATTCAATTACACTACCCGCATGAAAGT
>JAZDMF010000126.1:0-19926 GCA_043801235.1 Bacteroidota bacterium | reverse complement strand
TACCACAAAAGTATCATTTTTTCTATTATCTACCCTATATTAGAAAACAGCCAACATTAATTAACCATCCATATTCTTTCATATTTATTAATTTTGCTCTGATTAAATTACCCGATGGAAAACAAAGGATATATATTATTTGCCGTATTATTATTTTTTTCCGCGACCTCATTCGCACAGAAAGCAACTAAAATTGACATAGTTAACGCTAACTCGCTTGAATACGACGAGAGCAAAGGCAAAGATGTAAAACAACTGATTGGAGATGTAATCCTGAAGCACGAAGACACCTACTTATATTGCGACAGCGCCTACCTGTACACTGAATCGAATACACTGAAAGCATTCGGCAATGTACATATTTCATCAACTTCCGTTAACATATACAGTGATGTTCTTACTTATGACGGTAATGCAAAATCAGCCCAGATGCATAAGGATGTAAAACTGAACGATGGAAACATGCATCTGGAAACCGAACACCTTAATTACAATACAAAAACCCATGTGGGTAATTATTTCACTGGTGGAAAAATTACCGATCCGCAAAATAACCTCACCAGCATTATAGGTTATTATTATTCCGATACAAAACAGTTTTTTTTCAAGGACAGCGTGGTGCTTGTCAATCCGCAATACACCATGAAATCGGATACGCTTATGTATAACACGGAAACAGAAGTATCGTTTTTTTACGGGCCTACAACCATTGTCAGTGACTCTAATTTTATATATTGCGAAAATGGCTGGTACGACACGAAAAATGACATTGCACAATTTAACGAGAATGCATATTTCAGGAACAACGAACAAAAGCTGAACGGCGACAGTTTATACTATAACAGGACTCTCGGATTCGGCAAAGCTTTTAACAACATTACCGTTACCGATACCGTCCGCGATATTATTCTTAAAGGCAATTACGCCGAATATTACGAAAAGGACGGGATAACAATGATGACCGAAAAAGCCCTGCTGATACAGGATATTGACGGCGATTCCCTATATCTTCATGCCGATACGCTGAAAGCGTTTTTCGACAGCACCCGCACGGGTAAGTTCATGTACGCATATTATAATGCGAGGTTTTTTAAATCGGACCTGCAGGGTGTGGCCGATTCCATATATTATTCGTTCAAAGATTCGGTAATCAGCATGTATAAGGTCCCTATCCTGTGGACTGAAGACAACCAGCTTTCCGCCGACACAATTCTTATTATAATGAAGAATAAGCAGATTGACCGCATGGAGTTATATTCATCAGCATTTATCATTTCACAGGACGATACAGCAAAATTCAACCAGGTAAAAGGAAAAATGCTTACAGGTTATTTTGTAGATAATGAACTGAAGAAAATTACGGTGAACGGCAACGGGGAAACACTGTATTATGTGCGCGATGACGATGAAAAACTGATTGGAATAAACAAAGCGGTATCGGACAAGCTGCTGATTTATGTTGAAGACAGGGAAATAAACACCATAACCTTTATTACAAATCCTGAGGCAACATTATATCCCGAAAAAGATTTATCGCCTTCCGATATACTCCTTAAAGGATTTCACTGGGAAGAACTGATAAGGCCGTTAAGCAAGGAAGAAGTATTTTACTGAGGACAAAGCCTCAAGCCCCCGCCCGTACCGAATGGTACAGTCGGGCGGGTAAAATCCCAAGCTCAAAGTCCCAAGATAAGTCTTCCTTTGAATTTGGGGCTTGCCTGCCTGACCGGCAAGGCAGGGAATTTTGAATTTGGCTCTCATACAACTGCAAGGTTCTGCCCTTTTTTTTGTACAGGTAGTCAGAGCACCTGAAATACGGCTGTAAAATAAAACACCGAACCGGGGTATAGCGGATCGGATGAAATTCCCGATGGACTTTCCACCCATATTTTACCACCCATCATTTCCACAAGTTCTTTTGAAATGGCAAGCCCCAGTCCTGTTCCGCTGAAACGGCGCGAAGTGGATGAATCCAACTGGGTGAAGGACTGGAAAATTTCATCAATGCTCACGTAGGGAATGCCCACGCCTGTATCGGCAACAGAAAAAAGTATTTCAGTATCGCTTTTCTCATTTTTTGCCGGATTGCATGTAACTTTGATGGAACCCGCATCCGTAAATTTTATTGCATTCCCGATAAGGTTTGAAAAGACCTGTTGCAGGCGTATCGGATCGCCTAAGAGATTATCAGGAGTTTCTTCATTTATTTTAACGCTCAGTCGCAGGCCTTTGGCATTGGCCTGTATCATAAACTGCTCGTGTAATGTTTGCAGTATCTGCCTGATGCTGAAAGGCAATTTTTCGACTTTCATTTTCCCTGCTTCCATCTTTGAAAAATCAAGAATATCGTTAATTATCCGCAGCAGCACTTCAGCAGAATCCTGGATGAGTTTTATAAGTTCCCGCTGATCGCTGTTCAGGTCGGTATCAGCCAGCAGGTCGGTAATACCTATGATACCATTCATCGGGGTGCGGATTTCATGACTGATATTGGTAAGAAAATCCGATTTGGCTTTTGTTGCCGCTTCTTTCGCCCTTACAGCTCCTTCTATTTCGGTGATATCAACAAAAGTGTTCAGGATAAAATTCTCGTTTTCCAGTTTGATGGGAACAAGAGTGAGCAGGATGATCTTGCTATCGCCCTGCACGGTTTTCAGATCAATTTTTTTAGCAACGGCCGAACGCGAATCACTCCATTCCATTTCCTGAACAGGAAGGACAGATCGCAGGTTCTTTCCCTGTTTTTTTATAAAGTCTCCGTAACCAAGCATAGCCGATGCAGTACTGTTCATTTTCTGAATAAGGTTGCTGCTGTCGGATACTATCATTCCTACAGGAATATTGTCGACAATTTTATCGAGAGCCTGCAGCGACTGCCTGATGCGGGTTTCACTTTGCGTAAGCTGCCTTATTATTACCACAAATATGGAAATAATAATTGCAAGTACCAGCAGTGCTGCAATCAGGAATACCAGTATGTTTTTATTGATTGTCGAAAAAATCGCCCGTTCGTCAATACAGAAAATTATACCGAAGCGGTTTTTGAAAAAATTTACGGGGTAATATACCGACAGTAGTTCGTAATTTGAAGAATGATACCTTATGTTGTTGCGGATCACTCCTTCAAAACCGTTATTAATTTCTTCGACAATAAATGAACTGCTGCTTATTTTCATAACAGTATCGCCCGAAAAATCTTCTTCCGAATATTTTACTTTAAGAAGGTATCCGTCATTGTTTACGAGAAACTGCCATGATTCCTTGCCCAGGTAGTAATTGGCAAATTCGCTCTCAATATAATCGGGTATCGACAATCCGAAAGATATGTTTGCAAATACGTCACCTGCTTCATTTTTTAACGGAGTGGTGTACTTGTACCTGTACCCTTCAACAATAACACGGGCTGTGGAAACAATATTACGTGTACTGCTGTTTGTGATATGAATAATTTTAAAATAATTGTACGTATCTTTATTTATGATGATCATGTTTCCGGTGATATCATAAATCCTTACCGAAGAAATCAGATTATCGTACTTCAGGTAAATTCTTTTTACACGTTTTATCAGCTCTGAATTTTCCTGCGTAAAAATGACGTTTGAATTTTTTACATCGATCAGGAAATCCACATCGCTTACAAAATCCTGATAATAATTTTCTATACGATCACCGCATATCTTCACACGTTTCTGCAGTTCATCGGTCTTGCTTTCAATCTGCTGAACAAGAAGGTTCCGGTAAATATAAATACTCGCCGCTATGAGCAGTAACACAACAAAAGCAGAAAGTATCTGGATTCTCCTCATAAAAAAAGCATCAGATTTTTTTGTATTTGATAATAAACCAGTTTACATCAGGAATCATGTAACTGAATAAACAGTATTCCTCATCCCCAATAGTAAGTTCAACCGATTTCATTTTTTCTTTTATCAGTGACTCAAAAGCGGTTCTGATTTTTTTATTCTTGCTTTTTAATAAATTTATTTCATCATTGCTGTAGTCTTCGATGTTGGCAGACTGCATGTATTTGTGAGCTTTCTTTACAGGAATGTTGAACACTCCCGATTTAGCATCATCAATGGCGATACATATTCCGTTGCTGTCAAGTATCATAACATCGGATGGATTCTTCTTCACATATTTCATCTTTATTGCATCGACAGTAATATCCAGGCCGATGACTCCCTGAAAAACACGGTTGTGATATACAGGAGCCACGCTCGAGACCATCCATCCCCTTCCGGAAGGATCAACATAGGGGTTGCTGATCAAAACAATATTTTTTTCAGGATTATGCAGATCGTCAGCGCAAAAATAAAAACTGTACATCCGTATGTCAAAATCAGGCGCATACTGTGCCTGAACATCAACATAAGGATAAACCCTGATGAGGGAATGACGTTCATCATACCTGAGCTGTTTTACCAGCGACTGCAATGAATCGGCAACATCCCTGAACACCGAATCGAGAGGATGTGTAATATTTATCACATTTTTAAGCTCAATGCTGAAGGGTGCCAGGCTGCTTATAAAAATTGCTGATCCCCCGTCATCTGCCGATTTATATATATAACCGAATTCTGATTCCTCGATAAATTCATTTTTTGAAATGGCTCCTTTCTTATACAATGCTTCCGTGTACTCGGCAAGGTATTCTGTTTTTTTTTGGATCTGGCTGAAGTCTTTGCTTATGCAGTCGCCCGTAATTTTCAGTTTTGAAATTTCATGGTCGACATCCATTTTATTTTTGCTGTTGCAGGAGAATAAAACACAGATCTGAAATAAAAAAATTATTGAAAGAAACCTGCAAAAGGGGAAAATGAATTTCATGCGGTTTGATCAGATTGGTCTCAGTTATTTCTTTTCATCAGGTGCAGTATACTGATTTTTTTTAGGATTCTTGCCGAAAACCGAAACATGAACATACCTCTGGGGGTTTAACCTCAGGTCTTCTAACAAAAGGTCAAGGTCTTTTGATGATTTCTCAAGCTCGTAATAAAGGCTGTCATTGTTAATAAGCAAGCCAAGTGATCCTTCTCCGTTATTAATTTTTTCAGTGATCCTGGAAAAATTTGAAATGGCTGAGTTGGCATTGTTGATGGTACTCACAATTTTTGCTTTTGACAACGAATCACTGATGGCAGAAAAATTACTTATAATATTGGTGAGTTTCGAATTGTTATTTTTGAAATTGCTTGAAATCGATTCAATATTTGCAAATATCTGTGCCAGCCTGTTGCGCTGTGTGGTCATGAGAGTATCAATATTGTAAGTGGTATGTTCCAGGTTCTGAATTACGAACTTAATACTTTCGAAACTGTGTGCCAGGTTGTCGCGCGTATCTTCGTTAAATACATACTGTATTACAGCGAGCACCGAATCGAGTGAAGCCATCACACTTTCGGCCTTTCGCTTTATGGGCAGCATCTGGAAGCTTACTTCCTCGGTTATTGAAGGTTGAATATCTGAAGCGAGAGTATCACCGCTTTCAGCCATATCGGAACCATCGCCAAGAATAAATTGAATGGCTTTTGATCCCAGAACATCCGAATTGTAAATTCTTGAAATTGTATTACGGGGGATCTCGATACTGTTATCAACCGACATTTCAACCAGCACATTTCCTTTTGCATCCATAAATTCTATTCCCGAAACTTCGCCCACTTTCACTCCGTTAACCATAACCCAGTTGGCTTTTGCCAACCCGTTCACCTGCTCGTACTTTGCATAAAATATCCGGTTGCTGGAAAGATAATTTCTTCCCTTCAGAAAGTTAAAACCCCAGTACAGGAATACGAAACTGGCCACCACCAGTATCCCAACTTTTACTTCTCTTTTAATTTTGAATGCCACCTGTAAAATATTTTTACAAAGCTATTAATTTTTTTTTATCAATTTCACAGCTTCCTGCGGGGAAATTCTTTCACCGTTCATAAAAGCCACTATGAATGCATCTTTGAAGCCTGTTTTCTGCACTTTGGCCAGCAGCTTCAATGCTCCTTCCGAAGCAGGTTCGTTTCCTGTAATATATTTATACAATCCATTGTGAAAATATTCCTGAACATCGGCCAGTCCTTTGAAATCGGGCGAATTAAGTGGTTTTTTTACCGATGAGGCGGCAAATTGAACCTTGAAAACAATTACTTTTTTTGAAGTATCCCCGGAAATTTTTGATGTATCCTTTACAAGCATGTTAAAAGCCGCAGTATCTTTTTTTAAAACAGTATCCTGTTTCAGACTATCGGTGTTTTTCTTGCCTTCCATTTCAATTTTATATTCCCTGAATGCCCTGTAAATTCCTGATGCAATATTCTCCTGCCCTTCCGGGGTGGAAACAAATTCTTCATCTTTTGCATTGCTCAGAAATCCGGCTTCAATAAGTATGCTGGGCATAGCCGTTTTATATAATACAAGGAAACCTGCCTGCTTGACCCCTCTGTCGTTCATTCCTGCTTTATCCTTCATCTGTTTCTGAACCTTTGAAGCAAGGTTCTGGCTCAAATCAAGGTATGCATTCTGATAAAGAGAAAAAATAATATATGCCTCTTCGGTATTCGGCTCAAAACCGTCGTAATTTGTGACGTAACTGTCTTCCATAAGTATGGATGCATTCTCTTTCTGGGCAACATCAAGGTTTGCCTGCGATTTATGAAGGCCCATCACATAGGTTTCAGCGCCATAAGGTGTTTTTGAAGGATTGGCATTGCAATGTATCGAAATAAAAAGGTCAGCTTTGCTGTCGTTGGCAATCTGGACTCTTTTATACAATTCAACAAAAGAATCGTTTTTTCTGGTGTAGATGACTTTCACATCTGTGAAATTCTTTTCAATATACTCACCCAGTTTGAGCGTGATGGCCAATGCCAGGTCTTTTTCCTTGGTTTTGGTGCCCAGACAACCGGGATCGGTACCTCCATGGCCTGCATCAATAACAACTTTGCTGATTTTGTAACCCTGGGCAAACAGTACGTTAAAATACGTTAAAAGTATCAGGACAAGAGTACCAAAAAACTGAATTCTGCGTTTCACCCGAATGTCAAAATTTAATTAGCTTTGTGCGTTGTAAATAATAACATTGATTTTACAAAATTAGTATTTATTCCTTTGCATTCAAAGAGTCATACATTCAAAAATTTTTTATGCATTTTTCTGTTTCTTTTGTACGGAAATGTATATGCACAGGATACTATTGTAAAAACCGACAGCACTCTGTTCAAAAATGATACCATTGCTAACGAAACATCCGATTACGCCCTTTCCTCAAAGGTTGATTATACAGCCGGCGATTCCATACGATTCGATGTGATAAACCAGAAAATGTACCTGTACGGAAACGCAGAAATAAATTATGAAGATATAACTCTGACGGCCGATTATATTGAAGTTACCTTCAAAATAAATCAGCTGTATGCCAAAGGAATGCCCGATTCAACAGGAAAGGTTCAGGGCAAGCCTATTTTTAATCAAGGCGCTCAAAGCTTTTCTTCTGCCACTTTAACATATAATTTTAAAAGCAAGAAAGGCCTTATAACCGGCATTATTACCAAGGAAGGCGACAGTTACATTCATGGCACACTGGTAAAAAAATTCCCTGATAATTCCTTTAATATAAAAAACGGACAATATACCACCTGCGAAAATGAACATCCGCATTATGAAATTAAATTTGGCAAAGCCCGCGTAATACCCGATGATAAAATTGTTTCCGGCCCTGCATATCTTGTTATTGAAGATGTACCGACTCCGCTTGCAGTGCCTTTCGGATTTTTCCCTAATAAAAGGGGACAGAAATCAGGAATACTTATACCTTCTTACGGTGAATCAGCGAATCGTGGTTTTTTCCTGGAAAACGGAGGATATTACATGGGATTAGGACAACGCATGGATATTGCGCTGAGAGGTGATATTTATTCGCGCGGAAGCTGGGCAGCTAAAGCAGCATCAAATTATAACGTTCGCTATAAATACAACGGGATCATCAATGTTGGTTATGCAACGAATATCGATGGAGAAAAAAACACCAGCAGTTACAATAAAATAAATGATTTCTTCATCCGATGGACCCATCACCAGGATGCAAAAGCCCGACCGAACAGCCGTTTTGCGGCGAGTGTAAACATAGTTTCAAAAAATAATAACAAATACAATCCTTCCAGCAATGCCGATTACCTTTCCAACACTTTTCAATCAAATATATCTTACATAACAACCTTCGGAAGTAATTTCAATTTTTCAGCCAACATGCGCCACAGCCAGAATGTGATAACCGGTGACATATCACTGAACCTGCCTGAACTGGCACTCACCATGAACCGCATTTATCCGTTCCGGAGAGAGAAACCCGTGGGTAAAGAAAAATGGTTTGAGAAAATCAGCCTCAGCTACTCAATGAATGCTTCAAACAGCATTAGTTCCAATGATAGTATCCTTTTCCCAATAAATGAAGCTTTCGATATTTCAAGGATGACAAACCTGATGAAGAATGGTGTTAAGCATTATATTCCCATCAGCAGCTCCGTAAAGGTGCTGAAATATTTCACTTTTACCAATTCCTTTAACTATAATGAACGCTGGTATTTCCAAAGCATCCGCAAGCAGTGGTCGAATGAATGGATAATCATTGAAGGGGACACAATCAGTTCTCCCCATCTGAAAACAGACACTGTCAACGGTTTTTGCGCCGCACACGATTTTAATTTATCCTCTTCATTAAGCACACGGCTTTATGGAATGTACCAGTTCAACGGGAAATGGCTCAAGGCTGTCAGGCATGTTATCACTCCCACCGCATCAATTACCTATACTCCTGATTTTGGCACACAATGGTGGGGTTATTACAAATACTATATGGATGACTCCTATACAGGAAATGATGCTAGCCTGTATCAATACTCTATTTTCAGCACAGGAATTTATGGCTCACCTCCTCAGTATAAATCAGGAATGGTAAACTTTTCCTTTGCCAACAACCTTGAAATGAAAGTACGAAGCAAAAAGGACAGTATCACAGGAACAAAGAAAATTTCACTGATTGATAATTTTACTATTTCCGGCGGATATGACCTTGCAAAAAAAGATTCCCTTCAATTTTCAAAGGTATTAATGAGCGGACGCACAAAGTTATTTAAGAACCTAGATATAACATATGCAAGTATCTGGGATCCATACGTAATTGATTCTACAGGAAAAAACCTTAAGGATTTTGAATGGAAAATAAATCACCGCCTGTTAAGGAACTATAATAATGAGTGGGCTTTCAGCCTTAACTGGAGCCTTCGTTCAAAAGAAAAGAAAAAAACATTAAGCAGTGATAAAGCCACCGAAGAGGAACTTGCTATGATCAATGCCAACCGTGACATGTACATTGATTTTGAGGAACCCTGGTCATTGAACCTGTATTACACTTTACGTCACACATCAGTTTACAGTCCTGTAACAGATGCTATGGAGAATGACCTGATACAGACATTTTCATTCAACGGCGATGTAAGCATTACAAAAAAATGGAAAGTGGGAATATCTTCAGGCTATGACTTCAGGCAAAACGAACTTACACCCACTTCAGTTAATATTTACCGTGATCTTCATTGCTGGGAAATAGTATTTAACTGGATCCCCAGCGGTTTCCGCAAAAGCTACAATCTTACCATACGCGTAAAATCAGCCGTGCTGCAGGATCTGAAGCTAACAAAGAAAAAAGACATGTGGGATTATTAAAGAATTTTCCCAACCAGCAACCCTGCCAGGACTTGTATAAGAACAATAAAATATGTAAAATGTCAAATGTAAGTATTGTAGTTTTAAAAATTTGTAATTTGATATTTGCTATTATCAATTTTCAATAAATTAAATTTTCATTCCAAAGAAATGCGAAGGGATTTATTATTGAGTCAATGAACTAAATTTCAGATCAACTTAACAAATAACGAATGAAGAATGTCGAAGTGAAAGAGATATGATGGTTCATCATTCGATATTCGGTGTTCATTATTCATCATTCAAATTACAAATAATTATTTCAGATATATTCCTTCCACAATCCTGCCAGATTTCCATCCCGCAACCCAACACAGACACTGGCAGGTTATCCATACCTATGAAACCAGTTGCCTGAAAGGATCGAACATGCTTGAACCTTTTTTCCTTCCGCACTTGCCCTTTGCAAAATTCATCCTTAGCGAAAAGTACAGATCAAAACTGCTGTTCGTGCCCGCTCCCAGCGATCCAAGCAAATTATCTGTACCAATTATAAAGTTCCATAACCTCAATGATAATCCCAGCCTGAAATATTTCATGTCTGAAACCGATACAGGAAGGTTTACCTCAAACCAGCGGCGTTCATATCGTGGAGTTATCGATAACATGGTTGGCCTGCGCACTGTAGAATTTGAAAAATTCAATCCCTGCACAAAGGTTCCGTTAAAATACCAGCTCTTGTAATAATGCCAGTCGAACTGCAGGCATGCGGCTGCCGGCAAACCCATTGAATAATTTTCCTGCGACATGGACGAAGCATAATTATATAAATTGGTATCGGTTGCATATGTATATTGAGATGTATCAATAAAATAAGGTACTGAGTTGGAGATGCTCTGGTTGAACTGACTCGTATTCACTTTATCTGAAAATTTTATAAATCCCAGGTCAACAATGGAAACACCAAGCCTGTAATCATAATCAGTAAATTTCTGCTGACAAAGTTTTTTAAATGTGAGCAGGGAAACCGGCTTTGATTTTTTCGAATATGTAACCCCCAGGTCAACACCAAAGCCGGTTCCGGCACCCATTCCGCCTCCGCCACTAATTCCGATATTGTTCAGGTTATCGGCCATCGAACTGCTGAACGAATAATTATTCGCATTACTTACATAGTATGCTCCCCCGCCTCCGCCCAGCACTTTTAATGTAAGGCCGCCTGCCCAAACACTCTTCTCAATACGTTTGAACATATATGCATATGTAAGATCCACTTCTCCCCATGCCAGCCCTGCCACATTTATTTTTTCAAATTCATTATTATTTGCCGAATTATTTTTCTGATTTACTTTCCTGAATGAAACTGCCGTGCGAAATGCTTCAGAAAATGCAAAAGCATGCCGACCCTTGTTCAGCATAACCGACGGACCGCTCATACGGAAGCTTCCGTATGCATTTTTATTCATATCGGTCTGATAAAAAACGTCAGCACTTAAAATGTTAATGTCGAGGTACAGCTTGGAGTCGGCGATAAAGCCCGGATTCAGCACCATGCCGTTCAATCCGGCATAATTGCTGTTAACGGCTCCCTGCATTTCCTGCGCTTCGAGCGGCACTGCAGCCACCATGATGAAGCAAAGTAGAGCAAAAGTTTTCACGACAGGTTCCCTTTCTTTTTTTTAGTTCATGATGTTGTTGAATTGTAAGGAACGTATCATGTGTTTTCATAGGCTTTGCAGTTTTCAGATTATACAATATAATTGCGTATTGATATTTTAATTTATCAACCACACTGCAACAATTAATAAACAAAATTAAACTGGTGAAATTATCCTGCTCCCGGATGTGAATACTCAAATATATAACGCAGCAGTATTTTTTTTATTGCCTTTAAAAAATGAATTGCGAAATCAAGCTATGAATACATAAACAAGCAACACGTATAATATAAGCGCTGTAATAACATAGGCTGTCCTTATCTTCTCTGAAATTTTCTTTTCGTTTCTTTTGAGGTTTGATAAAGCGAAATATAAAATGGTGAGGACAATAATAAATAATGTTATAAGATTCAGTTTTTCAATAAGCGTCAGGCTTGCTATTTCAGGCAAATACGATTGTATTACAATAAAATTTGAAATCACTACAAACAAACTACCAAGTGCAATATTGAAGCGGGATTCAATCTGATCGTTTGGAACGAAAAACCCGATATAAATTATGATCAGAGCAATGAGGCTGGGTAAAAAGCTTTCATCAAATTGAAAAAACCATTTTGCCGTGTAATAGGGATAGTAAAATAAGCATCATTATATTTGTATTCGTGAAATCCGTCTTTTTCCCTGAGCTTATAGGTTATCAGCTTATTATAAAATTCAATTTTTTTGGTATCCCAGCCTTTCAGGTGGGCGCTATCCACAAAAATATTCTGGTCGGGTTTTGAATAAAAAGTAATGGAATTTGCATACATGTACGGTTCAAACTTCAGAATGATTTTCTGATCATCCAAAGGAAAACGCGAAAAATTGAAATCGGTTTTTATGAGGGCTTTCATCTGCAAGGCAAAATATTTAAGTGTTGTATCGTCATTAATGGTATCACAGCTTAACACCTCGCCGTTCAGCAGATATATGGTTTTGCTCGTATCATTTTCATATCCTTCCATCATCAGGTAAAAATCAACCATCACCGTTGACTTACTGTAATCAAGATCCCAAACATCCTGAACCTGTACATAAATATTTACGGAATCTTTTTTCTGAGCTTTTACAGAAACTGCAGATACTGCAATAAGAAACACCAGTAAAACTTTTATTATTCTTCCTTTGTACATCATTACTTGTTTTTTAAATAAAAGTGATTTTTCTTCATTCCCAAAGTTTGTCAAATTGTACAGTTTTAAAAATTCAAAAATAGAAAAATAATCAAGTGACAATTCTTTAAAAAAAAGCCGGTCAAAATAAAACATCAAAATAGTATCTTTGCTGAAAGTCGAAACATGAAACAGATAATTTACACACCGAAGGCGCCAAAACCAGTCGGGCCATACTGTCAGGCGATACTTGCAAATAATATTTTGTATGTATCCGGCCAGATTGCACTCGATCCCAAAACAGGAATTATGTGTGAAGGTGGTGTTAAAGCCCAGACGAATCAGGTATTGGTATATATTCAAAATATTTTGAACGCCGCAGGAATGGATATGTTGAATGTAGTGAAAGCATCAATTTTTCTCACCGATATGAATGATTTCGGGGATATGAATGAAGTGTATGCTGAATTTTTTACTGGCAATCCGCCTGCACGCGAATGCATACAGGTAGCAAGACTTCCGAAAAATGCGGTTATTGAAATTTCGGTTATTGCAGTGAAACCCTGATTCCTTTTGAATGGGGATCGAAAAAAATTGAATAAAACCTTATTCAGATCAAACAGCTTCCTGAAATTTAATTTTTATTTATTCTTTTTCTAAATTATTCTGTTTAAAAACTATAGGTTCTGCAATCTTGAATTTAAATAAGGGTATCAGCAGGTCAATTTAATAAATTTCAGCATTTCCCTTAGAGGTTGTTTGAAATTTTTCAATTTTCTTTACAGGCCGCACCGATGGGGCTTTTAAAGATCGTCACAGTATCTTTCTGCAAACAGGTCACTCCTGATGGAGCTGACAAATCCCGCAGGGATGATCTTTTTGTGGAATTTATTTAATTTTTCGGTTTAATACCCCGATGCTCTAGGCCGGAAGCGAATAAAAAAATCATTTTGCTACCCCGAGGCAGAGCCTCGGGGTAGTTCATTTTTCAAAATACTATAAACTGATAAATCTTATTTTTTGTATTTAAATTATATTTTTATATTTGTCAAATTATTCGTTTAGTAATTATTTTATCCTGATTGTTAAAAAGAAAACAAATAAAATAATGAATTTTAAGTATATATTATTTAAAATAAACATTTAACAGGAAAACAAATAAACTCACAATGCTTTTTGATATTAATTTCATCGGCAGGATTTATTCTTTATTAACAGAAAGGGTTACTAAAGCAAAAACTATTTTAAACCGTCCACTCACTTTAACTGAAAAAATCCTCTTCAGCCATTTATTTGAAGAAAACAGTGATGAAATCATCAGGAACGGAAAAGGATACATGGATTTTGCCCCCGACAGGGTAATCATGCAGGATGCCACCGCTCAGATGGCGCTGCTTCAGTTCATGACTGCAGGAAAAGTAAAAACAGCTGTTCCGGCTTCAGTACATACCGATCACCTGATTCTTTCCAATACCAGTGCTTCAGAAGATTTAAAGAATGCAAAAATCACCAACAAGGAAGTGTATGACTTCCTTGATTCTATCTGTAATAAATATGGCATTGATTTCTGGAAACCCGGTTCAGGAATCATCCACCAGGTAGTACTCGAAAACTATGCTTTTCCCGGAGGATTCATTATTGGAACTGATTCACATACGCCTAATGGCGGAGGACTCGGAATGATTGCCATAGGTGTTGGCGGTGCCGATGCTGTAGATGTTATGACAGGAATGCCATGGGAAATGAAATTTCCGAAAAAGATAGGCGTAAAGCTTTCCGGAAAACTTAACGGCTGGACATCGGCAAAAGACGTGATTCTCAAGCTTGCAGGTATACTTACAGTAGAAGGCGGCACGGGTCATATTATTGAATACTTTGGCGATGGGGCAAAATCTATTTCCTGTACAGGCAAAAGTACCATTTGCAACATGGGGGCAGAAGTTGGCGCCACCTGTTCCATTTTTGGTTATGATAAATCTATGGCTGATTATCTGAACATCACCGCAAGAAAAGAAATTGCTGATGCAGCCGACAAAATAAAGGAGCATCTTACCGGGGATGAAGAAGCCTATCAGAATCCTGAAAAATATTTTGACCTTGTTATCGAAATCGACCTATCCGGATTGGAACCTTACATCAACGGACCTTTCACCCCTGACCGTGCCACACCTATTTCGAAAATGAAAGAAGAAGCTGAAAAAAACGGCTGGCCTCAGAAAATAGAAGTCGGACTGATAGGATCCTGCACCAACTCATCCTACGAAGACATTTCCCGATCCGCATCCATTGTAAAAAGTGCTGCAGCTAAAAATCTGAAAACAAAAGCTGATTTTATAATCAATCCTGGCTCTGAACTTATCAGGCACATTACAGAAAAGGATGGCTACCTTACCATCTTTGGTTCTATCGGCGGAAAAGTATTTGCCAATGCCTGCGGTCCCTGCATCGGACAATGGCAGAGGGAAGGTTCTGAAAAGCTTGGAAAGAATTCCATCATCACTTCCTTCAACAGGAACTTCGCCAAGAGGAACGACGGCAATGCCAACACACATGCTTTTGTTGCATCTCCTGAAATAGTCACCGCACTGGCAATTGCGGGCAACCTTACCTTCAATCCCATTACCGACTTTCTAATAAATGACAAGGGAGAAAAAGTGAAGCTTGATGAACCCAAAGGATTTGATCTGCCTCCCAATGGTTTTGATTTTATTGATATCGGCTTCCGCGCCCCTTCTGCCGATAGAAGCAAAATTGAAATAAAGGTAAATCCCGCATCCGACAGGCTGCAACTCCTAAAACCATTTGATGAATGGGATGGAAAAGATTTCACTGGACTGTGTTTACTCATCAAAGCCAAAGGCAAATGCACCACCGACCATATTTCAATGGCCGGACCATGGCTGAAATACAGGGGGCACCTGGAAAACATTTCTAACAATTTCATGATAGGTGCTGTCAATTTCTTTAATAACAAAACCAATTGCATATTAAATCAACTGAAGGGTGATTATGCTGAAGTCCCTATGGTAGCAAGGGAATATAAAGCAGCAGGGATTGGTTCGCTGATCATTGGTGAAGAAAACTATGGCGAAGGCTCTTCCCGTGAACATGCAGCTATGGAACCAAGATATTTGAATGTAAAGGCCATTCTCGTCAAGTCCTTTGCACGCATACACGAAACCAACTTAAAGAAACAAGGTATCCTTGCTCTCACATTTGTCAATAAAGAAGACTATGACAGAATCAGGGAAGATGATAAAATAAACATTAAAGTGTCTGAAGAATTTTCAGTAAACAATCCTTTGCAAGTTGAACTGACTCATTCTGATGGTTCAAAAGAAAAATTTTCAGCAAAACATACTTATAACGAAACACAGATTGAATGGTTTAAGGCAGGTTCTGCGCTTAATTTAATCACTAAAAACCAATAACCTGTAAATAAAATAATTGTTGTTTTTCAATTAAATATTTTTTTCTCCTTTTTTGAATGTTTACTAAATTTCATTGTTCAAATTAAAATATAATAACTATGGCAAGTGATAAAATAACCTTAAGCAATGGTACGTTAGCAGTACCCGATCATCCTGTAATCCCTTTTATTGAAGGCGACGGAACAGGACGTGATATCTGGAAAGCTTCACAGCGGGTTTTCGATGCAACCGTACTGAAAGCCTATAATGGCAAAAGAAAAATTATTTGGAAAGAAGTTCTGGCAGGCGAAAAAGCTTTTAATAAAACAGGAACATGGCTGCCGGATGAAACTTTGCAGGCTTTCAGGGAATACATGGTTGGAATTAAAGGTCCGCTCACAACCCCCATTGGCGGGGGCATCCGTTCGCTGAACGTAGCATTACGACAAATTCTTGATCTTTATGTTTGTCTAAGGCCTGTTCGCTATTTTTCAGGAGTACCCAGCCCTGTAAAAAAACCCGAAGATGTTGATATCGTTATTTTCAGGGAAAACACAGAGGATATTTATGCAGGCATTGAGTGGGCAAACAATACTCCGGAAGCAAAAAAGATCATCAAATTCTTACAGGAAGAAATGGGTGTTACAAAAATCCGCTTTCCTGAAAGTTCAAGCATCGGGATTAAACCGGTTTCAGAAGAAGGTTCAAAACGCCTTGCCCGTGCATCCATTAAATATGCTCTCAAACACAAAAGAAAATCGGTAACCTTTGTTCACAAAGGAAATATTATGAAGTTTACAGAAGGAGCCTTTAAGACATGGGGTTACGAATTAGGTGTTGCTGAATTCAGAAATCTTGTAGTCACAGAACGTGAAAGCTGGATCATTGACAACAAGGATAAGGCTGCAAATCTTTCTATCGAGGATAACGCAAAGCTTATTGAACCGGGATTCTATATGATGACAGAGAGTCAGAAAAAAGTTATCATGGAAGAAGTTGAAAAAACATTGAAATTGATGCCTACACATGGTAACGGACAATGGAAAAACAAACTATTATTGAGAGATACCATTGCAGATATTACATTGCAGCAGGTTTTAACGCGTGCAAAAGAATTTGATGTGGTAACAACCACAAACCTGAACGGTGATTATTTATCAGATGCACTTGCTGCCCAGGTGGGAGGTATCGGCATAGCCCCCGGCGCCAACATCAATTATGAAACCGGTCATGCAATCTTTGAAGCAACCCACGGAACAGCACCCAAATATGCCGACCTGGATATGGTTAACCCCGGCTCAGTAATCCTTTCCGGCGCTTTAATGTTTGAATATTTAGGCTGGAATGAAGTTTCAGACCTTATTCTGAAAGGACTTGAGAAATCCATTCAAAGCAAAAAAGTTACCTACGATTTCCACCGGCTGATGGAAGGTGCCACAAAATTAAAAACTTCAGAATTTGCTAATGAAATAATCAAAAACATAAATTAACCCATTTTTATTTAAATTTAAAACATTTTTTTATGAAAACATTAAAAGAAAAACTGAAAGAAAAAATTGAAGGCTGGCGTCCAAGAACTACCAACCTTCTGAAAGAGTACGGCAATGTTGTTGCCGATACTGTTACCATTGAACAGATAATCGGAGGCGCACGGGATATTAAATGCCTTGTTACCGACATTTCTTATCTTGATCCTTTTGAAGGTATCAGGTTCAGAGGTTTTACAATTCCTGAAATGATGGGAAAACTTCCAAAACCTGCCGGTTGCGAAATGCCTTATGTGGAAGGTCTTTTCTATTTATTGCTTACAGGCGATGTCCCTACAGAAGCCGAAATAACTGAAGTGATTGAAGAATTCAACAAACGTAAGCAGGTGCCGCAATATGTTTATGATGTCATTAATGCAATGCCAAAAGATACCCATCCAATGGTGGCACTTTCTGCAGCAGTGCTCTCCCTGCAAAAAGAATCTGTTTTTGTTCAGAAGTATAATGCAGGAATGAAGAAAACAGAATACTGGGACTCTACCTATGAAGATGCGCTTAATTTATTGGCCAAAATGGGTCAGATCGGCGCTTATATTTATCGTAAGAAATACAAAGGCGGAAGTATCATTCCATCTGATCCGAAATTAGATTTTGGAGGCGATTTCGCTCATATGATGGGTATCGCAAAACCTTATGACGATGTTGCAAGAATGTATTTTATTTTACACAGCGATCATGAAAGCGGGAATGTTAGCGCTCACACCGGTCATTTGATTTCCAGCGCACTTTCTGATATGTATTATTCTATTTCAGGAATGATTAATGGCTTAGCCGGCCCTTTACACGGTTTGGCAAATCAGGAAGTATTAGCATGGATTCAGGGTGTTATGGACAAGATGGGCGGAAAAGTTCCAAGCGAAGAAGAAATGAAAACATTTGTAAGAGAAACATTAGACGGTGGCCAGGTTATTCCGGGGTTCGGTCATGCAGTATTGCGTAAAACCGATCCGCGTTACACCTCACAAAGGGAATTCTGCCTTAAAAATTTACCAGATTACCCGCTTTTCAAATATGTTGATTTACTGTTTAAGGTTGTTCCTCCAATTTTATTGGAAAAAGGTAAAGCAAAAAATCCATGGCCGAATGTTGATGCGCAATCCGGAGTAATACAATGGTTTTATGGTCTTACAGAATATGATTATTATACTGTATTATTTGCTATTGGCCGTGCTCTTGGTGTATGCTCAAACATAGTCTGGGACAGGGCTCTCGGATATGCTCTTGAAAGACCAAAATCTCTCACAACTGATATGCTTGAAGCAATAGCAAAGAAAAGCAAAGAAAAATAATAGAGAAATAAATAATAACTAAAATTTAAAAATATGAAAGTAACCGTTGTTGGTGCTGGATTGGTAGGTGCAACCTGTGCCGATTCAATAGCACATAAAGATGTAGTAAATGAAGTAATTTTACTTGATGTTAAACAGAATCTTGCTGAAGGAAAAGCTTTAGATATCTGGCAAATGTCCCCTGTTGATTTGTTTGATACCAGAGTTGTTGGTTATACAAATGATTATGCTAAAACTGCAGATTCGGATATTGTTGTTCTTACTGCCGGTGTCCCGAGGAAACCGGGTATGAGCCGCGATGACCTGATATCTATTAATGCCGCTATTGTTAAATCCTGTACGGAGAACATTATTAAATATTCACCGAAAACGATTCTTATCGTTGTTTCAAATCCGTTGGATGTAATGACTTATTGTGCTTACCTTACAGCCAAGGTTGATTCTACAAGAGTATTCGGTATGGCCGGAATTCTGGACACCGCACGTTATGGTGCATTCCTTGCTGAAGCCCTGAACTGCTCACCCAAGGATATTCACTCTATCCTTATGGGAGGCCACGGCCCCACCATGGTGCCCCTGCCCCGCTACACTACGATCAGCGGTATTCCCGTTACCGAACTGCTTGCAAAAGAAAAGCTGGATGCTATTATTGAACGCACCAAGAATGGCGGAACTGAAATAGTAAACCTGTTAGGAACATCGGCATGGTATGCCCCCGGGGTTGCTGCTGCTCAAATGGTGGAAGCAATTGTAAAAGACCAGAAAAGAATATTCCCCTGTTGCACCTTACTCAAAGGTGAGTATGGCCTGAAGGATATTTATCTCGGCGTTCCTGTAAAACTTGGCAAAAAAGGTATTGAACAGGTCATAGAACTTAAGCTTAACGAAGAAGAAAAAAGCTTGGTGAATAAATCTGCTGCTTCTGTAAAAGAAGTTATGGATGTTTTGGATAAAATGAAGTTGTTTTAACTTAGGAATCATTCACAAAATGCACTTTCCCGACCGATAGGTGGGAAAGTGCATTTTATGAATGTGAGTTGGCAATTTTGGCAGAAATTCGTTTTTGCGAAATATATCAAAGTAAAATACCACCGTTAATGATGGTGGCTTTAATAATAGAACCCTCTGAAAGAGGGAAATATTTTAAAACATTCTCCTTAATTTTAAAATAAATC
>JAZDMF010000137.1:0-12707 GCA_043801235.1 Bacteroidota bacterium | reverse complement strand
ATAAAAAAATATTTACGTGAGCAGGGGAGGGAAAAAGAATATAAGCAATTTTACCGTGGTCAATTAAAACTGTTTGATGTTTAGTAAAAGGGCCGCTATCGCATTAGATACCTCGAGGCTCTGCCTCGGGGTAGTTTATTAAAGTTTTCGGAAAACATCCAAAATGATTTCCTTTTCCCGAAATATAATCTATAACGGCATATGATTAACATTTTTTAACATTGAGTTTTGCATAAAAAATTCTAATATTCGTCTAAGTATTTATAAGTTTAGACATTGGTAATTAAATTTTTTAAGTTGGATATTCAGATTGTTGAAAACCGGATGCTGTTTCAAAAAAATATATAGAAAAAATTTGTTTTACTTTGGTCTTTTTGCGGATAATATAAAACAAAAAAATATTTTTAAATTACGATATAACAAATACATAGGTCTATGTCTCTTAAACAGAAAACCATTGATCTGAAGAAAAGAATGCATGAAGCCATACAGGGTGGTGGCGCCAAAGCTATTGAAAAACAAGCAGCTATGGGAAAAATGACTGCCCGTGAGCGAATCATTGCTCTGCTGGATCCGAATTCCTTTCAGGAATACGATCTCTTTGTAGAACATTCTGCAAAGGATTTCGACATGGATAAAAAACACCTTCCCGGTGATGGGGTAATCACAGGTACGGGTACTATTATGGGGTATCCTGTTTGTATTTACGCCCAGGATTTCACCGTAGCCGGTGGCTCGCTTGGGTTTATGCATGCAAGGAAAATCACAAAGATTATGGATCACGCCATGAACCTGAAAATTCCTTTAATTGGTATTAACGACTCTGGCGGTGCCAGGATTCAGGAAGGTGTTAACTCACTTGCAGGTTATGGTGATATTTTTTATCGCAACACTATTGCTTCAGGCGTTATTCCGCAAATTTCTGTCATTCTTGGCCCCTGTGCCGGTGGCGCTGTTTATTCTCCTGCTCTGACCGATTTTGTTTTTGTGGTTGACAAAATCTCAAAAATGTTCATCACCGGTCCGGAAGTAATTAAAACAGTTTTAGGTGAAGAGATTTCAATGGAAGCACTTGGAGGCGCACGTGTACATTCTGAAATTACCGGGAATGCGCATTTTTTTGCTGAAAGTGAAGAAGAATGTATCGAACAAATAAAAAAACTGGTGTCATACATTCCATGGAATAATACAAAAAAAGCAGAACCTTTCCCGAAGAAAACTCCTAACTCCAAGCGTTATAAAATTGAGGATATATTCCCATCTGATGCACGTCAGCCTTACGATGTAAGAAATATTATCCGATCCATATCCGACGATTCCGATTTCTTTGAAGTACAGGCATTGTTTGCCCAAAATATTGTTATTGGTTTTGGCCGCATGAATGGACAAACAGTAGGATTTGTTGCTAACCAGCCGCTGGTACTGGCAGGGGTGCTCGACGTTGACTCATCGGATAAGGCAGCCCGTTTTATACGGTATTGCGATGCATTTAATATTCCGTTGATAACGCTGGTTGATTTACCCGGATATCTGCCCGGTGTTGACCAGGAGCATGCCGGTGTTATTCGTCATGGAGCTAAAGTTCTTTATGCATATTCCGAAGCCACTGTTCCTAAAATGACCGTTATTCTGAGGAAAGCATACGGCGGTGGATATATAGCCATGTGTTCGCGCCATCTGAGGGCTGATTTTGTTTTTGCATGGCCTACTGCCGAAATTGCAGTTATGGGACCCGAGGGCGCTGCCAATATTATTTTCCGCCAGGAAATATCGGAAGCCGAAAATCCCGATGAAATGCGCAAACAAAAAGTGGCCGAATACAAGAAAAAGTTTGCCAACCCATATGTGGCCGCTGCCTACGGTTATATTGACGCAGTTATCGACCCCCATGAAACAAGGCGTTTCCTGATTCATGCCATTGAAGTATCATCGCATAAAGCGGAAAACCGTCCGGCAAAAAAACACGGTATTCCTCCATTTTAATTCTATTAAACTATGGAAAACGGAAAAGAACCTAAAGAAGAAAAACAGGACTTCCAGAAATTCATGCTGGATGGTGATACATATAAAACACTGCTGACAAAAAAATTCCTTTCACGGAAAAATTATAAAGAACGCGTCTGGGGTGCAATCAAGTCTTTTATCCCCGGAACTATCATTACCGTGTATGTTAAGGAAAAACAAAAAGTAAAAGCCGGCGAAAAACTTTTAGTGCTCGAGGCAATGAAAATGCATAACATAATTATTTCGCCCATAAAAGGTGTGATAAAAAAAATTCACGTTAAGGCCGGTGACAGGGTTGCAAACCATCAGTTGCTTGTAGAAGTAAAGTAAATACACCATTTATAAAAATATTATACTGCGCATGAGATAAATTTCCGCATTTCTTATAAAGCCATAAAACCCAAGTTCTGCGCGTAAGCCCTCTTGAAATTTAGGACTTGGAATTCGGGATTCAATGTCGTTTAGTTAAGGACTCCGAAGGAGTCAAATAATAATAACCACGGCGAACCCGTGGAAAATGACCTATCTTTGAAAATGAAACCTGAAAAGGGTTCAATGTTTCTTCTTAAATAAACGACATTGATTTGGGATTTTGGACTTATTCCGCCAGAATACGATTTTATCCCGCTTCAGTATAAGTTGTCTGATTCCGGGCGGCTTTTTTGTTTGAATGTTTTTCACAATTATAATTATTATTCTAACTTTACTGAAATTAAATTTCATTCATGCTTGTAAAAACATTCGGCGGATGCGTTCATGGCGTAAATGCTACAACCATTACAGTTGAGGTGAACATGGATAACGGCATACAGTTTTTTATTGTGGGTTTGCCCGACAGCGCCGTGAAAGAAAGTCATCACAGGATTGAAGCCGCATTAAAAAATATCGGGCATAAAATTCCGGGAAAAAAAATTACCATCAATATGGCTCCTGCCGATATTCGCAAAGAAGGTTCGGCATACGACTTAACTATTGCCATTGGTATTCTTGCTGCCTCGGAACAGATGGAAGCCGAAGGAATTGAAAAATATATTATCATGGGTGAGCTTTCCCTCGATGGAAGTTTGCAACCAATAAAAGGTGCGTTGCCCATTGCAATTCAAGCGGCAAAAGAAGGTTTCGTCGGTTTTATTCTTCCTTCAGCCAATGCGAGAGAAGCAGCAATAGTCAGCGATATTAAAGTGTTTGGTGTTGATAATATTAAGCAGGTGATGGATTTTTTTGATGGCAGCGAAGAATTGCAACCTACAGTTGTAGATATAAAAACCGAATTTTATTCCCGCCTCAATGAATATGAATACGATTTTGCAGAAGTCAAAGGACAAGTGAATATTAAGCGGGCTATTGAAATAGCTGCTGCCGGCGGGCATAATGTAATTATGATTGGCCCTCCGGGTGCAGGAAAAACCATGCTGGCAAAACGGCTTCCTTCCATCCTTCCTCCGTTAAGCATACAGGAAGCCCTTGAAACAACCAAGATACATTCCGTGGCAGGAAAACTTGGAAGAAATACGTCGCTTGTTTCGGTTCGCCCTTTTCGTTCGCCGCATCATACTATCAGCGACATCGCGCTTTTCGGCGGCGGTTCCAACCCTCAGCCCAGTGAAATATCTATGGCGCATAATGGTGTTTTATTTCTTGATGAATTGCCCGAATTTAAAAGAACAGTACTTGAAGTACTGCGACAGCCTCTGGAAGATCGAATGGTTACCATTTCGCGTTCAAAATACAGCGTGGAATATCCAGCAAGTTTTATGCTTGTGGCATCTATGAATCCTTGCCCCTGCGGGTTTTACAATCATCCGGAAAAAGAATGCGTATGTTCTCCGGGATTAGTGCAGAAATATCTGAATAAAATTTCCGGTCCATTGCTTGACCGTATAGATATACATATTGAGGTAACTCCGGTACCTTTCGGTGAACTTTCAAACGTAAAAGAATCGGAACGAAGCGATGCAATTCGTTCGCGGGTTGTTGATGCAAGGCAGGTGCAGGAAGAGCGGTATAAAAATATGGATGGCATTTATTGCAATTCGCAAATCACAAGCAAAATGCTGAGGACGATATGTAAAATTGATGATGCAGGACAAACCCTTCTGAAAACAGCCATGGAGAGGCTAAGTCTTTCAGCGCGTGCTTACGACAGAATTTTAAAAGTTGCACGAACCATTGCCGATATGGAAAAATCAGAAAATATCAAAACCGAACACCTGGCTGAAGCCATACATTATCGTAGCTTAGATAGGGAAAATTGGGCGGGTTAATCAGTTGGCAGTAGGCAATTGGCAGTTTATCAAAAAAGTTCTTCTTGTTGAAATGCTATGGCTTTCCCTCTTTATTAAATTTCAAATAATTATTTTCCGATAGAAACAAAATTAAAATAAATGGAAGTATCCAAATGATCCTGCTTTGAAATCGGTCACAAATGCCTGAAAACGTTGAACACACAAAAGCGTGAATAATAAAAAAGAAAATCAATATTAAAAGGATGCGTCTATGAGTTTGTGAAAGTTTTTGTTTTATGTATAAATATATAAGAAGAAAAACTGACAAGAAAATTATAATTCTTTGGAGAAAATTTTGAGTGGAGAAATTTAATTTTTCATTAAATTGCAGAGAGGACACATATTCCCTTACTCTATTATTATAACGCCAATTAACCTGGCCATAAGGAGGAGAGTCCTCTTTGCATGCGGGCGTATCTCCCATATCAAAATGAAATAACTGTATGAAAGCATACTCAACTGATTTCTCCGCAAAGACTTTTAAGTATTTTGGTTTTGAAAGAACATCCCTGATGATTGAATTATACTCATCTTTATTTGCATCCCAACCTCCGGTTAAATACAATGGGCTTTTCTCATCCCACATAAAATTCCAGCCAAGGCTATCTTTATAATTACATATTTTATAATTTTTACTACTGCAGTTGTTGTTGAGATAATCTTCTAAAATCCCTGTTTCCAGAAGATGATTCATCATAAACACATGTGTTCCTTTTGAGAAGCGAAATTTACCTTCGAAAAAATAGTTTGCTGTAGGTACAATACAAATTGTAAAAAACAATATTGCACTGATCATTAATATTTTTGATTTTTTAAAAGAGAATTCCTTTTTTTTAAACTTATAAAATACCATGAGAACAAAAATCACAATAAGAACAGCAACATGAACTATTATATTCGAGAAATGAACTAACAGACTTAATATGTATATAAAAATAATAAAACCGAAAGTTGTTTTACGAGAAGGTCCGAATAGCAATATTAATAAACACAACAGAGAGACTGGCGTGAAAACATCCGGAATTAATTGAGAAACATTTACTGAAATACCCGTAAACAGTGTAAGAAAAATAATTACAAAAAAGAAAATACAACTTTTATTATATTTAGTTACAATAAATTCTATGCAATGAAAGATTACAAACGAAACAAAGATTCCCTGTACAAAAATAACTAACCAGAGTGATGCATGCAAACTGATATGGCGAATAAACAGTCCATAAAAAATAGGCCTGTCTGTTGGTACTATATTTTCAAACCCTGAATGAATGTAACACCCTGTATCGGGATAAACAAGTGGAAACTTATTGTAGAAAGCATAAAAACAAAGAATTATTCCACCAAGTAAAATATATAATAAATCGAATTTTTTATTATTATTGGCTAACATTTAATAAATATTAAATCATAAAACAGTATATGAAAAAACTGGGCTGGATAAGCAGTAATCACAAGCTTACTTAATAATCCTCCAGGGATGCCAGGCGTACCAGTGTTCATTCAGGTACGTTTCAGTTTTATCATCTGGCTCAAAGCGTGATTTATTCACTACTTCTTTTGAATAGACATAATCTACATTCGGTATATCATTGAAGCGTAAATTCAGTAAAGTCTTCAGAGAATCGTACCAAAAGAAAGATTCAAACGGGATTGTAAGTTCCGGGAATTTTGTTTTTTCTTTTGATGTCAGAAGAGCATTCATTTCATCAAGTGAGAGTCCCTGACACAATAGGATTGAATCTTGATAGTTGGTTTTAACAAAATATTTATTATCCCAGGTGCGACTAATGCTTTCTACGCTATCAATGGCCAATACAAAATCTTTCAGTTTTACTATTTCTTCCTGGTTTTTAAGAAAGAATTTTTCAACATCGGTTTTTTCACTGCATCCCGTCAGGAGACAGCAAAAGACGAGAATTGCAAGGAGGGCATAATGATAAAAACGGGATTGTTTTCTGATCATAACAGTATTTTCTACTTGCTTACAACTTTAAACTCTGTCCTTCTGTTTTGCTGGCGTCCTTCATCGGTATCGTTCGATGCAAGTGGCTGATCGAAGCCATAACCTTTGTAAGTTAACCTGTCTGCGGAGATTCCTGCTTTAATAAGGTAATCAACCACTGATTTGGCGCGGCTTTCCGAAAGCGTTTTATTGTATGCTGCTGAACCAATATTATCGGTATGACCTGAAATTTCAATCTTCAAAGTAGGCAATTCCGTAAGAAGAGTTGTAAGCCTGTCCAGTTCGGATTTCGATTCAGTTCTTAAAGTGGATTTGTCGAAATCAAAGAAAATATTATTGAGAACAATTTTATTTCCAACTTCAATTTTCTTCATCCTGATATCTTTTGTTTCTTCCCTGAACCCGGTAGAAGCAGGAATGTCGAAGTTTTCAGAATGGAAAAGATAACCATCAGCCTTTACGGCAATACCATAGTTCACACCCGAAGGAAGAGAAACAAGGTATTTTCCGGTAACACTGTTTGATTGAAAACTGGCAATTACTTCGTTCTTTACATTGTCGGTAAGTTCGATGGTGGCCGACAAAGGATCGGAAGTTTTATCATCAACTATGGTTCCCTTCAGAAGCGTAAGCTGGTTCGATTTTATTTCAACCGTGGATTCAATTACAGTTTCGCTGACCGGTGAAGTAAGGCTTGCAAGCAAATTATCTTCAGTGTTATCGATAGAAGGTTTGGCGGCTCCTAAAATGGTAACCATGTATATGTCCTGACCGCCGTTGCCACCCGGCATAGCAGACGAATAATAGCCATGGAGTCCGCTGGCCGAAATAGAGAAGAAAACATCATCATCGGTGGTATTAATAGGGTATCCGATATTTTCGGGTTCCGACCATTTGCCATCCTTGAATTCCGATTTAAAAATATCATAGCCCCCCATAGTATAATGTCCTTTCGAGCTGAAGTAAATGGTCTTTCCGTCGGGATGCATGAATACGCCCTCTTCATCATATTCTGTATTTATAACATTGCCAAGATTGACAGGTTCTGTCCATTTATCCTTAGCGCTTTTTTTGCACATATAAATATCGCTTCCGCCGAAACCCTCCGGTTTGTCGCTTACAAAATAAAGAGTACGTCCGTCGGGGCCAAAGGAAGCACCGGATTCATGGTAGTTTGTGTTAATGGTTTTGGGAAGCCTGTCGGGTTTTCCCCACTCGTTGCCGTCGAGTTTACATTCGTAAATGTCGCCGCCGTTCTCACCTTTATATATAAGCAGTGTTTGTCCGTCAGCAGAAAGGCCAACGGTAGCATCATGTGTTTCTGTATTCAGCGGTTTGCCGGGATTCTGAACAGGATTCCATGTTCCGCCTATGCTGTACGAAAGATATATGTCTTCGAAATATTTAAAATCAAGAGGGTCTTTTTCCCCCCCTGTTGTATTTTCACGGCGTGAAGTGAAGAAAAGAATGGATTCATCGGCAGTGATAATAGGACTGTATTCAGGATATATCGTATTTACGGTGGTTCCAAGGTTATCTATGAATACTCGTACAGGATTTTTTATCAGGTCCTTTCCATAGGTGGCTTCCGTTCTTTTCTTCTCAACGACTTTTGATATCTTTGCCAGATCGGTCGGGGATAGTGATTCTTTGTATGTACTGTATTCAGTAATTGCTTTGTCAAATTCATAATTGAAATGATATGCCTGTCCGAGCAGGTAATGCAGATCGGCCGCCACGCTTGGATTAATTTTTACTGCGGTTTCAAAATAGGGTATCGATTTCTTTTTATCAGGTGAGTTCAGAAAGCAGTTTCCTAACTTATAGTTTAGCATGGCATTGTTCGGATTAAATGTCTGTGCTTTGAGGTAATGATCGATAGCGAGTGTAAAGTTGCCTCCGCCAAGATCATACAATTCATCGCCTGCACTCATTTCTTTCAGGGCTTCCTTAAGCTCTGATTTTTTTCCGGGAAAATTTTTCTTGTTGAATTCAACATTTTCCTGTGCAAAACCCTTCTGTAAGAGGGGTGAGAATAAAATAAAGGCAATACTAAGAATTAATGCGCGCATATATGTTATTTTTTTCAGGTTCATAAAATCGTTTATTTGCATTTTCCGGAATAGCTTGTTCCTGATGTTATACCCAAGGTTGCTGCTTTTTTCCAATCCTCGCAGGCCCCCTTTGTATCACGCAGCATTTCTTTTGCAATGCCCCGGTTGAGGTAAGCATAGCCGTAACCGGCATTAAGTTCAATAGCTTTACTGTAGTCTTCAACAGCTCCCTTGTAATCGTACTGTTTGTATTTCACATTGCCCCTGTTGTTGTATGCATATGTATAATCGGATTTCAGGGTAATGGCTTGTGTGAAATCTTCAATGGCGCCTGTATAATCTTCGGTTTCCGATTTAACACTGCCCCTGTTATTATATGCGATATAATAAGAAGGATCAATTTTTATTGCTGCTGTATAATTTTCGATGGCATCTTTAAAGTTGCCTAGTTTTTTCTCAACGCTGCCCAGGTTATTAAAAGCAAAAGCAAGCTTCGGGTTGATTTGTATTGCTTTCAGATAATCTTCCTTGGCCCCTTTATAATCTTCCAGCATTTTCTTGGCGCTTCCCCTGTCGTTATATGCATAAGCATAATCTGACTTATGGGTTATGGCGCTGGTAAAATCATCAGAAGATTTCTGGTATTCCCCGTTTTCAAAATATATTCCGCCACGGTAATAATAAGCTTGCGCATAGGCAGAATTAATTTTAATGGCAGCAGTATAGTCTTCAATGGCTCCGGTTTTGTTGCTTTTTGCATATTTGGCCTGCGCACGGCTGAAGTATGCTTTTTCATTCGATGCATTTAATTCGACGGATTTATCAAAATCAGCAATGGCTCCGGTATAATCTTTCAGTTCATACTTAACAGAGCCCCTGTTGTAATAAGCTTTTTCGAACTGGGGTTTCAGCGCAATGGCTGCATTAAACTTCGTTAAAGCTGCACTGTAGCTTTGGGCATCGTACAATTTGATGCCTTCATTATATAGTTTCTCGGCCTTCTGGTCATCAACGCCTTTTGCAATCACTGTGTCCTGGGCAATGGCCATGTTAAATGAACCAATGGCAATAAGGAGAATCAGAAAAAGTTTTTTCATAATGATTAGATTTTTATCAAAATTCAACGCAAGATAATAAAATGTTTGCAATACGTAAATAAGAAAAATTCAATAAGATTTTATTTTATCCATTTGGATGCTATTTCAATAATTGCAAAAATCCCAAAAACTACGCTGGCAAAGCCATTCAAAGTGGCAAAAGCCTGGTTTATCCGGCTCAGGTCAGAAGGCTTAATTATAAGGTGCTGATAGATTAATAAGACAATAAATATTGCCGAGCCCATCCAGTAATACAGACCGAAATCAAGGTTTATTCCTGAATAAATAATAAGGATTGCAGTTATGAGATGAAAAAATACGGAAATAATCAATGATTTTTTTATTCCTATAATAACAGGAATTGATTTCAGATTTTGTGATTTATCAAATTCAATATCCTGCAAAGCATAAATGATATCGAATCCCGAAACCCAGAACAACACTGCTAAGGAATAAAGCAACGGTTCGGTTGCGAAATGCGGAATAACAGCAAAATATGCCCCGGTAGGCGCCAGGGCAAGGCCGAGGCCAAGAATTAAATGGCAAAGCGGTGTAAAACGCTTGGTATAGCTGTACCCCATAACAACCATCAAAGCTATTGGCGATAAATAAAAACACAAAGGGTTGATAAAAAATGTTGTTGTTACAAAAGCCAATGCTGAAATAATTGTAAAAATCAATGCTGCAACCGGAGAAATTTTTCCAGCAGGAATTTCACGTTTTGAGGTACGGGGATTTTTTTTATCAATGGAACGGTCAAGATACCTGTTGAAACCCATGGCCGTGCTGCGCGCAAACACCATGCAAAGAATGATAAGTAAAAACAATTTATAGCTGACAGGCCCGGATGATTGTGCTGTTCCTAAAAAAAATCCGATAAGCGCAAAAGGCAATGCAAAAACTGTATGGGCAAATTTTACGAGCGATAAATATTTTGAAACGGAAGAAAAAATACTCATTTATTTAAAGCCTTATTTATTTTATTATGTCAAAAGTCAGATGTAAGAAGTCAAATGTTAAATTTTTTTTAATCATTTATTTCTTACAAAAAGCACATTTGATATGATATATTTGACATCATACATATGACATAATATGCTATGTTCTGGCAAAGGTATTATTTAAAGTTTAATGTATTATAGTTTTATATATATCTTCGTTGAATGAACAAAGTGGCATTGCTGCATGATTATCTTCATTATTATTTTTCCGCAAAAACCCGTTATGGAATTCACTCTCCTTTTACATTTGATTTTGTATGTAATGTTGTGAATAAGAAAACAAAATTTCAGGAGGTAAGCGATATTGAAGCCATTCGAAAGGAGTTAAAAAAAAATAACACAGGAATTTTCGTTAGCGATTTGGGAGCAGGGTCAAAAAAGAATTCAGGAAGAAGCAGAACTATAAGAGATATTGCAAAACATTCGCTGAAAAGCAGAAAATATGCTTCACTGCTATACAGGATGGTAAAATATTTTAAGTCCGCAAAAGTTCTGGAACTAGGAACAAGCCTTGGCATAAGCACATCCTATATGGCTAAAGCAAATCCTATGACAGAAATTATTACAGTTGAAGGATGCATGAATATTGCTGAAATTGCTGAAAAAAATGCACAAAAAGCCGGATTAAAAAATATTGTTTTTATCATAGGTGGTTTTGATGACATGCTTGATAACCTCGCAAGAAAGCATAAGCCTGATTTTGTTTTTTTTGATGGAAATCATACAGAGGAAGCAACAATAAAATATTTTGAAACCTGTTTGCCTTATGTTCAGAATGAAAGTGTGTTTGTTTTTGATGATATTAACTGGTCGGATGGAATGAAGCAAGCATGGAAAAAAATAAAAAGCCATGAGCGGGTTACTGTGACGATTGACATGTTTTTCATGGGGCTGGTGTTTTTCCGTAATGAGCTGAGCAAGGAGAATTTTGTTGTACGTTTTTAAACAATAATTTGATAAATTTGCGTTTTGCAATGAACATTGATTGAAATGGCCGATAAAGCAGAAATTATACGATTAGCTAATATTACGAAGAATTACAAGGTGGGAACCGAAATTGTAAGGGCGCTTCGCAATATTACAATGTCCATTTACAGGAATGAATATGTGGCGCTGATGGGGCCTTCAGGTTCCGGAAAATCGACACTGATGAACATCCTGGGTTGCCTCGATTCACCTACTGACGGGGAGTATGTGCTGAACGGAACGGATGTAAGTTCTCTTTCTGATTTTCATCTTGCGGAAATTCGTAACAAGGAAATAGGTTTTGTGTTTCAAACGTTCAATTTGCTTCCCCGTGCCACAGCCCTTGATAATGTTGCGTTACCGCTGGTGTATGCAGGCTTCGGAAAAAACAAAAGGACTGAAAGAGCCACTGAAGTACTGAACAGTGTGGATCTTGGCGACCGTATCATGCACCGCCCGAATGAGCTTTCCGGCGGACAGCGGCAAAGGGTTGCCATAGCACGGGCGATGGTGAATCACCCTTCCATTATACTTGCCGATGAACCTACCGGTAACCTTGATTCAAAAATATCTATTGAAATATTGGGGCTTTTCGAAGAAATTCATAAAGCAGGTAATACAATTATTATTGTAACACATGAAGAAAGCATTGCGCTTCACGCTCACCGCATCATACGGTTGATTGACGGAAAAGTAGCTTCGGATGAGCAAAACCCCGATATTACAACCTATAAGAAAGCCATGTCGGACCTGATTGATGAAAAATAAAATAAAAATATATACAAAAACGGGTGACGAAGGCGAAACCTCACTTCTTGGCGGCACCCGCGTTCCGAAGTTTCATAAGCGTATTGAAGCTTATGGTACTGTTGATGAACTGAATTCGTATATTGGGTTATTACGCGACCTGTTTAATGGTGCGGAAACAAAACAAAAATTATTGCATATACAAAATATTCTGTTTACTGTTCAATCGCTTCTGGCTGCCGAAAATGAAGCATCTGTAAAAAAACTTCCATCAATGAAGCCTGAAGATATCATAATGCTTGAAAATGAAATTGACCGTATGAACAACGTGCTTCCTGAACTCAGTTCATTTATTTTACCCGGAGGACATCCGACCGTTTCATTCTGCCACATTACACGCTGTGTTTGCCGGCGTGCGGAAAGAATTATCATTGAACTGACCTCACATTTTGAAGTGGACAGACTTATTATCCAATACCTGAACAGGCTTTCTGATTTTTTATTTGTGCTTGCAAGAAAAACAGCAGCCGACAATAATGCTGACGAAATTCAATGGAAAGTCAAACATTGATACCATTATGGATTTTTAT